>DATLXW010000109.1:0-9309 GCA_035575415.1 Methyloceanibacter sp. | reverse complement strand
CGGCGGGGTTCCGGTCTTGTAGTCGTAGATCGCGACCGTACCGTCGTTTCCGACGTCGATGCGGTCGGCGCGGGCTGTGAGCACAAAATCGACCTCGGCAAGCGGAAGCATGCCCTCGCTTTCGCTGTGGACGGCGGCGACGCCCGCCCTCCTGCGCGGTTCCGTCGCCGCGAACCAGCGGGCGAAGCGTTTGAACTGCGGCCGCCAGAAGGCTTCGGCGAGGGGCGAACTGCTAAGTTTCGCGAAATGCGCTTCTGCGAGCCGCGTAAGTTCCCCCTCGATGTCGGCGGGAAGCGCATCGGGAAACGCCCGCGAAAACTCATGCAAGATACGATGCACGATCTGGCCGCGCGCGGCAGCGTCCGGTTCCTTGCCGAGCTCCGCCAGCTTCTCGAGCTTGAGAATGTGCCTGGCGAAGATTTCGTAAGGGTTGGCGATCCAGCGCTCGATGCGGGTGACGCTAAGGCAGCGCGGCCGCGCCGCTACCGGCGGTTTCGGTTGGGGCGGTTTGGCCCGTTCAAGCGGCGGCGCACTGTCCCGCTCGCGCGCCCAATGGACCCACAACTCTCCGGCCGCGATCCTGTCTTCAAGGTCCGCCGCCTTGATCAGCGCGAGCAGCCTCTGCAGCCAGCGCGAGGGCACGGTCGGCACGCCATCGACCTTCGACGCCCGCGTGAGATAGACCTCACGCGCGCCGAGCGCCTGCGCAAAATCGTGGGCGGCGAGGCCGGTGCGGCGCTCCGGCGGACTTAAGCCAAGCTTCTCGCGCATTGGCCTCGAAAGCCAGGGCCCCGCTTCCTGGTGACGCGGCCAAACGCCCTCGTTTAGGCTGCCAAGAATGATCACGTCGGGCTGCTGCAACCTTGCTTCAAGTGGCCCCCAGATGAAGAGGCGCGGATGCGCCGGTCTGCGCGGCCGCACCACCCGCTCCGCAACCAGGCTGCGATAGAAAGCGGGGTAATCGCCGAGTTCGAGCCGCAAGCTTTCCTCCTCGCCAATCAACTCGGCGAGAAGCAAGGAGAGAGACTCTCCCGCATCCCCCTGCCAGAGCCGCGAAGGCGATCCGCTTTCGTCGCGCGCGAGGTTCTCCGCAGCCTCGGCATGTGCCCGCGCCATCAGCCCCGGGGGCAACGCGCCTTCGGCAACCGCCGCGAACGGCACAAAGGCCCTTTCGAGATCGTCCACGAGCTTAAGCGCGGCGAAATAATCGGCGGTATCAAGCCGCGATTTTTTCGTTTGCGCGGCCTTCAATGCGGCCCTGGCGCCTTGAAGCCCCTGGCCGACATAGACGTCGCGGAAAGCCCAAAGCTCGAGCGCGCGGGCGGCTTGCCGCATCGCTTCAGGGCGCCTTCCGATCAGCGTAAGAGGGTGCTTCAGCAGGGCCATCAGTTCGGGCGGGGCGAAATCGCTCTCCACCGCGCCGAGCACAAGATCGAGAAATGCGCCCGGCACCGTGCGCGGCAAAGGCACTCCGGCGGAATCGTCGATGGCAAGATCGTATCCCTTGAGCCGCGCGGCGACGCGGCGCGCCAACATGCGGTCGGGGGTAACGAGGGCGGCGGTTTTACCCGGCGTTTCCACGACCGAGCGCATGATGAGCGCAATCGCCTCCGCCTCGTCGTGCGCGGTCGGGGCGACCACGAGATGAAGGCCCTCAAGCGCTTGCGTCAGATCGTCAACGCCTTCACCGGAGGTCTTGCCGAGATAGTTCCGCCAGCGTTCGGTGCTTCCGGCGGGGCGCAGCGCTTCGCTCGCCAACCGGAGCCGCGCGCTCGCACAAGCGGTCATGTCGCAGCCGGGGACATAGGCGACCGCTTCGCGCCTGGCGCCGAGCTTGCGCAAGAGTTCCGCCATGCCGGCTTGCGGGTGTTCGGGATGCTCCGCCAGTTTCGACCAGCTCTCCTCGTCGAGCGATTTGTCTAGGCCCGGAAGCACGACCGCTCCGTTCTCAAGCGAGGCGATGGCCCTGAGCAGGCGCGCGGTGGCCGGAATCGTTCCGGTCGATCCCGCGGCGATTACGGGGTAGGGGGAGCCGCGCGACAGCCGTTCCGTTTCTCGGTCCATGAGAAGGGTGCGGCGTGCAACCGGCGAAACCAAGCCGTTGTCGTCGAGATAACGCGGCCATTGCTCGGTGAGAATCCTGAGAAAGCCGACGGTGATTTGCCAATGCTCGGCGAAATCCTCGGGCATGATGGAGTCGAGCTCGGCAAGTTCGACCTCTTCACTCTCGACGATATCCATTAGCCGGGCGAGATCGGCTGCGAGGTGCGACGCCTGGGCCGGACTCACCTTGACCAAAGGCGGTGCCAGCGTGTCGGCTTCGGCGCGCGCGGCCTGGCGCAACAGATGCTGATAGGCGAGCACGAGTCGCATCAGGGCCAGACGCCTGCGCAGCGGCGCAATGGCGGGTACACCGGGTTCGCCATCGTTCTCGCCGCTTTCCTCCGCGCCGAGGATCAGCGCCGCGTCCTCGTCCGGATCGCCGAGCGTCCTGATGCGGGGCAAAAGCAGCGCCTCGCCGCCAGACTCGGTAAGGAACGCCTCCCGCAGCGCGCGCGCCGCCCGCCGCGTGGGAAGGTAGATGGTGGTGAGGGGGAGGGTGAGCGGGTCCGGTCTGGCCCCGCCGGGGCAGGGCAAGTCGCCGTGAAGGATCGCTCTTGCGAGCGTAGAAAGAAACGGCGCCGAAGGCGGGATGGTGTAAAGCCGCGGCGCTGCTTGCGTCAGCTCAGGCACCTTCGCGCTCGAACAGGGTCTCGGCCTCGGCCAGCGCTTCTGGCGTGCCGACATGCATCCAGCATCCGTCCATCCGCATACCGTAGAGCCTCTTCCTGGCGAGTGCGCGATCCCACAATAAGTTCAGTGAAAATTTGCCTACCGGCGCGTCCTCGAACAAGCTTGCATCGCAGAGAGAAACGCCGGCGAAGGCGAACGGCACGACCTCTCCCGCGCCGCGCCTGGCAAGCCGTCCATCGGGGCTCATGGAGAAATCGCCTTTGGCAGCGTAACCGATGCTGGTGGCGACAGGTGCGAGCAAGAGGAGGCAATCCATCTTTGCAGGATCCCACAGCCGCAGCATGCGCAAGAGGGCCGGCGTCGCCCCCTCGCTCCAGACCGAATCGGCGTTATGGATGAAAAATGGTCCTGCGCCGAGCTGCGGCAGCGCCTTCTTGACGCCGCCTCCGGTGTCGAGCAGGAGTCCGCGCTCGTCGGAGATGAGCGTCTCCGGCAGCCTGCCGCGCCGCGCGGCGAGATGCGCCTCGATCTGTTCTGGCAGGTAATGCACGTTCACGATCGCAGTTTTGACGCCGGCGGCGGCGAGCCGGTCGAGCACATGATCGATCAGCGGCCGTCCGGCAAGCGGCACGAGCGGCTTCGGCACGCGCAAGGTCAAAGGCCGCATGCGCTCGCCAAGCCCTGCCGCCAGCACCATTGCCGTCTTTGCCTCAGTCATGGCCGCAGCCTCTCAAATGGCGATTGCCGGCAGCTTGCGCAGATCGCCGAACTCGCGCGCATAAAAGCGGCGGAGTCCCGCAAGCGCGGGGTGAGCGAGATCGCGTTCGAGATACCGCGCGACCCGCGGAATGTGGGCGAGATAACCGCGCTTGCCGTCACGTTTCGCCAACCGCGCAAAGATGCCGAGGATCTTCGAGTTCCTTTGAGCGCCGAGCGTGGCGTAGAGCGAGAGGAATGTCTCGCTCGAAAAGTGCTGGCTTTGCGCCCCCCGATCCGCACAGTAGCGAGCGAGCAGGTCGCGTTCAAGCGCCTCGGGAACGTCGAGTCTCGCGTCCTGAAGCAGCGATACCAGGTCGTAGGCGAGGGGGCCGCGCAAGGCATCCTGAAAATCGAGGATTCCGACCCGTTTGATTCCCTCCCGCTCGGGCAGCCACATCAGATTGGGCGAGTGATAGTCGCGCAACACCCAGCCTTGGTCTGCGCCGGCAGTCTCTGCAAGGAGGGGACGCCAAAGGGCTTCGAATTCCGCCGCCAGGTCCGGAGGAGCCTGCCCGCCGTAAAGGGCGGCCCAAAACCAGTCGATCAGCAGCGACGCCTCGATCAGCATCGCTTCGGGGTCGTAGACTGGGAGCCGGTAGAAGCCGATGCCGTCGATGGGAAGGCGCTCCTGCGGTCGGTTTTGAGCGAGCGCAAGCAGCACTTCGACGGCTGCTTCCCAAAGCCCTGCCATAGATTGGCCGCGCGCAATCTCCGCCCCGAAAACTCTATCGCCCAAGTCTTCGAGCAGGAGGAAGCCGCGTTCGAGATCGAAGCCATAGATCGCCGGCGCCGACAGGCCGCATTGGCGCAGCGCGCCCGCGACCGCCACGAAGGGGGTCACATCCTCCGCCAGATGCACGAGCTGCGAATAAGGTTTGCCGTCGCGGATCGGCGGTCCGTCCGGCTGCCGCGGCGAGTTCATCAAGATCGCGCTGCCGTCGGGCAACACGAGCCGGGCATAAGAGCGTGTGGAGGCGTCACCTTGCAGATAGCGCGCGGGGGCCGAGGCGTAGGTCGTTCCGGCGAGGAAGGCCGACATGCCGCGCAGCCGGTTGAGCCGCTCCTGCCAGCTTCCATGTCCGGTGAGAATGATGCGGCGTGCGTTCGGCGTTGCCGTTTCGTCGATGGCGATGTCGAGCCGCTCGGCGGGGATCCAACCTGGAGCACGTTCGGGCCATTCGATCAGCACCGCGCCCTCGCTCGCCGCGTCGTCAAGCCCAAGTTCGTCAAGCTCGGACGGCTCGAGCCGGTAGAAGTCGCAATGCGTCACCACAAGACGCGGAGTCTCGTAGCGCTGCATCAGCGCGAAGGTCGGGCTCGGCACTTCGCTCTCGCCGCCGAGCCGTGCGATCAACGCGCGGGCAAAGGTCGTTTTGCCGGCGCCGAGCGGCCCGCAGAGCGTGACGACGTCGCCAGGCTTGAGAAAGAGAGCGAGGCGGCTTGCGAGAATGTCGAGGGCGACGAGATCGACATTCTCGAGACTCCAGCTTGCGGTCATGCTGTGCGGCTTGCTTTGTGGCGCAGCGTTTCCGGCGCGGCGGCTTCCTCCGCCGGCGTCTGCTTCAGCGGGAGCAGCACCGTCACGCGCGTGCCCCGTCCCGGCGCCGAGACGAGGCTGACGCTCCCGCCATGCAGTTCGGCCAGGCTCTTGACGATGGAGAGCCCCAGTCCTGCGCCGCGGTGCCGCGAGCCGTGCGAGCGGCTCTCGAAGCGGTCGAACACGGCCTGCTGATATTCGGCGGGAATGCCGGGACCCTCATCTTCCACGGTGAAAGCGATCATGGAGCCCTCGCGCTTGCAGATCAGAGCGACTTTGCCGCCCGGGTCGGAAAAACCGATGGCATTGGACAGGAGATTATACAGGATCTGCGTCACGCGCCTCCCGTCAGCGACGAATTCCTCTACGCCTGGCTCTACCGCGATCGCCAGCTTGACGTCGTCCTTCTTCAGCCGCTCATCCACGCCTTGCACCGCCTGATCGATCACCTCGCGCACTTTGACCGGCGTGAGCTTGAGCTCGAACGTGCCCGCATCGATCGTGGCGAGATCGAGAATGTCGTCGATAATGGCGAGCAGCGTCCGCCCCGACTGGAGGATATCGTTGAGGTAATCGCGCTGCCTGTCGGTCAGGGAGCCGGTGACCGGGCTGGCCAACAGCTCGCTGAACCCGATGATATTGGTGAGCGGCGTGCGCAGCTCGTACGAGACGTGGCTGATGAAGGCGGTCTTTAACCGGTCGGCGGCTTCGAGCGCCTCCGCGCGCTCGATCAGCGCACGCTCGGCGTGTTTCGCGTCGGAGATGTCGACGCAGGTGAACAAGGTTCCGCCATCGGGAAGCGGCAGCGCGGCGCAGGCGAGCACGCTCCCGTCCGGACGGTCGAATTCGAGCTCAAAGGGGACGCGACCGGGAAGGATTGCCGTTACCGCGGTTTTGATGCGTTCCCAATCTTCGAGAGAGTCGTAAAGCGCGCGGCAGGACTCGATCACTTCTTCGACATGCGGTTCCGTGCCGAGTTGATGCGGATTGAGCCGCCAGAGCGCGGCGAAGGCGCGGTTATAGAGACGCAAGCGACCGTTCGGCGCGAACACGGCGACGCCTTCGCGCAGCGTGTCGAGGGTTTCCCGCTGCACTTGGATCAACGCGTTATAGCGGCTTTCCAGCGCAAGCCGCTCGGTGACGTTCTCGTAGAGATAGGTTACGCCGGCCTCGCCTTCGCTGTCGGCGACGACATGCAGCGTGCGGCCGTCCGGCAGGTGCCATTGGTCTTCCACCTGTGCATTCTTGCCGTAGACGGAAAGCCACGCGGCCTTCCACTCCCGGTAATCCGCGCGCTCGGGCAGCCGTCGCGCTTGTCTCAGCCGGTCCAGGATGTCGCCGTCGCGCGGCTGCGTCTTGAGCCATTCCGGATCGAGCTGCCAGAGATCCATATAGGCCTGGTTGAAATGGGTCAGGCGCTGCTTTGCATCGAACACGGCGAAGGCGGTGGCGAGCCGGTCGAAGCTCCTGAACCTCGCCTCAAGGCTCGGCTTCGCTTCGCTCTTCGCCGGCTGGGTCCTATGCGCCTCCTCCAGGAGTGCCCGCAACGAAGCGACCTGGCTTTCGAGCGCGCGGTGCTTCGCCGCAAGCTCGGCAAGATCGAGCTGTTTTCCGGCGAGCGCGCGCACTTTCACCACGATGGTGGGTCCGGAGGTGCGCCCGTCGATCTCCACATAGCGGTCGCGTTGCGTGCGCAGCGTCAGGGTAAATGCCTCTCCCTGTCCGGCGAGCGCATCGAGCGCGGTTTCGAGCTCGCGCGTCGATTCAGCATCGAGCCAATCGGCGAAATTGAGAAGATCTTGCGCATTGCGCGGCACGCCGAGCGCGGCCGGCAAGGTGGCGACCAACAGCTCGGCTTCCCCGGCCTCGTCGACCGTAAGCAGCGCTTGCGGCTCCGAACCCAACAGAGTTTCGAGCGTGGTCTCGCTCAGCCTATAGCGATCGGCCTCGAGCTGAGCCTCGGCCTCCGCCCGCCGCGCTCTCTCCCTGGCCCTCAGGCTCGCCACCGCCATCCATACGGCGAAGGCGACCAGGCCGAGGAACGTGCCGAGCGCCAGCACCAGGCGCGGATCGAGCGTGGCTATCTCGCCCGCTGCGGCGTGTGCATCGGAAACAAGGAACGGGAATGAGGTTGCCAAAACGGCGACGCGGAACAGCACCTCTGCCCACCTTAAAGAAGGTGCAGCCTTGCCCCCGCTGGTCCGCATGGTCCCCTCGCTCCACGCCGCCGCCCATGGCCTCGCCTCGCTCAAACGCTGCCACAGACAAAACGCGGGTCGAGTCGACCCCGCGAGCCTCAAGGCGAATCAGGCTTAGATTAGCGATATCAGTGACTCTTGCCCACTGGCGAGCGCGCTTTGGTTAATCGCGAGCGCGCCGGTCGCCGTCATGGTGCAATGGCCGGCCGTCGTGGCTCGCTCCGCTCGCACCTCAGGATGACGGCCTTCGTCTCAGTACCGGTACGTTTCAGGCTTGTACGGTCCCTCCACCGGCACGCCGATATATTCGGCTTGCTCCGGACGCAACGTGGTCAGCTTGGCGCCGACCTTGCCGAGGTGCAGCCGCGCGACCTTCTCGTCCAGATGCTTGGGCAGGGTATAGACCTTTTTTTCGTATTTGCCCGGATTGGTCCAAAGCTCGATCTGGGCGATGGTCTGGTTGGTAAAGGAGGCGCTCATCACGAAGCTCGGATGGCCCATGGCATTGCCGAGATTGACGAGCCTCCCCTCCGACAGGAGGATGATGCGCTTGCCGTCGGGGAACTCGATCTCGTCGACCTGCGGCTTGACATTGTGCCATTTGTAATTGCGCAGCGCCGCGACCTGAATCTCCGAGTCGAAATGGCCGATATTGCAGACGATGGCGCGGTCCTTCATCTGCCGCATGTGGTCGATGGTGATGACGTCCTTGTTGCCGGTGGCGGTGACGAAGATGTCGGCGCGCGGCGCCGCATCCTCCATCGTGGTGACCTCGTAGCCTTCCATCGCCGCCTGCAACGCACAGATCGGATCGATCTCCGAGACCATGACGCGGCACCCGGCATTGCGTAAGCTTGCCGCCGAACCCTTGCCCACGTCGCCGAACCCGGCCACCATCGCCACCTTTCCCGCCATCATCACGTCGGTGCCGCGGCGGATGCCGTCGACCAGGCTCTCGCGGCAGCCGTAGAGATTGTCGAACTTCGACTTGGTCACGCTGTCGTTGACATTGATCGCCGGGAACAGCAGCGTGCCCTTCTTCTGCATCTCGTAGAGCCGGTGCACGCCGGTCGTGGTTTCCTCGGTGACGCCGCGAATATTCTTGGCGATCTCCGAATACCAGCCCGGATTCTCCTTTAGCCGCTTCTTGATGGCGGCGAACACCACCGCCTCTTCCTCGTTGCTGGCTTTGTCGAGGAAGGCGGTGTCGCCTTTCTCAGCCCGCACCCCCAGATGCACGAGCAACGTCGCGTCGCCGCCGTCGTCAAGGATCATGTTCGGCGTGCCGCCGTCGGCCCATTCGAAGATGCGGTGGGTATAGTCCCAATATTCTTCGAGGCTCTCGCCCTTATAGGCGAAGACCGGAATGCCCTGCGCGGCGATGGCCGCGGCGGCATGATCTTGGGTCGAGTAGATGTTGCACGACGCCCAACGGATGTCGGCGCCGAGCGCCCTCAGCGTCTCGATCAGCACTGCGGTCTGGATGGTCATGTGCAAGGAGCCGGCGATGCGCGCCCCCTTGAGCGGCTTCTTGGTGGCATATTCCGCGCGCACCGCCATCAGCCCCGGCATTTCCGTCTCGGCGATGGCGATTTCTTTGCGGCCCCAATCGGCAAGGCCGATGTCTTTGACATGGTAATTCATGACGCGATCCTGCTGGCTCCGAGGGTGATAAAGATATAAAGAATTCCTTATGCGTTTTCCAGACCCGGACCGGACCGCAAGGCCGGATTTCAAGCCGGAAATCGATGTCGCCGCCAGAACGCTCTGCGCGCCGGGCCAAGCGGCGGCTAGCGGTGAAAAGCGAGGCTTGTCGCCAGGCGATAGGTGCCGGTCTTCTCGTTCAGTTGCAGAATATTGATGGTATGGCCTGCATCGGTGAGTTTGAGGCTCAGCCGGCCGGAGAACTTGTCGCCTCTGATGATGGCGCGGATCGCGTCGTCCTTCGCCTTCCCGCTCACCGCGCCGCTCGCGTCGTAGATGATCTCGTTCCAGCTTCCTTTCACCTTGCCGTCTTTATCGGTCAGCTTGAGGGTGGCTTCAATCTCGTAATCGTCGCCGGTGCATCGCATCTTCTGCGTC
>DATLXW010000108.1:0-2758 GCA_035575415.1 Methyloceanibacter sp. | reverse complement strand
GCCTCGCGAAAGCGAGGCGCCCGGGTGGGGCGATAGGGCAGGATGGGATCCAGGGTGCCTAGCGAAACTGCGCGAGCTCTACGCAAGAGGATGACGTCAGGAAGTGAAGCTGTGGGTACACCTTCGCGGACTGCGGCAGCTTGGCCATCACTTTCGCCGTCAATCCCCCATTCCCCCCTACATCGTCGATTTCGAATGTCGGCGTGCAAAACTGATTGTTGAAGTGGACGGTGGGCAACACGGATTCGATCGTCACCTGAAGCGAGACATGATGCGAGACCGTGATCTGCATCGAGCCGGTTATCGCGTCCTGAGATTTTGGAACAACGAAGCCGATGAGCAGATCGAAGGGGTTCTTGAGACTATACTCGCGGCGCTGTCCGAGCTGTCTCGCCCCACCCGGCTCGGTCCGTCCAAAGGACGGCCCGAGCCACCCTCCCCTCGCGGGGAGGGATAGCTAAGGCAGCGTTTCGAGCTCGGTCTTACTGTCGGTCGAGCCCGGCGCGAAGGCCTTGTCGGCGCCGCCGAAGGTCTTCTCGATGTAGTCCCGGAAATAATTGTCGAGGAAAGGAAAGGCGCGGGCGAAGCGGGTGAAGTCCTTCTGCGCGATGAAAAGCAGCAAGCCGTCTTCGAGCGCGACTACGAGGCCGGTCCTCAGCGCGGAGCGCAGCAACACCCGCTCGCCGAAATGCTCGCCCGGTCCGAACACCTTCTCGAAATGCTCGCCGGTCTGCGGATTGTCGATGGTGAGCCGGAAGGCGCCCCTGATCACGGTATAGAAGCCGTCGATCAGCATGCCAGGCTCGAACACCTTGTCGCCCTTGCGGTAGTGGATATAGCGCGTAGCCGGCGGCGGTACCTGGATCTGCACGATGTTCGGCGGCAGGATGCTGTTGACCAGCCAGTTCAGCCCCACCCTGAGTTTGGAGATAAAGCCGGGCAGAAAGGACAGATAGAAGCCCCGCCATAACAGCCAGGCGAGCGTGCCCGACAGCTTGACGCCGTAGACGTCGGCCACCGCCTTGCTCATGCCGAGTGAAGCGAGCGCCCCCTTCGACGTATAGGCGAACGGCTTGAGCGGCTTGCCCGACAGCTTGGCGACGATATTGGCGGCCAGCTGGCGTCCTTCGCGCACGGCGAACTGCGCCGTTTGTGTGGCGTAATGGGCGGGATCTTCTTGCGGATCATCCACGAGCGGGATGAGCGCCGCGTCGCCGAGCGCCCACACGCCCTCCTGACCGGGCACCCGCATAAAGCGATCGGTCCTGATACGTCCCCAATGCATGTCGAGACCGAGCGTAGAGACGAGCGGATGCGGGCTATTGCCGATGGTGGCGACGATGGTCGAGGTCGGGACGATGCGCCCGTCGGTGAGCTCGACCGCGGTTCCGGTGGCGGATTTCACCCCGATGCCGGTCAGCACCTCGATGCCGTGCAGCCTGAGCCGCCTGGTCGCATAGGCGGCGAGGTCGGCCGGAAAGGTCGGCAGAATGCGCGGCGCGTATTCGACGATATAGAAGCCCACCTCTTCCGGCTTGATGTTGGGATAATAGCGCAGCGCGCGCCGCACAAGCTCGCGCACCTCGGCCACGGTCTCGACGCCGGAGAATCCGGCGCCGACCACGACGAAAGTGAGAAGCTGCTGCTTGACCTGCGGGTCCTCCGTCACGTCGGCAGTTTCGAGACAGCCGATGACATGCGTGCGCAGCCTATGCGCGTCGGAAAGATCCTTCATAGTGAGCGCGTGCTCGGGCAGGCCGGGGAAGCGCTTGAGATCGACGCCGGTGCCGAGCGCGATGACGAGTTCGTCGTAGCGAAGGTCGATCGGCGTGCGCTTGGCGCCTTGCACCACGATCACGGTCTTCTTGGCGAAATCGATGCCCATCACCTCGGCCTGGCGCATCTGCACGCGGCGGAGCAGCTGGCGCAAGGGCACCACGGCGTCGGCCGAGTGGATGGTCGAGGCGGCGACTTCCGGCAGAAGCGGCTGGAACACGAAATAATTGTTGGCGTTGACCAGCTCCACATCGAGCTTGCCGCGGCCCTGCCGTTCGAGCGCCTTGGCCGCGAACACGCCGCCGAATCCGCCCCCGATCACAAGGACCTTTTTCTTACCCACGGGCTTGCCCAGCCTTTCTCTTTCGCGGCATACCTACGCCAATGCTGCACCGCGTCAAGCGGCGCTTTGTGCTCGCCGCATGTTGCCGCCTTTTCCGGCAGCGAGCATGCAGCGGCTGAACCACCTGTTAGCTATGATCGCGATAGCCTGCGCCAAGGCCCAAGCGCCGCCGGCGTTGCCTAAGGGGTCGCCTTTGACTACGTTCCTGGGCGCAAGCACCCGTAGCTCAGTTGGATAGAGCGTTGCCCTCCGAAGGCAGAGGTCACAGGTTCGAATCCTGTCGGGTGCGCCAGTCCCCCTTCGCTGTTCACCATCGCGGATGCGCCCGGCAGAGCAGAGTGCTGGCGAGTCCCGCTAAGGGCCGCAAGTGCCGGCGGCAGGAAACGAAGTGCCCCAAATCTCATCTATGTAGCTGATTCGGATAGGTTTTCTCTTATCTGCGAGAGTTGGAGCGGCGCCGCGCGGCGCGCCTTTCCGCTTGCGAGCTTTCCACAAAGGGGAACCTTACGCGGGAAGGCATGGTTTTTCTTGCGGGGGTCAGCTATTTTCTATGCCTCGCCGAAAGCGACAACACACCCCAACAACCAACCGAATGACTTGCGCCCAATCGAGGAGAAATCAAAGATGCGCAGAATTCTC
>DATLXW010000107.1:0-7041 GCA_035575415.1 Methyloceanibacter sp. | reverse complement strand
CATTGAGGAGTTGCCATTTGAGGCCCGTCGCCGCCACGGGCTTCCCGTCCGGCGCGACCATGACCACGTCGAATTTGGCGATGTCGTTGTCGCTGAGCGACCGCCCGGAAAAGAGCGGCTTCACCCCGATCATCGGCTGCGACGGAACGATCGGCAGCGAAAGCGCGCGCTCGATGGCGCGGCCCCCAGGTTCGGCCATGCGGATTACGACCGTGGCCTCGAGCGGCTTGGTCGAAGCCGGGACCTCGTCGAGCGTGACCTCGAACTCGGCCTTTCCGGCCGCGTCGGTTGCAGGCAGATCTGCGAGCGGAATGCTCTCCGTTCCCGCTTCCTCTTCCTCGTCGGACGCCTCGTCCAGGCCGAAGACATAGCCGGGATAGCCGGGCCGCTCGGCGGTCTTGGCGATGTTGACTTCACCCTCGAGCGCAAGATCGGCCGCCGGCGCGCCGTACAGAAACTTGCCTTCGAGCTCGAATGTGACCGGCGCCTTCGGTGCGATCGACTCGGCGTCGGTCTCGAAGCTGAACTCGAGCCGTTCCGGAACATAGTCCTCGACCAGAAAGGTCGTGCTGCCGATGACCGGGCCTTTCGGATCCGAATAGACGGAGACCCGCCACGTTCCCGTGGGCGCCGAGGCGATGATCGGCACTTCGAGGAAGCGCCCGCCCAAGCCCTGGTCGGGGAGCACCGCGCGCCGATACTCAACTCCGTCAGGCCGCTCGACCACCATGGTCACATCCGCGCCGGTCACGGCGATGCCCGCCGCGTCGCGCAAGAGCGCGGTCAGATAAGCGGTTTCGCCCGTCCTGTAGACGCCGCGCTCGGCGAATACGAACGCGTCGAGTCCTTGCGGGGCGTCGCGCCCGGCCACGCCGCGATCGGTCAGATCGAAGGCCTGTTGCTTGAGATTGAGGAAGGCGTAATCGCCGTCCTCGCCCGAAGCGATGATGAGCGCCGGCGAAAGCCCGCCTTCGCCGCGCGCAAGGCCGGGCTCGAAGCTGACCGCGCCGTTGGCATCGGTCGTCTTGGTGGCGAGCACTTCATTGTTGCGCGCAAGCAACCTGATCTTGACGCCTTCGACCGGCGCGGTCGTGGCAAGCGAATTGACGAAAGCGTGAATGCCGTCGGTGCCGGAATAGGCGGTGAGCCCGAGATCGGAGACGATGAACCACTGCGTGGTGCGTTCGCCATAATCGTTGCCGGAGGCATCGCCAGGGCGCGCGGTGAGCAGATAGATGCCCGGCCGCAAGCTGGGCACGGCCTCCATGACCGGAAAGGCGGTGGTGATCTCCTGGTTGAGCTCCTTCTTCACCTCCATCTCACCGGTCCAAACCTGCTCGCCGCTCTCGTCCGCGATCGTTTCAAGGTCGTAACTGTAAAGATTGCGCTGGAACTCCCAGCTCAGCACCTTGTCGATGAGATTGCGATCGCCGATTCGGTAGATCGCCAGTTTGAGCAAGTCGGTATTGACGCTGACGAGCGGAATGCCCTGCTGGCCGGTCCGCGGCAAGACATAAGCCTTGCCCACCAGCCTC
This sequence comes from Methyloceanibacter sp., assembly GCA_035575415.1. Classification (GTDB taxonomy): domain Bacteria; phylum Pseudomonadota; class Alphaproteobacteria; order Rhizobiales; family Methyloligellaceae; genus Methyloceanibacter. Next base: position 5,506 of record DATLXW010000107.1, on the reverse strand, counting down.
ACCGATGGGCTTCGATCGCGCACATAGAGGTTGAACTCCGCATTTTTGAGCAGGTCCTCGCCCACGGCTGAAGGCAGCCCGGCGCGCAGCGTGATCGTATAGCTCTCGCCGTGCTTCAGGCCCTCCACGCAAATTTGCTGGTCGTCGATCGAAAGCGCCGGCTTGTCCTGTCCGACGACGGCGACGAAGGGCGAATAATCCGTGCGCTTGAGCAAAGCCTCGCTGAACTGGAAACAGGCGCGCGGCGAAGCCGAATCCGAATCGACGCTGAAATTGGTGACGCGGAATCCGTACTTCTCGCGCAGCTCCGCGTATTTCGCCTTGAGCGCCGGCGTCTCGTGCAGGGTGAGCGCAAGTTTGAGTGCGTTCAGCGCATCTCGCCATTCCTCTCGCCGGATGAACGCGTCGGCGAGTGTGTCGAGACAAGCGGACTCGGACTCCGGCGTCGTGGCCCGCCGATAGGCGATATAGGCTGCCGTGCGCGCTTGTTCGGCGCGTGTCGAACCGTCGTCTTCGTCGGTCTTGGGAATTGCCAGCCAAAGCTCGGCCAATTTGCGCCAAGCCGCCGCGTCATTCGGCGCGATCGAGACGATTTGCACATAGATGTCGGCCGCGCCCTGGAAGTTTTCTTTCTTGATGAGCGCATCGGCTTCCTGCTTCAGCTTCGCGAGCGGCTTGGCGACGTTGCCTGCCTGCTCCTTGAGATCGGCTTCGAGCGTGATTGCGGCGTCGTCGAGCGCATCGTCCTGATAGGTCTTCTCGGCTGCCGGGGCGGGGGTGGCGGCAAAAAGCATCAACGCGGCGAAGAGGCCGGCGCGAAATAATGCGGACATTTCATCCTCCAGGGGAACCCGTGTCGGCTCTTACGGGCAGGAGCTATCGTAATCGAGCCCTGTGACGGAAACTAGGGGGAGGGGGCTCCGGGCGCCCGGCCGGCCGCAAAATTAATCTGCCAGAGTCCCGAGTTTCGGCCAGCCATATAGCTCCGCAGCACGGCGGATCAGGGCCTCGGCGAGCTTCGAGCCATTGTCGGAATTGGTCATGACCACCATGCCCTTGCCCTCGGCCGGCAGGAAAATGAGGTAGGCTTGGTAGCCGACATTCTGACCCCGTTTCATGACGACAAGCGAGCCATCTGCCGCGCCGATCGCGGCGCCGAGCCCATAGGGGCCCCCGTTCTGAGCCGTGAACATTTCTCTTGCCGTCTCCGGCTTGAGAAAAAGGCTGCTCTCGCCGCGCCACGCCCTGCCGACAAGAATAAGGAGACTGGCTATGTCGGTGGGCGTCGACCAAAGTCCGGCTGCCGCGAGCTCTGGAAAGATACGCCAGCCGCCCGGCAAGGGCTTGCCGTCGGCAAAGTGACCTTTGACCGCGTCCGCCTCCAAGGCCCGCGGCAGCGGTTGGGCGAAGCTGCTCCTGGTCATGCCGGCAGGCTTCAGCACAAGTTCGTCCATGATCTGCGGGAAGGGCGCTTTCAGCGTGTCCACCATTAACGCCTCGACAATCTCGTAGCCGCCTCCGGAATAGGCATAAGTGCTTCCCGGCTCGGCGACGACCGTCACCGGCTCCGATTTGGCCGGCGGGGCGCCGTACAGAATCTGCGTGAGATTGGGGACGGGAGCGCCGGCCTCGTAACCGAGGAAACCGGGAACGCCGATCCCCGCCGTCATGCTGAGCAAGCCCCGCAAAGTGACGGGGTGAGTATTGTCGAAGCCGCTCGCTGGAACTTTCCACGAGGTGAGCTTGGTGTTGACGTCGGAGTCCAAGGTGAGCTTGGCCCGATCGACGAGACGCATGGCGCCGGCGGCGGCGACGAACTTCGACAACGACGCAGCCTGGTACAGCGATTCCGGCGTCGCCGCCTCGCCATAGGCTGCGGCCGCAGCGATCCGATCCTCGTCGATGATCGCGAAGCTCACCGACGGAACGCTCAGCGCGTCCTGCGCCTCCCCCAGCGTCAATGTCTTCTCCACGCCGTCGACGGAAATCTTGAGGCCCGTCTCGATGTCGCCGGGCTCGACCGCGTCTGCCTGCTTGGGGGCGAGGAGTCCGGCGCAGAACGCCGTGGCGACGAGCGCCGGCAACAGGCATGAGCACCGCGGCGCCGAATTGCGCATGAAAGCGTCCTCAGGCGGCTTGTTCCATCTCGCTCGCGAGGGTGGCGAACTGTCCGCGCACCCATTCGTGGCATTCGTCGCGGTCGTAGCTCGAATGCCAAAGCAGCCGCAACGGAAATGCGATCGGCCGGAATGGTTGGTGGATGCGCACGAGGCCGAAGCGCTTCTCGAGAATCGCCGCAAGCGAAGACGGGAGAGTGAGAAGGGCGTCGCCGCTCAGCGCCAGCAAGAGTCCGACCAGAAGCGAAGACACTTGCGCCGCGGTATTGCAGACCAGCTTCTGCGCCGCAAGAACGCCGTCGAGATGCGCGATCGCAGGCAGCGAATTGACGGCGATATGCTCCGCCGCAGCGAACGACGCTGCTTTGAGCTTGCGTTTGGCGAGCGGATGGTCCTTTCGGCCCAGCGTGGCGAGCGTGTCGTCGAACAGCTTGAGCGACCGGATGTCGGGAGCGGGAACGGCGGTATTTTCGATGTCGATGAGGAAGTGACAGCGTCCGCTGCGCAGCGCCTCGATAATCTCCGCACCTTGTGCCGGCGTCCACCCGACTCGCACGGAGGGAGCGAGCGTTTGCAATCGCCGGCGGAGCGGTTGCAGCAGAATGAGTTCGCCGGCCTCGCCTGCGGCAACGGAGAAATCGCGCTGCGTCTCGGAGGGGTCGAACGGTTTGTTGGGCCGCAACAGGCTCTCCATGCCGGCCAGAATCACATGCACGGTCGGGGCGAGTTCCCGCGCTTTCGCTGTCGGCACGAGTTTCTGTCCGGCACGCACGAACAGCTCGTCGGCAAAAATCTCTCTCAGCTTGGCGAGAGCGTGGCTGATGGCCGAGGCGCTGCGGCCGAGCCGTTCCGCCGCCCGGCTTACGCTCGCGTCGACGAGCAGCGCGTCGAGGGTGACGAGAAGATTGGCGTCGATTTCCTTAAGATGCATTTTGTGCAACAATTCTTATGAGAAGAGTTCACTTCATTCATGGTAACGGCCGCGCTAGGGTTTTGACAAGGCATCCGGCTGCCCAGCCCGGTTCGCCTGAAGCGCCTTAGCTCAATGCGCGGGCGCTTCCTCATCTCAACCTTGCGGTGACCCGACGGCCGATGGCCGGAGGGTCACCGCGTTCTGCGACGCCGCCGGCGGGGTCGTGACTCCCCCGGCCAAGAAATGACCAAAGGGGAAGCGATGTCTCGCCCACTGCTGCATAGTCTGACCGCCGCGTTGCTGTTCGTTCCGTTCATTGTTGCGACGCCGTCTAAAGCGGAACAACCGGCGGTCAAGAACGTGCTGAAGACGTATGCCGACATCGCCCAGGCGGCCTATGAGGACTCGCTCGATACCGCAAAAACGCTCAAGCTCGCCGTCGATGCGTTTCTCGCCGAGCCGACCGATGCCAACCTTCGCGCGGCCCGCGCCGCGTGGATTGCGGCCCGCATTCCCTATATGCAGACCGAGGCCTATCGTTTCGGCAACAAGATCGTCGACGACTGGGAAGGCAAGGTGAATGCCTGGCCGCTCGACGAAGGCCTGATCGACTATGTTGCGGAATCCTACGGCACCGAATCGCCCGAGAACGCGTTTTACGTCGCCAATGTCATCGCCAACACCACGCTCGTGATCGGCGGCAAAAAGCTCGACACCTCCAAGATCACCGCCGAGTTGCTTGCCGATAAATTGCAGGAGGCAGGCGGTGTCGAGGCTAATGTCGCTACAGGCTACCACGCCATCGAATTCCTGCTCTGGGGCCAGGATCTGAACGGGACCGGGCCCGGTAACGGCAAGCGGCAGGCGACCGACTTCGATACCAAAAAGTGCAGCAATGGACATTGTGCGCGCCGCGCCGAATATCTGCGCGTCGCCACCGATCTCCTGATCGACGATCTCGCCTGGATGGCGAAGCAATGGGCGCCGGGCGGCGAGGCGCGCAAGACGATTGAAAAAGGAGGCGACGAAGCTGGTCTCACCGCGATCATGACCGGCCTCGGCAGTCTTTCGTACGGCGAACTTGCCGGCGAGCGAATGAAGCTCGGCCTGATGATCCACGATCCCGAAGAGGAGCACGATTGCTTCTCGGACAACACGCACGCGTCGCATTTCTTCGACGCGCTCGGCATCCGCAACGTCTATCTCGGCACCTACCGGCGCATCGACCGTTCCGAGGTCTCCGGCCCAAGCGTTTCCGATCTGGTGCGGGCGAAGGCGCCCGAAATCGATGCCGACGTGCGGGCCAAGCTCGACGCGACGATGGAAGCGATGAATGCGCTCTATCTGCGCGCGCTCACGACCGAGTCCTACGATCAGATGATCGGCGAGGGAAACGAGAAGGGGAACGCCGTCGTGCAACGCGTGGTCGATGCGCTGCTCGATCAGACCAAGGCGATCGAGCGCGCCGTCGCCGCGCTCGATCTCAAGGAGATCGAGTTCGAGGGCTCCGACAGCCTCGACGCTCCGGAGAAAGTCAAGGCGGAGGCGGGATCGGAATAGGCGCTGCGGAGGAGTTGACGGGGACGGGGTTGGTGATCCATAAATGTTATAACATAACTGGCTGGGGGACTTGGAATGACGACGAAAAACGAAGGTAGGGGCCGCATACGGCAGCGAGGCGGCGGCGAGGGACGGCGTCGCGGCAAATTCGGTTTGTTTGGAATTGTGGCCACGCTCGCGGTACTTGTGCTGATGCCCGCTCGGGCGAACGCGGCCTGCGAGGTGCCCGAGACGCCGAATGGCATTCCCGAAGATGCAGCCTTCAATCTCGACGTGGGCGGTACGCGCGCGGCTTTGGCGCGGGCCGGTATCGGAATCGGCGGCGCCTATTACGCCGAGCCGTTTTACAACTGGGGCGGCTTCGACGAAGGGGGGGAGTATCAGGGCGTCCTCGAACTCTACGTCAATGCGGACATGGAAAAGCTTGGCTTCTGGAAGGGGCTTTGCTTCCACGCCAACGGCTTCCAGATCCACGGTAATTCCATCACGGGGGCGAATATCGGCTCGCTTATGCCGGTGACCAGCCTCGAAGCGACGGACGCCACTAGGCTTTTCGAGTTGTGGGTCCAACAAACCATGTTCAATGAGAAAGTCTCGGTGCGTCTGGGTCAACTCGCCGCCGACGAGGAGTTTATTTTGAGCGAAGGCGGCGGTTACTTCATCAACGGCACCTGGGGCTGGCCCTCGATCACTGCGGCCGATCTGCCGAGCGGCGGTCCGGCCTATCCGCTCGCCACCCCGGGTGTCCGCGTCGCCGTGACGCCGAACGACCGGACGGCGCTCCTCGTAGGCGTCTATAACGGCGATCCCGCCCCGCATTGCCGAAACGAGGATCCGCAGCGTTGCAATCCGCACGGGGTCGACTTCGAATTGGACGATCCGCCTTTGCTCATGATCGAAGGTGGCTATACTTACA
>DATLXW010000106.1:0-18832 GCA_035575415.1 Methyloceanibacter sp. | reverse complement strand
GACGATCGTCGGCCCGCAGAACTTGAATCCGCGCGACTTGAGTTCTTTCGCCATAGCGCGCGAGACATCGGTCTCGGCCGGAATGTCCTTGATCGATCTTCGGCGATTGACGATCGGCTTGCCGCCGACAAAGTCCCACAGAAGCGCACCGAAGCCCTGGCTCTTTTCCATCACCTCGAGCCAAGCCTGCGCCGACAAGATTGCGCCCTCGATCTTCACCCGGTTGCGCACGATGCCTTCATCCCGCATCAAGGTCTCGACCTTCTTTTTAGAATAGCGCGCAATCTTCTCCGGATTGAAGCCGTCGAAGGCGCGCCGGAAGGCTTCGCGCTTCCGCAGAATGGTGATCCAGGAGAGGCCGGCCTGGAAGCCGTCGAGCACGAGCTTCTCATAAAGCGCCCGATCGTCGAATTCCGGCACGCCCCATTCCTCGTCGTGATAGGCGATATAAACCGGATCGTTACCAGGCCACGGGCAGCGCTTCTGATCGGTATTCCCGCTCATGCTGCAACCCCTGTGCCGGGCACGCTGAAACGGGCGAAAGCCGGGCGCAACAATACGAGCTTGACGCCTCCGGCGGTAAGTGCCTTGCCCCCAGCAAGTGCGGTTTCGGCGCGGTCGAGCCGGATCATGGCGAGCCCGGACCGCCCGCTCACCGAGCCGACCATACCGATGGGCACGGCGTCCACTTCGACCGGAGTGCCGGAAGCGGGGAGGGGGCCGTCCCCCATCACCGGCACGATGCGCTTGCGGGCTGTGCCCCTGTGTTCCATGCGCGCGACGACCTCCTGACCGACATAACAGCCCTTCTTGAAGTCGACGCCGTTCAACTGATCGAACAAGGCCTCATGCGGAAAGGTATCGCCAAAGGCATAGTCGCGGCCACCTTCGGGGACGCCGAGCGCAATACGCTGGGCGTGATAGGCCTCTGCCTCCTCCGGTGCGCAGCCGAGGGCCTTGAGATCGAGTCCGGCAGGCAGGATGGCACGAAAGCCAAGGGCAGGGAGCCTTGGATCGGCATAAGCGATAGCGCCATCAGGCAACCCAGGGAGGCCGCCCCAGATTGCCGCCACGGAAAGCGAAGGCGCTTCCGCAAGCTCGACCTGTGCCCGAAGCCGGTAAAAGCCGAGGCGCTGGATCAAGTCCCCGGCTCTGCTTCGCGCGACTTCGAGGAGGAATCCATCCCCGACGGGCACTACGAAGAAGTCGAAGAGGATCTTCCCTTGCGGCGAGAGAAGCCCGGCATGGATCGCGTCCCCCCCTTGCGCCTTGCCGACATCGTTGGTGATCAGCCCTTGCAGAAATTTGCGCGCATCACCCCCGCCCAGGGAAACCGCCGCGCGGTCGGACAATAGGCTCGCATGACAATGGCTCATGCCCGGTCCTTCTGCTACCAAGGCTTCCGACATTTATGGGAGCGGGGTGACCCCCGCAAGTAAAGCCGTGGCTCGGACCTTCGATCTCGTCCTCAAGGGGGGAACCGTCGTTACCCCTTCGGGGGAAGGCATCACCGATATTGGAGTGCAAGACGGCCGCATTGCCGAGATTGGCACGATCGGCGATGGCCGCGCTGGCGAAACGATCGAGGCGCGGGGTTTGCATATCCTGCCGGGTGTGATCGACACGCAGGTGCATTTCCGCGAGCCTGGGCTCGAACACAAAGAGGATCTCGAAACGGGCAGCCGGTCGGCCGTGCTCGGCGGGGTGACGGCAGTGTTCGAAATGCCGAACACGCTGCCGCCGACGACATCCGCCGAGGCCCTAGCCGCCAAACTCAGCGCTGCACAGGGCCGCATGTATTGCGATTTCGCCTTCTTCGTGGGCGCCGCGCGCGACAATATCGATCAGCTTGACGCACTCGAGCTCCTGCCCGGTGCGGCCGGCATCAAGGTGTTTATGGGGTCCTCCACCGGCGATCTCCTCGTCGAGGATGAAGAAAGTTTGGTCCGCCTCCTCGGCAAGATAAAACGCCGTGCCGCCTTCCATTCTGAAGACGAGGCGCGGCTTAAGGAGCGCATGACGCTACGGCGTGAGGGCGATGTGTCGAGCCACAGCGATTGGCGCGACGCGGAAGCCGCGCTCGCTTCGACCGAACGTCTGTTGCGGCTGGCGCGGCAGGCGGGAAAACGCGTGCATGTGTTGCACGTTTCGACCGGGGAGGAGATGGCGCTGCTTGCGCTGCACAAGGACATCGCTTCCGTGGAAGTCACGCCGCAGCATTTGACGCTTGCCGCGCCCGAAGCCTACGGAAAGCTCGGCGCAAAAGCGCAGATGAATCCGCCCTTGCGAGATCGCTATCATCAGGAGCGGCTCTGGTGGGGCATAAGCCAGGGCATCGTCGATGTGCTGGGGTCGGATCATGCGCCGCACACGCTGGACGAAAAGTCGAAGCCTTATCCGGCGAGTCCCTCGGGCATGCCCGGCGTGCAAACGCTGGTTCCGGTCATGCTCGACCATGTCAATGCCGGCCGTCTATCGCTTGTGCGCTTCGTCGATCTGACCAGCGCGGGTCCGCAGCGGCTGTTTGGGATCGCCGGCAAAGGACGCATCGCGGTCGGTTACGACGCCGATTTCACCGTCGCCGATCTAAAGGCGGAGCGCGTAATCGAGGATGGTTGGATCGGCAGCAAATGCGGCTGGACGCCCTTCGCCGGGCGCAAAGTGCGGGGCTGGCCGGTCGGCACTTTTGTGCGCGGGCGGCGAGCCATGTGGGAAGGTGAGCTCGGCCAGATGCAAGGCCGCCCTGTCCGCTTCGGCGAGGCCCTACCTAAAGAATATTGAACGTCACTGAATGAAGTAGTGCCAGACCCCGTCGGGTGAGATGCCGAGCCGGTAATAGCTGTATTTGCCGCCCTTCTTCATGGAAACTCCAAGCGCAGGCGGCACCACGCGATAGAGTTCGACCTCCTGCGCCGGCGAAAGTTTGGTAAGGTCGGTCTCGGCGAAATAAGGCCAGACATACATTTCGTCGCGCCCTTCGCCCACGCGGACAAATCCAGACGATATGACATCGAGCATTGCAGCGAGAATGTCCCGGCCGGAGCCGTCGGCCGATTGTTTCTTCCAGAAACCGACCGGATCGTCGACATAATCATCGGCGGTCACCATCGGCTTCAGTTCGTTTGATTCGAACACCGGCCGCATGTTTTCGACCTCGCCCGTTTGGGCGGCTTCGGCGATCCGTTCCAACATGCGCCGAACAGGCTCGGGCAGCGCATTGAAATCGTAAGACGGCTTCGGATTTTGGCTTTTCGCGGTGGTTGCCGCTGCAGCATCGCCGCTAGTCGAAACGCCGGAGAGCGGATCGCCGCCGTTCTCGGCATAGACAAGGGCGGCAGCGCCAGCTACCAATGCGCCGAGGGCAATCAAGACGGCATTCCGGCGGTTCATGCATCACTCCATGAGTGCTGAGACAATTTCGCAGATCGGCGTGGGAGCGCAAGTCAGGGTCTTGGCGGCGCCAGCGTCGAAGAACGGCGAAGCGACGCTCGCGTCGAGCGCATAGGACCTCCCCTTGCAGGCAGGGACGCAAATCGTCGTATCCACCCTTCAGCTTGTGCTTGCCGGCCTTGGCATTGGCCTGCTGGTGGCGGCGCCTATCGGGCCGGTCAACGTTCTCGTCATTCAAAGGGCGGTGGCGCGGGGTTTCTGGGGCGGTCTCGCCGCAGGCCTTGGCGCGGTGATCGGCGATGGCCTGCTTGCCGCGATCGCCGCCTTCAGCGTGACCGCCATCTCCGACGCGATGTATGCCTATTCCGCTTGGATCAAGCTCATCGGGGGACTTTTGCTCGTCGGCTTCGGCGTGGCGCTGTTTTTCGCCAGACCTGCCATGACCATCCCCGTCGGCCAAAAATCCCACTTGCTCGAACATGCTGGGATCATTCCACAGACCTTTTTTCTCACCATCACCAATCCTGGCGCAATTTTGGGCATGGCGGCAATGATCGGGGGCCTCGGCTCGCTAATCGGGGGCCTCAACACCTATTTCGAAGCGATGCTTCTCGTCGCCGCGGTGATGGGTGGCAGTCTCGTTTGGTGGCTTGGTCTATCGGAGTTGATCGCCACCATTCGCCACAAGCTCACCGAAAACAGGTTGAAGCTCATCAACCGGATCGCCGGTCTCGTGCTGCTCGCCTTCGGGCTTGTGCTGTTGCTTGCACCTCACCTTCTCGGCTAGCGCGCGATGCGGGGCTACTGCGGCGTGCGCTTGAGCGTGAATTCGCCGTGTTGGATACGTCGGGACAGTCCGTTCGCCATCTTGGCGACCGCATCCTCGCCGTAGGCGCTGATAAGATCGGCAAGCGCGGCGTAAAGCGCGGCGTTGGCGAGCATCTCAGGCTCGATGCCGTCATGCAGCGCTTCCTGCCACGCATCGAGAATGTATCTAAGTGCCGCCTGCTTCTGCTCCTCGTCTCCTGAGGATCGCTGCGGCCGCCTGACAGAACGCAAAATCGGACGCCCCTATGTCTTTGACAAAACATGCGGCGACAGACTTACACCTCTCCTTAGGCTGCCGAACGAGAGAGTGAACTGACGGTTAATCTTTAGCCTTAAATTTTAAGGACTAGTCGGGCGGCTCTTCGACCGGTGGAGCTTCCGGCTGAGGTTCAGGCGCCGGATTTTCGCCCGCGGGAGGAGCGCCGGCCTGAGGAACGGCGCCAATTTGCGGAGCCATTTCGGTCCCGTTGGGGGCAGGTTGGACGTTTTCGCCTCCGGTTTCGCTCTTGGTCTCGGTGGCCGCCTTGCTCGCCACCGTCGAGCCTTGTGCCAACGAGGCGGCGATATTGGCCCCCTCCGCGCCGAAGCGCGTCGCGGCCAGGGTCGCCGATTGCGTGCAGCTGCGATAAGTGCGGCGGAAGCCGCGATAGCCGTCATTGAAAGCGTTCACGAGTTTGGCCCGGCGCACCGCGGTCGTGCCTTCGTTGCGCAAAATCTCTTTCATCTGATCGCGCCAGATCTGCCCTTCTTGCGCGCCGCAAAGCTCGCGCAGGTAATGGATGGCCCCGAGAATCTCGGCAAGCCGCATCAACTTGTTGTCGTAGGGGCGGTCGTCCGGGGGAGGAGGTGCGGAACTTTCGCGCGGCACGATCGGAGGCAGGTCGTCCCCTGGCGGCCTTGGTTTGACCCGAGGCTTGGGAGTTTGCTTCGGCTGGTCGAACCACCAAAAAAACTGGGCCTTTGCCACAGGCGCAAACCCCGCCCACCCAAAGGCGAGGCAGAGCGCGGCGAGGGAAAGCCTCAACGATCTTTGTCCGGCCAGACCCATCCCCGTCTGACTAAAGCCTATCTGTGTTCAAATCTAGCCGTCAACGCGACCGCCTCACTTTGTGCACCGCGGCCCAGATCAAGTCTGCGGCTCCTGGCGTCAAAGGGCGCTGTTCGATCTCATCGAGAGCGACCCATTCCGCCTCCTCGGCATCGCCCCCGGGCGTAAGCTTGCCGTCGGATGGCAGGCCATAGAATACGGTCAAGCGGTAGGCTTCCTCGCCCGCGTCACCGTTCGGGGCGACGGTCACAATATCGATGATTCCCTGGATTTCGGCAGCTAAGCCCACCTCTTCAGCAAGCTCGCGAAGCGCGGCATGCCGTACCCCTTCGCCGGGCTTCATTTTGCCGCCTGGGAGACTCCAAAGTCCCGAGAATGGCGCGTCCTTGCGCTTGACGAGCAGAACCTCGTCCCCCTTGAACAGTGCGACGCTCACGCCCTCACGGAGCTTGCGCCTGGCGCGCGATGTGATGCGGGGTCGCGTCAATCCATTCCCGGCCTGTTAGCGGCTCAGCGCGAACCGAACAACGCGTCGATGGCGGCCTGACCTCCGACCTCATCCGACTGCGCGGGAAACGTCTCGCCATTCGCTATGGCATTGGCTTCATCGATCAGAAGGCGCAGCCGTTGGGCGGCCGACTCGCAGACCTGCGGCAACGAGCGCGGATCGTCCTTCATTCTCGCGCCGACATCGGCAACGAGGGTCACGGCTTCGCCATGCAGCCGCGCCACGGCATCGTCGAAACGCGCCCGGATTCTTGGCGGCGCACGATGATAGGCGGCGATCGCCAGATTCTTGTCACGGAAGCCGGAATTGTTGAAGTGTTCTTCGTAGGTGAGCGGACGCCATGACAAAAGGTCCTGGGCAAAACCGCCGGGGTCCGAGGCCAATGCCTCGAGCAGCATCACGAGTTCATGGAAATGATTGAGATAATCGCTCGCGAGCAGCGTCGCCTCGTTGATATTCGTCCCCGGAACATGGGAACGGAAATGTCCGATCATCGCTTGCCGGAACGCGGCGACAATATCTTCACGGCTTACGTCTTCATAAAGGTCCCTATCCTTGGAACCCGGCTTTTCGTTGGAAAGTGCTGCCACGGCAAGGAACGTGGAAATGGGCTTGGAATAGGCGGACTGTTGCCCGATCATGATTACCAAAGCGTTACCGGATCGGCCTTCGCATGTGTTCACGCTATAGCCTGACGTCGCCTCCCGAGTCCGTGCGTGCCTATTTCGCCTACCGCGACACGCCCAATCTCCCGGTTCGTTACAATATCGCGCCCACCCAAGACGTCGCGGTGGTGGCTTTGGATCGCCAGGGAGAACGCCGGTTCAGGCTGATGCGCTGGGGACTTTTGCCGCTATTCGTGAAGGATCCGAAGAAATTCCCGACCCTCATCAATGCCCGCTCGGAAGAGGTATTAAGCAAGGCGTCGTTCAGCCACGCCATGCGCTATCGCCGCTGCCTCGTCCCGGCAGACGGTTTTTACGAGTGGAGCGGCCCCAAAGGTAAACGCCGTCCCTTTCTTTTACGCCCGCGCCAGGGGCAATTGATCGCATTCGCCGGGATCTATGAACGCTGGCGCGACGGCAAGGGCGGCGAAATCGATAGCGTCGCCATTCTAACCTGCCCCGCCAATGGCACTGTGGCCCCCTTGCATGACCGCATGCCGGTCGTGCTCGCACCCGAGCATTACGCGGCTTGGCTCGATGTCAAGGCGACTCCTGCCGAGGAAGCCGCTCGTCTGTTGCGCCCGGCGCCGGACGATCTGTTCGAAGCCGTCGAGCTGCATCCAAAGATCAACGATTCGAAACGCGACGAGCCCGGCATCCAAGAGCCGTTGCTGCCAGTGTCCTAGCCAGGGGAGGGACCATGCTGCCTTCCGAGATCCTCGATCACTTGCGCGTCGAGAAGTCCGGCGATTTCAAGCTCGCCGCTTGCGACCCGCGCGACACCTGCGGCCTCGACATCGAGAAGGCCGAGGCCAAGGAATTGCTGGAAGCCGGCGTGAAGCGGCTCGCCGCCTTGCAGGAGCGGCTCTACGCCGGCGACCGCTGGGCCATCCTCGTCGTGCTGCAGGGCATGGATACGTCCGGCAAGGACGGCGTCATCAAGCATGTCATGTCCGGCGTCAACCCGCAGGGTTGCGAAGTGCATGCCTTCAAGGCGCCGAGCGAGCGGGAGCTCGATCACGATTTTCTCTGGCGCACTGCCGTCGCGTTGCCTGAGCGCGGCCGGATCGGCATCTTCAACCGGTCCTATTACGAGGAAACCGTTGTCACGCGCGTGCATCCCGAACTGTTGCAAAGGCAACGCATTCCCGACCGGCTCCTTACCGGCAACGTCTGGAAGGAGCGCTGGGAAGACATCAACAATTTCGAGCTTCATCTCGCCCGCAACGGCACCCTGCCGCTCAAATTCTTCCTCAACATTTCCAAGGAGGAGCAACTGCGCCGGCTTCTCGCCCGCATCGACGATCCTGAGAAGCGATGGAAATTTCGCGTTCAAGACGTCGAGGAGCGGAAGTTGTGGGACGAGTACCGCGAGGCCTACGAAGAGACTATACGCCATACCGCGACCAAACATGCGCCTTGGTACGTGGTACCGGCCGACCACAAATGGTTCGCGCGCCTCGTCGTCGCCGCGGCTCTGGTCGATTGCATGGATGGGCTCGATCTCAAATTTCCCAAGTTCGATGACGGCAATCTGGATGAGCTCGCGAAGGTCCGTGCCGAGCTTGCGAAGGAACTCCCGCCGGGCAAAAAGACCTAAGGCGTCGACGTCACCAACAGGATGGCAAGCCCGTCATGCCCCTTGCTCCCGACGGTTTGAATCGCCGTCCCGCTCACCCGGGGGTCGCTTCCGGCCAGCTCGAAGAAGCGGCGCATGGCTTGCACGTTGGAGTCCCCGCTATTGGCATCGAGCACCGCTCCTTCGCGCACGACATTGTCGACGACGATGAGCGATCCCCTGCGCGCAAGCCGCACCGCCCACTGGAAATAGCCCGGCGTTCCCGGCTTGTCCGCGTCGATGAAAATGAGATCGAAGGGCGACTCACCCGTCAAGCCGGGCAGAAGGTCTTGCGCGCGGCCTACGCGTATTTCCACCCGATCAGAAAGACCTGCCCGGGCGATGTTGGAGCGGGCAATCTCGGCGTAATCGGAATTGATCTCGATGGTGACCAGCCGTCCCTCCGGAGCAAGCCCGCGCGCAAGCCAGATCGTGCTGTAGCCGCCAAGCGTCCCGATCTCCAGGATTCGCCGCGCGCCGATCGCCTGCGCCAGCAGCATAAGCAGCTTGCCTTGATTGGGCGCAACATTGATCGACGGGAGGCCCGCTGCCGCGCTTGCTTCGAGCGCGGCATCAAGGGCCTCGTCACTGCCCACCAAGCTGTCGATGAGATAGGTGTCGACCTCCGTCCATAGCGTGTCGGTTTCGAGCCGCTTCATGGCAGGAGCTTCCCCGGATTGAGAATATTGTTGGGGTCGAAGGCCTGTTTGATCTTCCGCATCAGCTCGAGTTCGACCGCTTGCTTGGCGTGCGGCAAGAGATCGCGTTTCAAGCGCCCGATTCCGTGCTCGGCGCTGATCGTGCCGCCGAGGTCGAGCACAATCTCGTGTACCGCCGCATTGAGCGGTTCCCAATAGCTTAAGAAGATGGCGCGATCCATGCCGGGCGGTTGACTGACATTGTAATGGATATTGCCGTCGCCAAGATGGCCGAAGGGGACCGGTCTCGCTCCCGGGATCATCAGCTCGACAAGCTGGTTAGCTCGGGCCACAAGTTCCGGGATGCGTGCGACTGGAACGGCGACATCGTGCTTGATGCTTCCGCCCTCGAATTTCTGCACCTCACTCATCAAGCTGCGCAACCGCCATAGCTCTTCGCTCTGCGCGAGCGAAGAGGCGATCACTGCGCTGTCGACCTCGCCCGCGGCAAGACCTTCGGCAAGAACGGTCTCGGCGACGGTCTGCAATTCCTCCCCCTCGCGGGGGCTGGTGAGATCGAACAGCAAATACCAGGCGTGGGGAGAAGGAAAAGGATCCCTCGCGTCGCTTCCATGACGCAGCACGAATTCCAGCCCCGTTCGCGACATGACTTCGAAGGCGGTTAGGGCCGGACCAGCGCTCTGGAACACGCGCGCGAAAAAAGCCGGCGCGGTCTCCAGCGTCTTGAGGCCGATCATGCAGGTCACCTTCTCGGCCACCTTGGGAAACAGTCTCAACACCGCCGCGGTGATGATGCCGAGCGTTCCCTCCGAACCGATGAAGAGGTCCTTAAGGTCGTAGCCCGAATTGTCCTTGCGCAGCGCTTTCAGCCCGTTCCAAACCTGCCCGTCGGCAAGTACGACCTCGAGTCCGAGAGTGAGGTCGCGCGCGCTGCCATAAGCGAGCACGGCGGTCCCGCCCGCGTTGGTGGCGAGCACGCCGCCAATCTGCGCGCTTCCCTCCGAGGCGAGGCCCAAGGGAAACGACCGGCCGGCGGTCTCCGCGACTTGCTTGGCCAGCGCGAGCACGAGCCCCGCTTCGACCGTCATCGTATTCGAGGGAAGATCGATGTCACGCACGCGATTCATGCGTTCGAGCGAGACGACTACCTCATGTCCGCTTTCGAAGGGGATTTGCCCGCCGACCAAACCGGTGTTACCGCCTTGCGGCACGATCGCCGTTTTCGTCTCGTTGGCGCAGCGAAGAATGGCGGCAACCTGCTCGGTTTCGGACGGTTTCAGCACGAGCGCGGCCTTGCCGCGATAACGATCGCGCCATTCAACGAGATAGCGTTCCATGGCGGCGGGATCGCGAATGGCATGATCCTCTCCGACGATGCGCACGAACTTGTCGATGGTTTCCGGGCCGGGGGGCTTATGGTTCCGCATACGCGACATGAGAATGTCGCTAGCCCCGATTGGCCGCCCGCTGCAAGCGGTCGTTGATGGCCTCGCCAAGCCCATCGGCCGGAATCGGCATGACCGCGATGGTTTCCGCTCCCGCCTGGTCCAGTTCGCGCAGCGCAGCGAAGAGCCTAGTCGCGGCCTCTTCGAGGTTGCCGCTCTCGCTGAGATTGATGCTTAAGCGGGCGCCTTGCGGTACATTTGGCCCAAAGGCAAGCAAAGCTTCGCCGGGGCTGACGCTAGTGGCGTTTAGCCTGAGCTTGGTGTCTGGCGCGTAATGGGTTGCAAGCTGCCCCGGGGAGGCGCCGCGCTCCTCGGCCTTCGCCGTCCTTAACCGTGCGCCGAAGGCGGTTTCGATCACCTCGCGCGGAAGCGCGCCCGGTCTGAGCAGCGCCGGGGTCTCGCTCACGAGGCTCACCACCGTCGATTCGATGCCGAGCGGGCAAGGCCCTGCGTCGAGGATCAAGGCAGGGCGGTCGCCAAGCTCGGTCTCGACATGCGCCGCCGTGGTGGGGCTGACGCGTCCTGAGCGATTCGCACTTGGGGCGGCAATAGGAAGCTTTGCCGCTTCGAGCAGCGCTTGCGCAACCGGATGGGCCGGCGCTCTCAGCGCAATTGTATCTAGCCCGGCGCTGACGAGATCGGCGATGCCGCACCCCTGCCGCTTCGGCAGCACGAGCGACAGCGGTCCTGGCCAGAAAGACTGCGCCAATTTCCGCGCCGTGTCGTTGAAGACCGCGTAGCGCTCGGCTTCTATGAGACTTGGCACATGCACGATCAGCGGGTTGAAACGCGGCCGCTCCTTTGCCGCGAAGACGCGCGCCACCGCCCGAGCATCGAGCGCATTCGCCCCGAGCCCGTAGACGGTTTCGGTGGGAAAGGCGACGATTTCCCCCCGCACAAGCGCCTCCGCCGCCTTGCGTATCGCGTCTTGACTTGCAGGAACGATGGGCATTTTGCCATTTCGCGTGTTACCACAAGCTGGTCAAGCTAGAGTAACGCCAAGCGAAACCGCGGCAGTAACCATATAGGCAGATGACTACGCTGCTGCTCACTCATCCCGCCTGTCTCGAACACGATACGGGCTACGGCCATCCCGAACGGGCAGACCGCCTGCGCGCGATAGAGGATGCCCTCGCCGCGCCTGCCTTCAAAGCCCTGAAGCGCGAGCAGGCGCCGCGCGCCGAGCTTGCCGATCTCGAGCGGCTGCACCCGAAGTCGTATATCGAGACGATCCGAAACTCGATCCCCAAGCGCGACCATAAATGGCTCGATCCCGACACCGTGGTCTCGCCGGGAAGCTGGGAGGCGGCTTTGCGCGCGGGCGGCGCTACAATCTACGCCGTGGATCAAGTGATGAGCGGAAAGGCCGACAATGCCTTCTGCGCCGTCCGGCCGCCGGGCCATCATGCCGAGCCTGCGCGCGCCATGGGCTTCTGCCTGTTCAACAACGTGGCCATCGCCGCCCTGCACGCCCGTGCCAAGCACGGCGCCGAGCGTGTCGCGGTCGTCGACTTCGACGTACATCACGGCAACGGCACCCAAGCCGCTTTCTGGTCCGACAAGAATCTGTTCTACGGCTCGACGCATCAAATGCCGCTCTTCCCAGGCACCGGGGCGCGCGATGAGACCGGCGTCGGCAATATCTTCAATGCCCCGCTTAAGCCCGGCGACGACGGCGATGAGTTCCGCACCGCTTATGAAGAAATCATTCTGCCGGCCCTCGACACATTCGCGCCGGATCTCCTGCTCGTCTCAGCCGGCTTCGACGCTCATGTCAGGGACCCGCTGGCGCAATTGAGGCTGGTCGAAGCGGACTTTGCCTGGATCACGGAAAAGCTTATGGAAGTTGCGGCCAAGCATTGCCGTGGCAGGCTCGTCTCGAGCCTGGAAGGCGGCTACGATTTGGAGGCGCTGTCGGCCTCTACCGCCGTGCATGTCCAGACGCTGATGAACACCGCCTCTTGATCGCAGGGGCGGGAAGGGGCTAAGCCACGATCATGCCCGACCCGAACGACCATTCCGATATCAAGTCGATGAGCTTCGAGCAGGCGCTCAGAGAACTCGAATCGATCGTCGACCGCCTGGAAAAGGGCGATGTCGAGCTCGAAGCCTCGATCCTCATTTATGAGCGCGGCGAGGCGCTCAAGAACCATTGCGAGATTTTGCTGCGCAAGGCCGAAGCGCGCGTGGAGAAAATCACGCTTAATCGGAATGGTCAGCCGACCGGCACTGAGCCGCTGGACGTCGGTGAATAGACCGGCCTTTTGCGCGGCAAGCGACGCCAGAGTTGCAAGTGAGGCCCCCGGCCGATAAAGGTGGGTGGGGGAACCCGAACTCTCCTTCCCGCTGACAACACGAATGAGCGCTCAAATTTCCACGCCGCTGCTCGATCGGGTCAAGACTCCCGCCGATTTGCGGGCGCTCCCCGACCATGAACTGAAGCAGCTCGCGGAAGAGTTGCGGCAGGAGCTGATCGCCGCCGTTTCGGTGACTGGCGGTCATCTCGGCGCCGGTCTAGGCGTGGTCGAGCTGACCATCGCCCTGCACCATGTCTTCGACACGCCGAACGACAGGCTTGTCTGGGATGTCGGGCACCAATCCTATCCTCACAAGATCCTGACCGGACGCAGAGATCGTATTCGCACCTTGCGCCAGGCCGGAGGGCTCTCCGGCTTCTGCAAACGCGCCGAAAGCGAATATGACACGTTCGGTGCCGGCCACTCCTCGACCTCGATATCGGCCGGCCTCGGCATGGCAGTGGCGCGCGATCTTGACGGCAAGGGCCATAACGTCGTCGCCGTCATCGGCGACGGCGCCATGAGCGCCGGCATGGCCTACGAGGCGATGAACAATGCCGGCGCCATGGACAAGCGGCTGATCGTCGTTCTCAACGACAACGACATGTCGATCGCACCGCCGGTGGGGGCGATGAGCGCTTATCTGGCGCGGCTCGTTTCCTCCGGCACCTATCGCCGTTTCCGGCGGGGATTGAAGCGATTGGCCCAGAAACTCTTGCCGAAGAATTGGCAGAAGCGCGCCGCCCGCGCCGAAGAGTTCACCCGCGGCTTCTGGACCGGGGGCACCTTGTTCGAGGAGCTCGGCTTCTATTATGTCGGCCCCATCGACGGGCACAATCTCGATCATCTTTTGCCGGTTTTGCGCAATGTGCGCGACATGAAGAACGGCCCCGTCCTGGTCCATGTCGTCACCAAGAAAGGCAAGGGCTATCCGCCTGCCGAGGTGTCGGCCGACAAATTTCACGGGGTCGGCAAGTTCAATATCGTGACCGGAGCGCAGGAGCCGCAGGCTACCGGCACGCCACCGAGCTACACCAAGGTTTTCGCCGACGCGTTGATCGAAGAGGCGCGCGCCGATCCCAAGATTGTCGCCATCACCGCGGCCATGCCCTCCGGCACCGGGCTTGATCGCTTCGCCGAAGTCTTTCCCGAGCGATGCTTCGATGTCGGCATCGCCGAGCAGCACGCGGTGACCTTCGCCGCTGGACTTGCCGTGGATGGCTATAAGCCTTTCGCCGCCATCTACTCGACCTTCCTCCAGCGCGCATACGACCAGGTCGTGCACGATGTGGCGATTCAGAAGCTGCCGGTGCGCTTCGCCATCGACCGGGCTGGACTTGTCGGCGCTGACGGCCCAACTCACGCCGGCGCTTTTGATATCGCCTATCTCTCCTGCCTTCCCGGCATGGTGGTCATGGCTGCAGCCGACGAGGCCGAACTTGTGCATATGGTCGCCACCGCAGCTTCGATCGACGACCGTCCATCGGCATTCCGTTATCCGCGCGGGGAGGGGATCGGCGTTGCGTTGCCCGAACGCGGCATTCCGCTGGAAATCGGCAAAGGCCGGATTTTGCGCGAAGGCTCGGCCGCGGCGCTGCTCTCTTTGGGTGCGCGGCTTCCCGAATGTCTGCTCGCGGCGGAGCAGCTTGCGGGTTTTGGACTGCCTGCGACCGTTGCCGATGCCCGTTTCGCCAAGCCGTTGGATATCGATCTCGTGCGCCAGATCGTTCTCAATCACGAAGTGCTGGTCACCGTCGAAGAAGGCTCGAGCGGCGGCTTTGGGGCTTCGGTGCTAGAAGCGCTCGCGCGTGAAGGCCTGCTCGACCGCGGGGTCAAGATCCGCACGCTGCATCTGCCTGACCGTTTCATCGAGCAGAACAAGCCTGCCGCGATGTATGCCGAAGCCGGCCTCGACGCCAAAGGTATCGTCGCAGCCGTGTTCTCTGCGCTCGGCAAGGAACTCGGCGAGGACGCCGCTCGCCTGGCTTAGCTTCGCAGCTCTAATCCAGCTTGCAATCTTGACCGAATTTCTCAGCCGCATCGGCACGGCCAGCGTCGGCGAGCGCCAGGTTGGTCGCCGCCATCGAGACCTTGACTGGCCCCTCAGACATGAGCACGGCAAGCAGCGGCTTGACCTCGAAGCCGCTCGCCTCGGCGTACATGCCGCCAGTCTTGTCGTCGAGCTCGACCACGCCATCCACCGTGTGCGAAGTCCCCGCCGAAAATTCGATAGCGAGTTTCTCGCCCGGTCTGGTGCCCTCGATCACGCCGAAAATCTCGAGCGCCGCCACACCCATTTCGTTGAAGCAAGAGAGCAGTAAGGTCGGATGCTGGCTGGAATCGACCGGCCCGTAAGCCAAGGTGATCATGCCTTCGCTTGCCTTTTCCGTCCAAATCTGTGTCTCAGCACCGGCGAGGCCGGTTGGCGTCACGATGAAGAAACAGGCGGCAAGAACGGAACGCGCTTGGATAAGGCTCATCATCGGGAAATGCTTTCGCGAGGGCTAAGGTTGCAGCCGGAATACTGGCTGACGGCGGGGGTGCCCGAACTGTTTAGTCCAGCTTGCAGTCCCCATCAAATGCGGAAACCGCATCGGCGCGCCCCGCTTCGGGCAGAGTCGCCGTTGCCGCGCCCATTTTAACCGTAACGGGACCGTCGCCTTTGAGTACACCGAGGAGCGGCCGCACGGGAAATTTCTCGGCCATGCCGTAGATGTACCCGTTCATTTCGTCGGTCGCCGTCCTTCCCTCGATTGAGACTTTCGCCGCACCGGCTCCAATCTCAATCATGAGGGGCTGACCGGCTTCGGCACCCTCGATCTCCTCATAAACCGTAAGCTCCGAATGCCGATCGCGGTTGTTGCAATAAATGAAGAAAAGCATGTCCTCTCCGGATTCCGGCGAGCCATAACTCAAGGAGACGTTGTCCTCGAAATTTTCCGACATCCACGCGTAATCGGATTCGGCATGGACGCCGGCCGCTGCTAGGACCGCTGCCGCATAAACGGCGATGACGCCGCCCGGGCCCTTACCGTGTCGCATGAAGGCCGGCGGCGGCAACGACCCCTGCCTGCACGGCGGAGAAGAAGCCGACGAAGCTCGGATCGAATTCGTGATAATTGCAGGTCAGTTCCTCTCCCGGCGCGATGTCAGTCAACGCATAGCCTTTGTCGAAAATGCGGAAGTCGGTGTTCGGCTTGAGACTGTGGTTCATGAACTTGCCGTTGTCGGCGTCGAGGATCATAACCCCCGGCAGTTCGAGATGGGGGTAGGTGTAGCGCGCGATGTAATCCTGTAGATGCGGCGGATAGCTCTCCAGTTCCTCGGGATAGATGAAAATATCGAACTTCGGATTGAGGGCCCACACGAGACGTCCCCGTTCGATGAACTCTCCAGCAAAAACGCCGAGCCCCTCGATGGCGCTCGGCGCAAGATAGGTGCTGACCGTCAGCATGTCGGTTCCTCTTCAAGTGGTTCGGGATCGGAAGTACTCACGCCGTGGTCCTCCTCGCTTCGGTTCCGGCGGTAACTACGAGGCGCTTGCGCCTCAGGCGCCGGCGCTTGAGTGCCTTGATGCGGCGTTCGAGATAGGGAGAGAAATGCCCGGCATAGCGTTCCCACAGAATCGGATTGCGCCAGTCATCGCCAGTCACGCGTCCGCGGCAGATCGGCGAGCCGCATTCGCAATCGAACTCGTCGTAAGGCGAGCCGTCGCACATGGCATAGTCGATCGTGACCTCCTCGCCGGGCTGGATGCGGTTCAGCGCGACGATGGAAATTTGCCCTTCGAGCCCCGCATTGGGTTCGCAGGAGTGATTGATGAAGTCGGGGCCTTCGTCGGGCCCGAAGGAGGCGAGGTAAAGGGCCTCCTCGACCTGGACCGTATGGCGCCTGATATCCTCGGGCAGCTCGTCGAGCTCGCCGGCGGTGACGATACGCCCGCTCCAGACGGCGATGAGCTCGCCCGGTTCGATAACGTCCCGGGCGTAGACGGCCTTGCCGCCGGTCACATCACGATTTTGGACGATACATTTTCGGGTAAGGTAAGCCGTACAGTGATCGTGGCTCACGAGACCTCCGCGTGGCGCGCCGAGCGGGGCGCTGACGCAGTGTGGTGGGCGGTGCCCGGCCGCTCCCGGCATGACAACCGCGCGCGAGAATCCCCAACGCGAGCCGCAGCATATGAGAAGCTTCGGTGTCCATCTACAAAAAAACGCGTCTCGATCGATTCTTGGTGGAAAATGGATTGGCGGAGACGCGCTCCCGCGCCGCCGACCTGATCCGCCGGGGCTGCGTCCGTATCGCGGGCCGCACCGAGCTGAAGCCCGGGACCTTGGTGACCCAAGACGTCGAGCTTTCGCTGACGCCTGAAGCCTCGCCTTACGTCTCGCGGGCGGGCCTCAAGCTTGCCGCCGCCCTCGATGCCTTCGCTTTCGACCCTAAGCGCCGGGTGGCGCTCGATCTCGGCGCTTCGACCGGGGGCTTCACCGACCTCCTCATCGCCAGGGGTGCGGCCAAGGTCTATGCCGTCGATGTCGGCAGCGGCCAGCTCCACGCCAAGCTCAGGGTCAATCCCAAAGTGGTCGCGCTCGAGAACACGGATGCGAGGAGCCTCGATCGCGTGCTGATCGGCGAAGCGGTTGGCGCGATCGTGGCCGATGTCAGCTTCATCAGTCTCACCTTGGCGCTCCCCCCCGCGCTTGAGCTCGCCGCTCCCCGCGCTTGGCTCGCCGCCCTGATCAAGCCGCAGTTCGAGGCAGGCCGCGAGGCGGTGGGCAAAGGAGGCATCGTGCGCGATGAGGCAGCGCGCCAAAGCGCCGTCGCCAAGGTCCGGGAATTCTTGGAAGAACAGCGAGGTTGGCGGGTGATAGGGATCATCCCGTCGCCCATCCTGGGCGGCAGTGGCAACCAGGAATTCCTCATCGGGGCGGTCTATGGCGCTTGAGGTCAGAATTGAGCGGCTCGGAGCGCAGGGCGACGGCGTCGCCGAGGGTCCCGATGGACCGATCTTCGTCCCCTTCGTTTTGCCGGGGGAGAAGGTGCGTATCGAGCCATCTGGCGCGGGCCGTGCCTATCCGATCGAGGTCCTCGAACGGAGCCGCCATCGCACCGAGCCGGACTGTCCGCATTTCGGCGCCTGCGGCGGCTGCGCACTGCAGCACCTGGGGACTGGGCCCTATCTCGCCTGGAAACGCGGTCTCGTCGTTGCCGCACTGAAGGCGAGGGGCCTTGAAGCGGAGGTCGAGCCGGTACGCGAAGTACCGCGCGGGAGCCGGAGGCGCGCAGCCTTGGCGCTCGGGCGAGAAGACGGCAAGGTTATCCTTGGCTATCGCCGCGTCCGCTCCCACGAACTGATCGAAGTCGGAGTCTGCCCGGTTTTGTCCCCCCGGATCGTTTCCGCCCTGCCGGCCTTGAAACGGGCGCTTGCGCCGCTTCTTGGCGGCAAGAGCGAGGCGCGGGTGAGCTTGACGGAAACCGAAGGCGGGCTCGATATCGTGCTCGAAGGGGTGAAGCCCGGCTCCGCCGCACTTGGCGCCTTCGCGGCCAAAGCATCCAAGCTTGGTATTGCCAGGCTCAGCGTGGGCGGCGACAGCATCGGCCCGGTTGTTGCGCCAAAGGTCGATCTGTCGGGTGTAAAAGTGAAGCTCCCGCCTGGCGCCTTTCTCCAAGCGTCGCGCGAGGCCGAAGCGGTTCTGAGCGAGCTTGTGCGCGAGGGTGCCGCCGGCGCCAAGCACATAGCCGATCTGTTCGCCGGGCTTGGTACCTTCACCTTTGCCCTGGCGAAAGAGGCTGCTGTCGATGCCTACGAGGCTGACGCGGCTGCGCTCGCCGCGCTTTCGGAGGCTGCCCGTAAGACCCCCAAGCTCAAACCCGTCCGAACCTTCGTCCGCGACCTGTTTCGGACCCCACTTTCGGCAAGGGAACTGAAAGTCTACGACGCTGTCGTGCTCGATCCTCCGCGCGCGGGCGCCTCTGCGCAAGCGAGGGAGCTTGCCAAATCCGAAGTGCCGAAGCTCGTTGCGGTTTCCTGCAATCCCGGCACCCTGGCGCGCGACCTTCGCCTCCTCGTCGACGGCGGCTACCGCATCACCCGCATGGTCCCGGTCGACCAGTTCCTGTTCTCGCCGCATATCGAGGTCGTCGCGCATCTCGAGCGGTAGCCGGCGTCAGCATGGCTGCCTCACGCGTTCGTTTCGAGCCAGCCCTCATATTTGCCGACGAGCGCGCCCCAAGGGAAATAGACGGCGATTGAGAACCGGTAGCGTGTTCCGTCGGCGCCTTCGCGCACCTCGAGCTTGGGCCACAATGTGCGCGGCAGCGTCAGGCCGAGAACCCGGAAGCCGACGAGGACTTGGGTCACACCGGCCCCGTCC
>DATLXW010000105.1:0-13662 GCA_035575415.1 Methyloceanibacter sp. | reverse complement strand
GTTAACCGCTCTTTAGGAAATTTCTATTAGCTTCTTAGTCATCCAGTCCTCTGGATCTGAGTGGCCTTGTTCCACTCTGTTTGACGCCTCCCTGTTAACTTCCTGAGCCGCCTTTTGGCGGCTCTTTTTTTGGCCCGATTCGGGGCGTTTAACCTTGTTTAACGGGAGGGCGACGACGAAAGTCGCGCATGGCATAGTATGCTGCCGGGCACGGGCGTAGACGGGAGTGGTGGCCGATGGCGGAGAAATCGAAAAGCGGCGACCGAAGCGATGGCGTGACGGTCTCCTTCGGGGCGAAATTCGCCAAATCGGATCAATTCAAATCAGTTTTTCGCGAAGGTATGGCGCTCGTCGAGGCGGCCGCCACCTATCTCGACGGGGACGGACGGAAAGAGGCCCGCAAGCTCAAGCCGCCGCATTCGCTAGCCTATGCCACGGAGAGCATGCGGCTTACGACGCGGCTGATGCAACTCGCCTCATGGCTCCTGATTCGCCGTGCTGTCTGCGAGGGTGAGTTGACGCCGGAACAGGCGCTCGAGGAACAGCGCAAGATCAAGCTTCCCATCCTCGGCGGCGACCAGCCTTCGCGCGACTTCGGCCATCTGCCGGCGCGTCTGCGCGAGTTGATCGAGCAAAGCATCAAGCTGCAGGAGAGGGTTATTAGGCTCGATCAGATGCTCGGCAGCGAGCCGATTCCGGCGGCCGGGGCCGACAACCCGCTCAAATCGCAACTGTCCCTGCTGAAGGCGGCTTTCGGCACGGAGGCCGAATAGCGCCCAAGGCGTGTGCGCGGTTGGCCGGTGTTGCGCGGCTACTTGAGGAAGCCTTCGTATTTCCGCTTGAAGCGAGTCAGCCGGCCGCCCCGGTCGACCAAGTGCTGCCCGCCGCCGGTCCAGGCCGGGTGGGTCTTGGGGTCGATGTCGAGCTTGAGCGTATCGCCCTCGGACCCATAGGTCGAATAGGTGACGAACTCGGTCCCGTCGGTCATCACCACCTTGATGCGGTGATAATCGGGATGAATATCCTTTTTCATTTGCTTGCCTTCGGTCTCGGCATCCGGTGTGAGCGGAGGCTATAACGGAACTCGCCCCGGCTTACAAGGCTGCGCCTTAAGGGCGCGGCATCTAAGGCTTTGCGGCCGGCCGTCCGGGCCCTTAAAGTCCGTCCTCCAACGAGAGCTGGGCCAAATCTTGTCAGGCGTGAGCGAACATCAAGGCGGCCGCGACCGGCGCGAACTTCCTGCGCAGGAGGGGCGCACCTCGCTGCGGCCGCTGCTCGGGCTATTGCCTTATCTCCTGCGACATAAGGCCATGCTGGCCGTGGCAATCGTGGCGCTGCTGGTTTCGGCGGCCGCCACTCTCGCTCTCCCGCTTGCCGTGCGGCGCGTGATCGATCTCGGCTTCTCCGGCATCGATCCCGATCTTATCGACACATATTTCGTCACCCTCGCCGGCCTCGGCCTTGTGCTCGCGCTCGCGAGCGCGGCGCGTTTCTACGCCGTCAATTGGCTCGGGGAGCGGCTGGTCGCCGATATCCGTTGCGATGTGTTCCAACATCTGACCGGTTTGAGCCCCGCCTTCTACGAAATCGCGCATTCCGGAGAGGTCATCTCGCGCCTCACCGCCGACACGACGCAGGTCAAGGCCGCAGCGAGCACGGTCATTTCTCAGACCTTGCGCAACATCCTTCTTCTCGTCGGCGCAGTGGCGATGATGGTGGTGACGAGCCTCAAGCTCTCGCTCGCGGTGCTGATCGCCATTCCGATAATCGTCCTGCCGCTCGTGGCCTATGGCCGCTCGGTGCGGACGCTCTCGCGCGCCGCCCAGGATACGCTTGCGCAAGCGTCCGCCTATGCGAGCGAGAGTCTAGCGCAAGTGCGGGTAATGCAAGCCTTCACGCATGAGCGGGCGGCGTCGGCCCGCTTCAGTGCCGCCGTCGAGCGGTCCTTCGCGGCGGCCAATGCGCGGGCGAAAGCGCGGGCCGGACTCACGGCTATCGCCATTTTCCTCGTTTTCGCGAGTGTCGTCGGCGTGCTCTGGTACGGCGCGCAGGACGTGCTCATGGGCGTCATGACGGGAGGGCGCCTGTCGCAGTTCGTGCTTTACGCTGTGCTGGCGGCGATGTCGGTGGGGGGCTTGAGCGAGGTGTGGGGCGAGATCGCACAGTCGATCGGCGCCGCCGAGCGGCTCGGCGAATTGCTGCAAGCGCGATCGCAGATCAAGTCGCCGCCGCAACCTAAACCGCTTCCGGTGCCGCCGCGGGGCGAAATCGCCTTCCGCGACGTAACGTTCAGCTATCCTTCGCGGCCGGAGACGAGCGCTCTTGTGCATGTGAGCTTCGAAGTGAGGCCGGGGGAGCGGATCGCGCTTGTCGGACCGTCGGGAGCGGGCAAGACGACGATTTTCGCGCTGCTTCTGCGCTTTTACGATCCGGAGCGGGGGAAAGTCGAGGTCGACGGCGTTCCCGTCAGCCAAGTCGCGCTTAAAGAACTTCGCCGCCGGTTCGCGCTGGTGCCGCAGGAGACGGCGCTGTTCGCCGATACGGTGGCGGCGAATATCGCCTATGGCGAAGAGAACGCAAGCCAAAGCGGCATCGAAGCCGCCGCTAAGGCCGCGTTCGCCCACGACTTCATCATGGCGCTGCCGAATGGCTACGACACCATGCTGGGGGAGGGGGGTGTAACGCTCTCCGCCGGACAACGGCAGCGCATCGCCATTGCCCGCGCGGTGCTGCGCAATGCGCCGATCCTTTTGCTCGACGAGGCGACGAGCGCGCTCGATTCGGAAAGCGAGACCTTGGTGCAGAAAGCGCTCGACAAGATCATGCAAGGCCGCACCACGCTCGTGATCGCGCACCGGCTGGCGACGGTGATGAGCGCGGACCGGATTCTCGTGCTCGATCGCGGGCGCATCGTGGAGGAGGGCACGCATCAAACGCTGATCGCGCGGCCGGGCGTGTATAAGCGCCTCGCCGACCTGCAATTCGCGCCGGACGCCGCGGAATGACCCTCCGGGTCACAGAAGCCAGAAGCCAGACGCCAGAATGTCAGAGATCGGAAGAGCGGGCGGCTCGCGCCAACCCTCCTCCTCACTTCCGATTTCCGACTACCGCTCCGTGAGTTTGAGCTCGATGCGGCGGTTCTTGCGCAAGGCTTCGTCGCTTTCGCCTGGGTCGATCGGCTGGAACTCGCCGAACCCTGCCGCCACCAGCCGGTTCGGCGGCACCCCTTGCAACATCAGATAGCGCACGACGGAGATGGCGCGCGCGCTCGACAATTCCCAGTTGGAAGGAAATTCGGGCGTGGCGATCGGCTTGATGTCGGTGT
The DNA here is from genome assembly GCA_035575415.1 of Methyloceanibacter sp. Classification (GTDB taxonomy): domain Bacteria; phylum Pseudomonadota; class Alphaproteobacteria; order Rhizobiales; family Methyloligellaceae; genus Methyloceanibacter. The sequence continues at coordinate 10,337 of DATLXW010000105.1, read as the reverse complement.
GTCCGTCCACGCGCAGCACCCAGGCGATGTCTTGCGGAATCTTGCCCTCAAGCTCGTTCAGGGCCGCGGCGAGCTTGTCAAGCTGCGTGGTCGCCTCGGGTTTGATCGAAGAGGAGCCGGAATCGAACAAGACGTCGGAGGGGAACAAGAAGCGGTCGCCCACGACCTGGAAATCCGGACGGTCGCCGAGCGCTTCCTTCAATTTGCCGAAGAAGTCAGAGCGATAGCGGTTGAGCTCCTGCACCTTCTTGGCCAGCGCGACGTTCAGGCGCTGGCCAAGATCGGCGATCTTGGCCTGACTCTCCTTATCCTTGGCCTCGGAGGCTTCGAGCGCCTCCTGCAGCGAGGCGATCTGCAAGCGAAGCGCGGCGAGCTGTTGGTTCAGCATCTCGACCTTGGCGAGCGCGTCGTTGGTGATCTTTTTCTGTTCGTCGAGCTGTGTGCCGAGCGCCTTGGCACGTTCCTCGGCGCTCTGCGCCTGGCCGCCGGCGGTCCCGAGTAGCCCGGTCAGGCGCTGGTTCTCCTTTTCCTTATCGGCCAGCGTGGCTTGCAACGCGGCCAGCGTATCCTCGACCGATTCTTTCTTGGAGCGTTCGAGCGCAAGCAGTTCGGTCAACTCGGCGAGCTGGCGGTTCAGGCGCGACAACATCGTGTCCTTGCCGCTCGCCACCTGCGTCACCACGAAATTGGCGAGCATGAACAGCGCCATGAGGAAGGTGACGACGAGCAGCAGGGTGGACAGCATGTCGACGAAACCGGGCCAGTAATTGGCCTGATAGCGCCCACGTCTCGCGCGCGCGAGCGACATTTATTTGCGCTCCTCCCGCACCGGAATCTTGGCCTTGTCGGTGATCTGGCGGAGAACCGCGGCAAGTTCGTGCTGCTGCTGGGCTTGCTCGTCAGCCCATTCGCGCACCACCTTCTGCTCGGCGCGCATCTGGCGAATGAGCTTGTCAACGCCGGCGGCGAGGTCCTTCACCGCGTCGCCGGTGGTGTCGTTCAGCAATTTCATCTCGATCTTGTCGTTGAGATCGGAAAGCGAGCGCTGCATGTCGAGCAAGGCGAAACGAACCTGCGGGGCGAGACCGGCGGTACCCGGCGCCTCGGCGAGTTGCAATTCGGTGATGCCGGAGAGCCAGTCTTCTAGCTCGTTATAGAAGCGGCCTTGGGCATGGCCGGCCTGGAGATCGAGGAAGCCCAAGATGAGCGAACCGGCAAGCCCGAACATCGAGGAGGAAAAGGCGATGCCCATGCCCTTGAGCGGTCCGGCGAGACCTTCTTTCAACTGGTCGAATAACATCACGCTTTCGCCGGCATTGGTGTCGAGCGCGCTGATGGTGTTGCCGACCGTGCTCACGGTTTGCAGCAAACCCCAGAAAGTGCCGAGCAGGCCGAGAAAGATGAGAAGGCCGACGAGATAGCGTGTGGTCTCGCGCTGTTCCTCAAGACGAGACGCGACGGAGTCGAGCAGCGAGCGCATCGCCCCAGTGGCAAGCGACAAGTGCCCGGTGCGGTCGCGCAGCATGGTCGCCATGGGCGCGAGGAGTACGGGCGCGGTCTTATCGGAAAGACCGGGCTCGGAAAGGCGAAAACTGTTGACCCAATTGATCTCGGGATAGAGGCGCAGCACCTGCCGGAAGGCATAGACGATGCCGACGAGAAGCACGCCGATGATCAGCGCGTTGAGGCCCGGATTGGCCATGAAGCTCCGGCGCAACTGGCCGGTCTGCCCGTCGAGGATGATGGCGAGCAGAACCGCGAGGATGAGGAACAAGCTCATGCGCCAGAGGAAAATCTGGGGCCGGGTGAGTTTGACCTTATAGGTGACGGATGCCATGGCGCGCATTGAGTCGTTGAACGATCCGGCCAGAGATTAACCGAATACTATGACGGGCAAAACGGCAACCTCAGGGCGGAGGTTTCCCTCGTGGCTTGGCTTGGAAGGAGGGAGGAGGCGCGATTTTGTCCGTGCGAAAGACGGAAGCATTCCCTCGCAGCCGAAGGGCGCCCGGTCTAGGCCGCACCTTTTTACGCGGCGGAGACCGACTTGAGGAGGCTGAGCAGGCGGCGCTGAATAGCTTCGTTGCCCGCGACCACGCTGCCCGCCGTCAGCATTTTGTCGCCGCCGCCGGCGTCGCTGACAAAGCCGCCTGCCTCGCGCAGGACGACGATGCCGGCGGCAAGGTCCCAGGCCCTGAGGTTCCGCTCCCAGAAGCCGTCGAAGCGGCCTGCCGCCGTCCAGGCAAGATCGAGCGCGGCGGCGCCCATGCGCCGCACCCCGGCGGAGGTCGCCATCACGGCTTGAAGCTCCTTGAGGAAGAGATCGTGCTGCGGGCGTCCGCTATGCGGGATGCCGGTTGCGATGACGCAATCGGAAAGTTCGCTCCGCGCGGCCACCCTGATGCGGCGGTCGTTGAGGAAGGCGCCCTTGCCCTTCTCGGCCGTGAACACTTCATGGCTGACCGGGTTATAGATCAACCCAGCCACGAGTTCGCCTTCGCGCTCGAGCGCGATCGAGATGGCGAAGTGGGGAATGCCGTGCAGGAAATTGGTGGTGCCGTCGAGCGGGTCGACGAGGAAGCGGTGGGTGCGGTCGGCGCCCTCGACCTCGCCCCGCTCCTCGAGCAGGAGGCCGTAGCCTGGGCGCGCCCGGGTCAACTCGGCGTGGAGGATTTCCTCGGCGCGATGATCGGCGGCGCTGACAAAATTGGCCGGGCCTTTAAGCGAGACCTGCAACTGCTCGACCTCGCCGAAATCGCGCGCAAGGCTGCGGCCGGCTTTGCGGGCCGCCGCGAGCATCACATTCATCAGGGCCGAGGCCGGCATGGGCGCTACTCTTCATGGCCATTGCCCAGCTCGATCGGGCATTGACACGTAAAAGCCGATGGCCGGTGCTCTTAATCGGCGCGGCGGACGTAGGTGATCTCGTTGGTATCGACGACGACACGTTCGCCGACGCCAATAAAGGGGGGCACCATAATTCGAACGCCGTTTTCGAGCTTGGCCGGCTTGTAAGAGGAGGCGGCAGTCTGCCCCTTCACCACAGGCTCGGCTTCGACGACTTCGAGCGTGACCTGGTCGGGCAGGGCGATGCCAATCGGGCGCCCCTCATGACTTTCGACCGTCACCTTCATCCCATCCTGGAGAAAGGCGGCGCGCTCTTCGAGAAAGTCCTTGGGGATCGAGATCTGATCGTAGGTGTCGAGGTCCATGAAAGTCAGCATGTCGCCCTCGGCATAGAGGAACTGATAGTCCTTTTGCTCCAGCCGCACGCGCTCGACGGTCTCGGAGGCGCGGAAGCGCTCGTTAAGCTTGGTGCCGTCGATGACGTTCTTGAGTTCGACTTGGGCATAGGCCGGTCCCTTGCCGGGCTTGACCGCGTGCGCCTTCACGGCCACCCAAAGGGCGCCCTTGTGCTCGATGACGTTGCCGGGCCGGATTTCGTTGCCGTTGATCTTCATGGAATGACCTGGGCTGAGGTAAGTGGCCGCCTTTAAGACGTGCGGCCAAGCCGCTGTCAAGTCGCGGAGGCGGCGCCGTTAGTCGCTGAGCTTGCCGTTCAACCAGTTCTCGACTTCCTTCTCGGCCTTGGCGCGCTCTTCTTTGCTGAGTTTCGACAGCATGATATCGAGCGAGAAATCGCTGACCCCGGCGCTGCGCGCAAGCAGGTGCCATTTCGCGGCTTGGATCGGATCGGCCTTCACGACGACGCCATTGGCGTAGAGGCGGGCGAGACGGTTCTGCGCCACCGGATTGCCTTGCTCGGCGGCGAGGCGGAACAGCTTGGCGGCCTTGGCCTGGTCGACGGCAACGCCCTGGCCCTTGAACAGCATCACGCCATACTCGACCTGGGCCTCGGGGAGCCCGCTTTCGGCAGCGCGGCCGGTCCATTCCGCAGCCTTCGCCTTGTCGATCGGTACGCCGCGCCCAAACTGGTAAAGTGCGCCGAGGTCATATTGGGCTTGGGCATTGCCCGCTTCCGCGGCCTTTTGCATCCACTCGGCGGCCTTGGCTTCGTTCGCCGGACGCCCCTTTCCCTGCAAATAAATTAGAGCGAGATTGTATTGCGCCGCCGGGTTGCCGGCCTGAGCGGCCCGCTCGAACAGGTCGGCGGCGATGCGGATATCCTTCCTGACACCCACACCTTCGGCGACCATCAGTCCAAGCGAGAGCTGCGCGTTGGGATCGCCGAGATCGGCGGCCTTGGCGTAGGCATCGGCCGCCTTGGCGTAATCCTGCGCCACGCCCAGACCTTCGGAGTAAATTTCGCCCATGAGCGTGAAGGCTTCGCGCGAGCCCTGCTCGGCTTCCTGCTGGGCGAGCTTGAGCGCGGTAAGATAGCGGCCCTGGGAGAAGGCCGCGTAAGAGGCGCTCTCTGCGGCCAGCGCCGCGGCCGCCGGCTGTGAAGCGAGAAATATGGCGAAAAACGCGGCGCGCAAAAGCGAAAAGCTCACGCCGCCCTCCTTGCCTGGCGCATGGCTATATCGATGCCGGCGATCAGACGCACTGCGTTCTGCTCGTGCCATAGTCGCGCGGGCGGCGCAATGAAGTCGGCGCCGAGTGCGGCAAAGCGTGCCGCGTCGCTTGCGGTTGCCACATTCCAGGCTACGCAAGGAACGACGAACAGTTCGGCCCACCAGGAAACGATCTCTGCACACCGATCGATGCCGTCAATACCGGCTTCCGGCGGCGCGCTGAAGGCGACGTAGTCGGCGCCGAGTTCCGCCAAGGTCATGGCGTCATGGCGGCTGAGGCCGCAATCGACGCCGATATTGGCGCTTTCTCCAAGCTGTGCGCGAGCTCTTTGGTAGAGGTCCGCGTTGGCCGGGAGATGTACGCCATCCGCTCCCAGTTCTTCGGCGAGAGCAATGTCGCCTTCGATCAGGCAGGCGAGGCCGCAGCCCTGCACAAGATCGATGAGCCGGTTCAAATTATCTTGATGCATCCGGTCGGCGCCGCAAAGCAAAACGCAAGCCGCCTCGGTGTTGCGAAGCGCCTGGGCCAGAGGCGCTTCGAGCCCGGCCGGGTTGCGCGCGGGAAACTGAACATAGAGCCGGGAGCGATGCTTGACTTTGGACATGATTACCGGGGCCCAGCCGCCAGCGTGTTGACCGGACGTTAAGAGCGCCTGTCTCAAATCATACGCTTCGCGGCGCTGTCAATCTGCGCCGGGCGGGGAACCAATCGGCGAATTGGCCGTTGTTGAGCATCGAATGCGGGGGGCACCACATTGACATTCATGCGTATGTCCAGCAGCTTGTTGCGATCGCGGCTGATAAGCATAACGACGCCTGAGCTGGGAGGTGGAGCGCGGTGAGCCATCCGGACACTCTACAGCAGGCTACCGACCGGCTCGATTCAGCCGTCGACCAGCTCGAACGATTTTTGCAGGACATCTTCGCCCGATCGGATCAGACCGTCCCGCTGGCCGCTTTGCAGGAAAAGCTCCGCGCGCTCGCCGAAGAGCGCGACAGGCTCCAGAGCGAGCTCGATGCCGAGCGGATGCGCACGCGCCGGCTGAAGGCGGCGAACGAGGAGGTTTCCGGCCGGCTCGAGGCCGTGATGGTGAGACTCAAGGACTTGATACCGGCCGTTCCTGGGTAGATCATGCCGGTCGCGAACCGGATCATCCGCCAAGCGGGGAGGGGTATGGGTCAAGTCACCGTGACCTTGAATGGCCGGGTTTACCGGCTCGAATGCGGTGAGGGCGAAGAAGCTCATCTCGTCGAACTCGCCGACTATCTCAGCTCCCATGTGGAAACGATGAAGCGCAAGTTCGGCCAAGTGGGCGACGATCGGCTGATTTTGATGGCTTCTTTAGTGGTGGCCGACGAATTGTGGGAGCTCAGGCGTCAGCTTCAGGAGCTGAAGACGTCGCTTGCCGAATCGCGCCGGGACAAGTCGATCGCCGACCAGTCGGCGAAGGCCGCGCGGAACGACCTTGCCCAGCGGGTCAATGCGCTCGCCGAGCGGCTGGAACGGCTGAACGCGCGCTTTGCAAGCGAAACGCCGCTGCCGATGCGGGCGGCAAAGCGATAAGCCGGCAGTCGCAATCGCCTCCGGCAACGACTATATTGAAGACGGCAGGCTGCGGGGTGCGTTAGGAGCCATATTCCCAGGGCCCTATAAGATCCTATGGGAGCCGACCCTGACGGGGATCGTGGTCTCCGCCATTTGGCGCCCACCTACTTATGTAGGGAGACCCGGGATCTTCGCTCCGACGGCCATCGCGGCCTGCCTTCGCTTCGTTTTCGCTAACCCTTCTCGTCATCTTTGCGCGACGGCCCTGGCGGCGCCGTCCCCGAACCTGTATGGACGCTCGGAAATCTCGGCGAGCCAATCGGATCGGCGGCAAGAATGCGGATATTGTTCCTAGGCGACGTGGTCGGCCGGTCCGGGCGTCTTGCCGTCATCGAGCAATTGCCCAAATTGCGCGAGCGCTACCGGCTCGATTTCGTCGTCGTGAATGGCGAGAACGCTGCCGGCGGTTTCGGCATCACCGAGGCGATCCTCCTCGAACTTCTCGATGCCGGCGCCGACGTCGTCACCATGGGCAATCACGTCTTCGACCAGCGCGAGGCGCTCGTCTTCATCGAACGCTACGACAGGCTGCTTCGACCCGTCAATTTTCCCCCTGGAACGCCGGGGAAGGGCGCGGGACTATTCAAGACCCAAGGCGGCGCCGACGTGCTCGTGATCAACGCGCAAGGGCGCGTGTTCATGGCCGATCTCGACGATCCCTTCCGGGCGGTCGACCGGGAGCTTGAGGCCTGCGGATTGAAAGCCGGGGCCGACGCCATCGTCATCGACTTCCACGCCGAAGCGACGTCGGAGAAGCAGGCGATGGGCTATTTCGTTGACGGGAGGGCGAGCGCCTTAATCGGCACGCACACGCACGTGCCGACGGCCGACGAGCAGATCCTGCCCAAGGGCACCGCCTATATCAGCGATGCCGGCATGTGCGGCGATTTCGATTCGGTGCTCGGCATGGACAAGGAGGAGCCATTGCAACGCTTCCTCACCAAGATTCCGTCCGCACGCTTTTCGCCTTCGCACGGCGAGGCGACGCTGTGCGGCGTTGCGCTCGATATCGACGATCAAACGGGGCTCGCGCGGGGAATTTCCCCCCTCAGGCGCGGCGGCAGACTCTCTCAGGCCGAGCCCGGCTGTTGGCTTTAGGACGGGACAGAGGCGAAGCTCGTGGGGCGGCCGGTGGTGGCGGCCCGGCCATGCGCCAACATGCGCTTCAGGCAAAAAATCGCTTCGTCGAGATGCGCGAGCGCGTGTTCCGCATCGCAATTGGGGTCGGCCAGAGTCCGCCGCGCGCGGGCCATATGCTCGGCCGCCTCGGAGCAGAGCTGCGAAAGGGTCATGGCCGCGGCGAGCTTGTGCTCGACATTGGCCGCTTGCGTCCTGATCCGTTTCATGGTGCCCCCCGTCGTCGCGAGTCGCGAAGCCCTGAGGCTCGAGCCTTTAGGGTTAAGGCTTCGCTAACGCCGCGGCGGCCGTGACGCGAACACTGCGTCGCGGCGGCTTTTTCACCACGCGGCCATGAAGCCAACCCGGCCGCCGACCTTGCCTTCCTCCAAGCCAGCACCAAATCCGCCGGTGAGCGCAAACGTGTCGTTCACGCGCACTGCTGCCTGAGTCCCAATGGCTTGCTTGCCGTCATAGAAACCTAAGTTCGCTGAGATCGCAAATGCCTTGGTGTTGGGGAGGGCTATGCCGCCCATCGCCATGGCGACGGCGATCCCTTCTGTGTTCTCGTCGATCCTCTGGAACGCCTGGTTGATCCGGTTGTTTAACTCAGTGGTCTGCTGACCAAGGAAGCCGTCAACATAGGCTTTGGTCGCGGCGTCGCTCGGCGCGAGCGGAGTTCCGACGTTTCTTACTCGGTTGCCGCCCATGTTGACGGATGAAGCGGGCGCGACCGTGAGGTTCTGACTCACATTGGCGCCTCCGTTGAGATTGGCCTGACCGGTCACGCCGAGCGTGCCGCCGACCGTGGCGTTGTTGGTGACGCTGGCCGAGTTCAGCGTGGCGAGGCCGGTGGTGGAGAGCGTGCCGGTGCCGATATTGCCGGTATTGGCGATGCCATTGGTGCTGGTGAGGCCAGTCACGCCGAGCGTGCCGCTGATGGTCTGAGCGCCGGTGATGGCAAGTGTGCCGGTTAGATCGACATTGTCCCCTATTGTGAGGTTGCCGGTGGAGTCGAAGAGCGTGCCGCGCAGATCAGTATTGCCGATAAATGTTTGTGCGCCCGTTACGCTAAGCGTGCTCCCCAATGAGACGGTAGTGCCGCTGCCTGTACTCAGTGATGTGCCAGTGATTGTGACATTCTGTGTCGCCGGAGTGGCACCATTTATGGTCAAACCGGTAAGATTGGTTTGTGCGCCGGCGCACGTGCTAGTGCTGTCATTGTCAAAAACTGAGGATGCCGCCGCTTGCACTGCCAGTGACACACAACGTCCTTAAAACCCCCGGGGCCGGTCCTGTTGGTGTCGTCACCGATTGAGCGAGGGTCTTCGATGGCCACGCCAGCAAAATGAGTAGAGATAGTCGTCCAACGGCAGCGAGCCGTTGCCACCCGATCCCACATGCGATGTCAAAAACAAGGGTCGCCCTCGCCGCCATCGCGTATCCCCCCTCGTGCGAATCAATGCCGCATTTAGGCAAGGCCAGTTTTTGAGAACAATAAATTGCTACTCTTGCGTCAAAATTGCGCAATTTAGAGTTGAAACCGAATGATGCCTGCTTAGCAGTAAACTAAGTGTTGTCAAAACCTGCTTTGCGCTTTGCCATCAGGGTTTTAAGATCAACGAGTCGCTGATGGGGGGTCAGGCAAATGCCATTCTGATTCCGTTTGATTTTGCTTTCAGGTGCGGCATTTGGGCCACATATGGAACATCTGAAATTCAGGCTTCGGTTCGATGAGCCGGGCGGCACGTTGCCCCTTCGCCGCAGACGCTGTTGGAACGGCGTGTCAGCCGAGACTGTCTCCATTACCAGCAGCGATCCTTTCGAATTTGCGTTGCAAGGCTCGCCCCATTACGTGGCGCTGCATGACATAGTAAGCGCAGATCATGAGATAAAAATTACTGGTTTGAGTCCCTCGCACCGAAGGGACATCCGAGGAACGATGACGTTCGTTCCGAGCGGTTGCGAGGCAGTTGGCTGGCAGGCGCCAGTCAAACGCAAAAATTCATTCACTGCGATCTACTTGGATCCAGCCGTGCTGTTAGTAGATTCGGCTGAGGTCAACACACTAGAGCCCATGCTCTATTTCGAAAATTTGGCTTTGAGTTCTACGGTGGAAAAATTCAGGGCCATAATCGACGACGCTTGTCCAAATAGCGCGTATGCGGAGACCCTTGGCCTAATGCTGATGATGGAAATTTGCAACTTTAGCCAAAGTATCTCGAAGCGACCCCCGCGATGTCATGGCTTGGCTCCCGCTGTGGAAAGCAAGGTCCGTGAGTATATCGACGCAAATCTTTCTAGGGACATCTCTCTCACCGAACTCGCCGAGATCGCGGGTCTGAGCCGATTTCACTTCGCGCGCTCGTTTAAAAGAAGCACTGGCCTACCCCCCCATCAGTATCTGCTTCGGAAGCGCATTGAACGAGCGAAGGAACTGCTCTCCCTTAGAAAGCGACCAATCAGTGAGATTGCCGGCGCCGTCGGCTTTAATAGCCCCGTTTCGCTCGCGCGTATGTTCCGTCGGCTGACTGGAACGCCACTGAAAGAGTTTGAGCGCAAGGCCTGACTCCGCCGTCTTGACGGCTTGTCCTCTCAACGGCACCGGAGAACAGATATAGGTCTCCCGTTTGAACGCTTTTATAAAGCGCCTTGCTTTCCAAAGAGCATTGTTAGACATGCAAGACTCCTGATCAACAACGAGGGTGCCAAGGCCCATGGCAGGCCATTCGAAATTCAAGAACATACAGTTCCGCAAAGGGGCGCAAGACAAGAAGCGCGCGAAGCTCTTTTCCAAGCTCGCGCGCGAGATCACTGCTGCGGCGAAGATGGGGCTGCCAGACCCCGCTATGAATCCGCGGCTTCGGACCGCCGTCGCCGCGGCGCGGGCGCAGAACATGCCCAAGGACAATATCGAGCGCGCTATCAAGAAGAGCCAGGAGGCGGGCGGCGAGAACTACGAGGCTGTGCGCTACGAGGGTTTCGGCGCGGGCGGCGTCGGCGTCATCGTCGAGGCGCTGACCGATAACCGCAACCGGACCGCGAGCGAGGTGCGCTCGGTCTTCTCCAAGTTCGGCGGCAATCTGGGCGAGACCGGCGCGGTGTCGTTCAATTTCGACAAGCTCGGGGCGATCGAATTT
>DATLXW010000104.1:0-29234 GCA_035575415.1 Methyloceanibacter sp. | reverse complement strand
AGCGCGCCCGCGAACCAGGCGCCGATCGCGGCGTCATATTGCGCCGTGCGGGCAAAAGCGCGCGCGGCGAGTTTTTGGCGCAAGCCGAGCGTTGTCGCTCCGCCATGCGCCTCCATCTCCTCAATCACGGCGTCATAGTCGGCCGGATCGACCACAACCGTCACTGCCTCATGGTTCTTGGCCCCGGCGCGGATCAAAGCCGGCCCGCCGATGTCGATATTTTCGATGCAGGTTTCAAAGCTCGCGCCGGAGGCGGCCGTCTGCTCGAAGGGATAGAGATTGACCACCAGCAGATCGATGGTGGGAATTTCGTGCTCGGCCAGGGCCTTAAGATGCGCCTCGTTCTCGCGCTTGGCGAGCACACCGCCGTGAATCTTCGGGTGCAGCGTCTTCACTCGCCCGTCCATCATCTCGGGGAAGCCGGTGATCTCGGCGACGTCGGTCACGGCGATACCGGTCTCGCGCAGGAGCTTCGCCGTGCCGCCGGTCGAGACGATCTCCACTCCGTGGCGGGCCAGCGCGCGGGCGAAATCGGCAAGACCGGTCTTATCGCTCACCGAGACGAGAGCGCGGGCGATTTTTCTTTTCGTCATTTGCAACGCTCTAGAGCTTCAACACGCTCCTCGTCATGCCCGGCCTTGAGCCGGGCATTGAGGGCCAAAGAATTCGGAGCTAGCGGCCCCTGGATCGCCGGGTCAAGCCCGGCGATGACGTGAACAGGCGGATAAGGCACTACACTGCGTCGGGCGCGGTATCGTTGGGATCGACGAGCGGATGCCCGCCCGCGCCGTCGGTTACGCGCTCGATGTTCCACACGATCCTGACCTCGAAGGCTTCGCCCATCATGCCGCCGAGCACGACTTGCGAGCTCGCTTGCGGACCGCGCGCGTCGGCGAGGTAGAAGCTCTCTTCGATGCGCGTCTCCGGCGCATTCGAGCCGATGCGCCATTTCTCGCCGTTTGGAAGCGTAAGCAGAGCGCTTGCGCCGCCGCCCTCGAGTTCGGCCTTCACGCTGGGGTGCAGGTGGAAGCGGATGGCGTATTCGCCGCCGATCATGGCGCCGTCGGGGCTCTTCAGACCGACCGGAGCGGTCAGCTTGTCTTCGGCCGAGATGAGGAGTCCGTCCGGCGCAATCAGGAATTGCCGCGCGTGGCTCACGCCGAAATCGGCCATGTAGCCGTCATGGCTGCCTTTGACCCTGAGATTGTCGCTCTGATCGGAAAAAGAAGCTTGCGCATTCACCGGCCCCGTGAGCGGCGCGTCCGGGGCGATGCTGCTTCCGTTCGCTCCTGTCGTCGAAAAGTCCGCCGACGAAGTCTCCTCGAAGGACAGCGTCGAATGCGCGGGCGTCGAGCGCGAGAAGGGACGCCATTCGTCGTGATGCGGCGGCGGCGCGCCGCAATTGACGATGATCGGGCAGTTGCCGGAACTGAGTTCGAAGGAAAGAAAGCCGGCATGGGCGTTTGCACTGAGCGAGGGCGGCGGCGCCGCGCCGATATCGACGACGATTAGCGTCGATTCGCATTCGAGCCGCACATAGCCCGAATTGGTGGCGCCGCGGACGGGCTTTCCTTCCACGTCGTCGTAAGCGAGCACAGTGGCGAGCGCGTCGGTCGGGGTGGGACCGGCGCCGTTGAAGCGGGCGAGCGTGCCGTCGCCGGTACGGAAGAAGCGGAGCATCGGCATGATGCGGTCGATCGCGTCGGTGAGTTCCTTCGGCGGGGTGCGGTCGCGCGCGACGAAGCAATGCCTGAGCGGCAAAAGATCGAGCAGAAGCTCGACCAGCGCCTCGGGGTTGCGCGAGATATGCCCGCCGTCGGGCAGAATCTGCCGCTCGAGTTCTTTGCAGAAGGGACGCGAATAGCGATCGACCACGGCCTGCTGCTCGGCGATGCAGAGCCCGGCATAGATCAGCGCCATCAGGGCGACGAGCCGCGGCACGCCGTCGGGGCCCTTTCGGTAGCTTGCCGACAGATAACGAAGCTGGGACGTGAGCGAGCGGAGAAAGGTCTCGTAGCCTTCCGGGTCGCCGGAATCGAGGATCAGCACCGAGTTCGACAGCCAGGAAATGACTCTGCGCCCGACGATCTCCGGCTCCCAGGCGAGCGGCGGGATGGTTCGTTTGAGCGCGATGAAATCGTTGACCAGAACTCTGGCCTGCTCGCGCGACAGTTCCGAACCGGCCGCGCGCAAATGTCTGAGCCAGCCAAAACCGTAAAGTTCGCGCGCCCAAGCTTCGGAAGGAGGTTCAATCTCGAAGGGAGAGCCGGCTTCGACCTCGGCAAGCCGTCCCGCCAGGCCGAAATGCCCGTTATAAAGCTCGGTGGCGAAGCTCGGATCGGCGGTCCTCAGTTCCTGCGGGGCGAGCAGAAGCTGTTCAGCCTTGGTGCCGGGATAGGATAGGCTCGCCATGCTCGCAAGCATGAAGCGGCGAAAGGCGCTCGGGCCGCTGAGGCGCGCCGCCGGATTGCGTTGGCCGCGCTCGTAGGGCTGAGAATCAGCCGCCATGCCGTCTAGTCTCCCAAGCTGCCGCCCGCGCCGCCACGTGGGGGCGCGGGACCTCCCCGCGCATGCTGAGGGGAGCATTGTCGGGCGGCTTCCCCTTCCGATCAAGCCCGATACGGCCCCTTAGTCGAAGCGGGTAAGCCGTGTGGCAAAAAAACCGTCCATTCCGTTCCATTCCGGGCCGTCGACCCTGAGCTCGTAGGGAAACGTACGCAAAATCCCGGAGGGTGCAATCCAGTCGTTCTGGCCGAAAACCTCCTGCGGCTCGACCGCGTCGAGACGGAAATTGCGATGCCGGACAAGAAAAGCCGCTATTTGCGCTTCGCCCTCCTCCGGCTCGAGCGAACAGGTCGAATAGACGAGCCTACCCCCGGGCTTGACGAACCTTGCCGCATTGTCGAGGAGCCGCGCCTGCAAGGCTGCGAGGCCGGCGATGTCATTCGCCGACTTGGTATAGGGGATGTCTGGGTGTCTGCGGATGGTGCCGGTGGAAGAGCAGGGCGCGTCGAGCAGCACCGCATCGAAGTTTTCGCCGGGTTGCCAGCTTGCGGCGTCGGCCTGCACCGCCTCAGCCTCGAACCCGAGCCTTGCGAGGTTTTCGCCGAGCAGCGCAAGCCTCGGCTTAGAATTATCGACCGCCACCACCGACGCGCCGGCGAGGGCAAGCTGGGCAGTCTTTCCGCCTGGCGCAGCGCACAGATCGGCGACGCGCTTGCCCTTGACGTCGCCGAGGAGCCGCACAGGCAATGACGCCGCGACGTCCTGCACCCACCATTGCCCTTCCGCGAAGCCTGGAAGCTGCTCGATGCGGCCCTTTGGCAGGATACGTACGCTCCCGCCCGGCAGCACGCGGCCCGCGAGCCGCTCGGCCCAAAGCTCCGAATCTTTCTTCACGCTGAGATCGAGCGGCGGCTCATGAAGATGCGCTTCGGCGATCTTGCGCGCGCGCTCTTCGCCCCAACTCTGCGCCCAGCGACTCCACAGCCAGTCCGGCGTGTCGATGCGCGCGGCGTCGAGCGTGGCCGCGATCCGCTCGCCCTCCTGCGCGACCCGCCTAAGCACCGCATTGACGAGCTTGTCGTAACGGCGTGCGCGCGGATCGTTTTGCGCGAGCCTGACGGCAAGATCGATCGCGGCATGCGGCGGCGTCTTCAGAAAGACGAGCTGCGCCGCACCCGAAAGCAGGATCGGATAAAGCAAGCCAGCCTTCTCCGGCATCCCGCGTTCGAGAAAGGCGCCAAGCACATGATCGAGTTCGCCCTTGCGCCGGAGCGAAGCCGCGACGATGGCGCGGGTGAGCGCGCGGTCGCGTTGCGGCAGATTGAACATGAAGCCGCCCTCGAGCGAGCGGCCGAGAACGTCGTCGAGCGGCTGCTTCTTTTGCAAGACGGCGGAGAGCACTTCGGCGGCAGCTCTTCGCGCCGGAAGGCCGACTTGCGCCTCTCGCGCCCATGCCCCGGTAGACTGGTCGGAACTTCTCATTGTGGATCTCTTTCCGTCATGCCCGGCCTCGCGCTGCGCATCCAGGGGCCGCGGATTCGCACAGTGCGGCCCTTGATGCCAGGTCAAGCCCGGCTAATGACGATTGGAGACTCAGTCCCAAGGGCCGCCACGGGAGGCCGTGCGGCGCGCGGACCAGGGACCTTCCTCTTCCGCGGCTGCGCGCGGGGGACCACCGCCTTCGCCCATCTCGCGCGCCATCTCTTGCAGCCGTGCGATGCGGTTCTCCACATTGGGATGGGTGGAGAAAAGATTGTCCATGCGCGCGCCGGAGAGCGGGTTGACGATGAAGAGATGCGCCGAGGCTGGATTACGTTCGGCCTCGTAATTGGGGATGCGCTCCGCCGCGCCCGCAATCTTGCGCAACGCCGAGGCGAGCCACAGCGGCCGTCCGCTGATCTCGGCGCCTTCGCGGTCGGCTTCGTATTCGCGCGTGCGGCTGATCGCCATCTGCACCAGCGCCGCGGCGAGCGGGCCGAGGATGACCAGCATCAGCGTGCCGATAATGCCGATATGGCCGTTATTGTTGCGGCCGCCGCCGAAATAGAGGCCAAAATTGGCGAGCATGGAGATCGCGCCGGCGAGCGTCGCGGTGACGGTCATCAGCAGCGTGTCGCGGTTCTTGATGTGCCCGAGCTCATGCGCGATCACGCCGGCAAGCTCCTGCTTGTCGACGGTATGCATGAGGCCGGTCGTCACCGCCACTGCCGCATTCTGCGGGTTCCGTCCGGTGGCGAAGGCGTTCGGCTGCGGATTGTCCATGATATAAACGCGCGGCATCGGCAGTCCGGCATTGGCGGCGAGCTGGCGCACCAAGTCGTAGAGTTCGGGCGCGGAACGTGCGTCCACCTCTTGTGCGCCATACATGCGCAAGACCATCTTGTCGGAGTTCCAGTAGGCGAACAGATTCATGCCGCCGGCGATCAGCAGCGCGATCCACATGCCGCTCTGGCCGCCGATGAGGAAACCGATGCCCATGAACAGCGCCGTCAGCGCCGCGAGCAGAATAGCAGTCCGCAAATAACTCATGGTTCAGGGCCTCCAACGCCGGGTCAAGCCCGCTAATCTTGCTGTTATGTTGGAAGCCGGAACCTGTATGGCAAGCCACCGCACTTCAAAAGGAAGCGTCACCCCAAAGCTTCAAGTCGCAATACTTGGCAATGCGGCGGAAATCGCTATCAGTCGTGAGCATGGTTAGGTTCCAACGTAAGCAAAGCTGGACGAGGAGCGCATCGATCACTCCAATTTGGAAACCTGCACGCCGACAACGATTGAACAGGGCTGCTGCTTCAACGTGGTCGAGACGGTCCGGCGGGATCAATGGAATTGCCGCGAAACGATCCAAAACTTGCTGCTTGTTTTTCGGCCCCGAGAATCCTTGCAGAAGCTCCTGAAGCACAAGCCCGGTCGTCACGATCTCTTCCCCCGTCTCAAGGGCACGGGCAAGAGCGTGAACTTCGCGCACCGCAGGCGGTGAGTCACGCCGAAGGGCGAGAGACCAAACGCTGGTATCAACGAAAAGGCTCACTTGCGGCTACGTTCGGCTTTGTAGTCGTAGGAAGAGTCCCACTCAAGTTTGCCGAACAGCTCGAGAAGCCGCTTTTGCTTCCGGCGCGCAATAAACTCCTGAAGCGCCTTGGTGACAGCGGCCTTCTTGGTGCGCTCACCGCTGAGCGCGAGCGCGAGCTCGATGAGTTCCGGATCAATGGAAAGGTTGGTTGCCATGTGTGAGTGTCTACACAAACAATGACACAAACGACCATGGCAGGGCAATCCTGTTATTTCCGTTCCGGTTACCTTAACGCTTCCTCAAGGGCTGTGCCGGCATGCTTTTGGAAGTGTTCGTTCTCACGGAGTAGCCCGCGATGTCAGCCGTCCTCGATCCTCGTCCTGTCAGAAGTATCCCCCGTGTCGAGCCCGCACCCTTCGGCGCCGGCGAGATTCTTTTGACGCCGGCGCAAAAGCGGCTGATCCACCAAAGCTTCGTCAAGCTCGAACCCGCGCTCGAACTCGTCGGTCAGTTGTTCTTTCTGAAGCTTTATCGCCTCGATCCCGCCTTGCGCGAGCGTTTCGGCAGCGATCCGAAGAAGCTCGGCCGCAAATTCATGGCGGCGGCGAAGCTCACCGTCATCGCACTGAAATATGACGATTGCCTGGCGCCGACCTTGAGACTGCTCGGTGTGCGCCAGCGCATGCTCGGCATGAAGGTGCGCGACTATAGGCTCATGGGCAAGGCCTGGACATGGACGCTCGAGCGTTCGCTTGAGAAGCAGCTCACGCGCCAGACCAAAGACGCGTGGACGAGCCTCATCACGCAGGTGTCGCGCCTCTTAAGCGGAAGCGAGGCAGCTCTCCTGCACAGCGTTACCGGTTCAGCCGAAAACTGACCCGCGCTTTTAAGCCTGACGCCGGTTCTGCCGGTGCTCGATCAAATCGGCGACCACGGTTGGGTCGGCGAGCGTCGAGGTATCCCCGAGGTTGGAAAAATCGTCCTCGGCGATCTTGCGCAAGATACGGCGCATGATCTTGCCGGATCGCGTCTTGGGCAGGGCCGGAGCGAACTGGATGAGATCGGGCGAGGCGATCGGGCCGATCTCCTTCCGCACCCAGTCGCGCAATTCTTTGCGCAGCTCCTCCGACCAGGTCTCGCCGGCCATCAGCGTCACGTAGCAATAAATCCCCTGGCCCTTGATGTCGTGCGGATAGCCGACCACGGCGGCCTCAGAGACCTTGGGATGGGCGACGAGTGCGGACTCAACCTCCGCCGTTCCCATGCGGTGGCCGGCAACGTTGATGACATCGTCGACCCGCCCCGTGATCCAGTAATAGCCGTCCTCGTCGCGCCGGCAGCCGTCGCCGGTGAAGTACTTGCCCTTGTAGGTGGAGAAGTAGGTCTCCACGAAGCGCTTGTGATCGCCATAGACCGTGCGCATCATACCGGGCCAAGCGTCGAGAATGACGAGGTTGCCCTGCGCCGGACCGTCCAGCACATGGCCTTCGGTGTCGACGATCGCTGGCTGCACCCCGAAAAAGGGCAACGTCGCCGAACCCGGTTTCAGCTTGGTCGCGCCGGGAAGCGGCGTAATCAGAATGCCGCCGGTCTCGGTCTGCCACCAGGTATCGACGATGGGGCAGCGGCCGTCGCCGACCACGTGGTAGTACCACTCCCAGGCTTCGGGATTGATCGGCTCGCCGACCGTGCCGAGCAGCTTGAGCGATTTCCTGCTGGTGCGCTTCACGAAGTCGTCGCCGAGTCCCATCAGCGCGCGGATCGCCGTCGGCGCAGTGTAGAAAATGTTGACCTTGTGCTTGTCCACGACCTGCCAGAAGCGCGAGGGGTCGGGATAATTGGGCACGCCTTCGAACATAAGCGTGGTGGCGCCATTGGCGAGCGGTCCGTAGACGATATAGCTGTGGCCCGTCACCCACCCGACATCGGCCGTGCACCAATAGATGTCGCCGTCGTGATAGTCGAACACGAGCTGATGCGTTATCGCGGCGAAGACGAGATATCCGCCTGAGGTGTGCAGCACGCCCTTCGGTTTGCCCGTCGATCCCGAGGTGTAAAGGATAAAGAGCGGGTCCTCGGCGTTCATCTCCTCCGCCGGACATTCCGGCGCGGCCTTTGCCATCTCGCCGTCGTACCAGAGATCGCGGCCCGGAGTCCAAGGTACCTGCGCGCCGGTGTGCTTGACGACGAGCACCTTCTCGATGAAGCCGGCCTTTTTAATCGCCTCGTCGGCATTCACTTTCAGCGGCACCTTGCGGCCGCCGCGCACGCCTTCGTCGGCGGTGATGAGGAACTTCGATTGGCAGTCCTCGATGCGGCCGGCGAGCGAGTCAGGAGAAAAACCGCCAAATACGACGGAATGGACGGCACCGATGCGCGCGCAAGCGAGCATGGCCACGGCCGCTTCCGGAATCATCGGCAGATAGATCGTCACCCGGTCGCCTTTTCCGACGCCTTGCGCTTTCAAAACATTGGAAAGGCGGCAGACTTGTTCGTAGAGCTCGCGATAGGTGATGTGCCTCGCTTCCGCGCTCGGATCGTCGGGCTCGAAAATGATCGCGGTCTGCTTACCCCGCTTCTTCAAATGACGGTCGAGGCAATTGGCCGAGACGTTGAGAGTGCCGTCCTCATACCATTTGATCGAGACGTCGGGATAGGCGAAGGAAGTGTTCTTGACGACGCTATAGGGCTTGATCCAATCGATGCGGCGGCCTTGTTTGCCCCAGAACTTGTCTGGGTTCTCGATGCTCTTGCGGTAGAGCTTTTCGTACGCGGCCTTGTCGACGTGGGCGCGCTCCTTCCATTTCTTCGGGACCTTGACGGTTTCCACCTTGAACGGTGTGTGTTCGGCCATCGCCCTATGCCTCCCTACACGCGCGCCGTGGACCGGCGCTGCTGGCTTAAGGTAACGCCGTCTTTTAGACTCCGAAAGCGCCGATCACCGCGCCCTGGATGAGCAGCACCGCGAGCCAATAGAATCCGTCGATCGCGGTCAGCATCGGCTTGGCGCCGCCAAAGGCGTGATTGACGCCCATGCTGGTGATGACGAAGCCGAGCCAGACGAAGAAGCCGGTGATGACGCCGCCTCTGATGCTGATGTCGCCGATATGTCCCATCACGCCGGCGAGCATCCAGGCCATGACGAACAAGGCGACGATGGAGATGACGAACGGCACGATCTTGGCCGCGCCTTGATTCCGCTCCTTGCATTCGGCCTCGGTAAGGCCGGCGGCGTGCATCCATGGCTTGGCGAGCAGCGTATACCAGATGGCGCCGAGGCCGAAACCGGCCAAAGCGGCGATGATCACGGCGATATAGTTCACTCCTGCGAAGCTCATGGCGCCCCCTCCTAGTTTGAGTGTCGTTCAATCTACCTCAGGACGTGGATTGGCGGCACTAAGCTTGCGGCGGCTCGGAAAGTCCTCCCAGGGCGCAGACCTTGCGCCACTCGGCTTCGCTCACCGGCTGCACCGAGAGCCGCGAGACGCGCACGAGCGTCATGTTCTTCAGCGCCGGCGTCGCCTTGATCTCTGCGAGCGTCACCGGTCTCGGCAAAGCCTTTACCGCCGCCACGTCCACGCATTCCCACTGGCCGGTCGGGTCCGTGGAATCGGGATGCGCCTCCTTCACCACCTTGACGATGCCGACCACCGCCTTCTCCTCGCCCGAATGATAGAAGAAGGCGAGATCGCCGCGTTTCATTTTGCGCATGTTCGAGCGCGCCTGGAAGTTGCGAACGCCGTCCCATTCGGCGCCTTTCTTGCCTGCCTTTTTCTGCTGCTCCCACGACCAGGTTTCCGGCTCGGATTTCATCAGCCAATAAGCCATCGCGGACCTCATGGGCTTACGTCTTTTCCGGCTTGTTCATCACCCACAGCCAAGGCCTGATCTCGACTTTTTCGAAGAGACCGATCTTGGCGAAGGGGTCGCCGGCAGCGATTTCCTGCGCGGCGTCGATGGAGTCCGCCTCGATCACCACCAGGCTTCCGCACATTGTCTTGCCGTCCTCCTTGAGGAAAGGCCCGGCGAAGGCGAGCTTGTCGCCGAGGCTCTTGAGATAGGCGACATGCTCGGGCCGGTGCGCCATGCGCTTGTCGAGGCTGTCCGGCTTGTCGGTGCAGATGAGCGCGTACAGCATGTCTACCCCCTTATACTTCGGCCCGGAGCGGACGCGCGAGGAGCGCGCCGATCGCTTCGTCCACGCCGGCGCGCCCCGAGATCACCGCATGCACGGCTTGCGCGATCGGCATGTCGATGCCGCGCGCTTGAGCCATCTCCGCGAGCGCGCTCGCGGTATAGACGCCTTCGATGACGGTCGGCCGCTTGCCGAGCGCTTCGTCCAGGCTCTTGCCTTGTCCGAGTGCAATCCCGAGCGAACGGTTGCGCGATTGATCGCTGCCGCAGGTGAGGATCAGATCGCCGAGGCCGGAAAGTCCGGTTAGCGTCTCACGGCGCGCGCCGAGCGCGGCGCCAAAGCGCATCATCTCGGCGAAGCTGCGGGTGACAAGCGCCGCATGGGCGCTGGCGCCGAAATTCTTGCCGGCTACAATTCCGGCGGCGATGGCGTAAACATTCTTCACCGCGCCGCCGATCTCCGCCCCCAAGACGTCGTCGCTCCAGTAGCAGCGGAAGGGCTGGTGGCTCAATGCATGCGCGAGCGCACGGCCCAATGCCTCTTCCGCCGTAGCAAGCGTCACCGCCGCCGGCAGCCCGCGGGCGACTTCCGCCGCGAAGCTCGGTCCCGACAGCACGGCAATCTGCTCGGTTGACGCAACCTCCTCCACCACCTCCGTAAGCAGTTTGCCGCTCGTCTGCTCGATGCCCTTCGAGCACAACACGAGCGGCTGGTCTTCTTTGCAATAGGGCGCAAGTTTGCCGGCGATCTTGCGCACGTGCTGCGCCGGGGTCGCGAGCAAAAGGACATCGCAGTTTGCGACTTCGTTCAGCCGCCCAGTCGCCTCGATGGCGGGATCGAGCGGGATTGCGGGAAGAAAAGTCTCGTTGCGGTGCTCACCGTTGATGGCCGCGACCGTTTCCGGCTCAAATGCCCAAATCAGGACATCGCGGCCCGCGCGCCGCGCTACCACGGCAAGTGCAGTTCCCCATGCGCCCGCGCCGACGATCCCTACCGTTTGCAGTCCCATGCCGTCCCCAAGTCCCTAGCCCGAGCGAAGCGTGCCCACCGGCATAATCAAGGTCGCGGGAGACATCGGCAAGTGCTGATGGCACCTGCAATCTAAGCCTTGACGCCGGCGCCGATGGCTGGCGGCGCGTCTGGGTCGAGCGGCCAGCGCGCCCTTGCCGGCGCGGAAAGATCGTCGGTGAGCCCGCGCGCCAGACGCATGGCGCCGGCCCAGGCGACCATGGCGGCATTGTCGGTGCAAAGTTCGGACGGCGGCACAATGAGGCGAAAGCCATGGTCGCGGGCAACCTCTGCGAGCGCGGCCTCGAGCCGTTTGTTGGCGGCGACGCCGCCGGCCACCACCAGCGCCTTTTGTGCGTCCGGACCGAGCCGCTCTTCGTAGAGCGAGAACGCGCGTTCGGTGCGGTCGCGGACGATATCGGCGACCGCCTCCTGAAAGCTGGCACAAAGATCGGCGACGTCCTGCCCCGTAAGCGGCGCCCGCGCCAGGGCCTCGTGCCTGAGCGCCGTCTTCAATCCGGCGAGAGAGAAATGCGGCTCGCTCCGTCCGAGCATCGGGCGGGGCAGGGGAATGGTTGGGCGCCCGCGCAAAGCGGCGCGCTCGACTTCCGGGCCTCCCGGATAAGGCAGGCCGAGCAGCTTTGCTGCCTTGTCGAAGGCTTCGCCAAGCGCGTCGTCGAGAGTGGTTCCGAGCCGCTCGTAGGCGCCGACATCTTTAACGATGACGAGCTGAGTATGGCCGCCGGAAACGAGCAGCAAGAGATAGGGAAAGGCGAGATTGTCGGTGAGGCCGGCCGTCAGCGCGTGTGCTTCAAGATGGTTCACGGCGATGAACGGGCGCCTCAACGCGAGCGAGATAGCCTTTCCCGTGGTGATCCCGACGATTAGGCCGCCAACAAGGCCTGGACCCGCCGCAGCCGCCACCGCGTCGATCGCGCTGAAGTCGAGTTTCGCGTCCGCCAACGCCTGCTTGACGGCGACATCAAGCAGATCGACATGCGCCCGCGCGGCGACCTCCGGCACCACCCCTCCATAGGCCGCATGCAAGTCGAGCTGCGAGCGCACGACGCTCGAAAGAATGTCGCCGCGCCCGTGCGACGCATGGCGGACGACTGCTGCGGCGGTTTCGTCGCAACTCGTCTCGATGCCGAGCACGGTTAACGTGGCGGCTTTCGTGTTTTGCATCCCAGGCCTTTTACAGGATTGCTTTTCACGAATAAAAGCCTGTCATTGCCCGGCCCGACAGTGCAATCCAGTAATCCCTAAGGTAGCTTCCTGCACGCAGTGGGTACTGGATCACCCCGCTTTCGGGTGATGATCCGCGTAGGAGACGCCAATTGTCCCGGCCGCTTCTCATCGGCACCAGAGGAAGCCCGCTCGCACTTTGGCAGGCGCGGTACGTATGGGCGCGTCTCCTCGAAGCGAACGGCCTCGGCGAGGGCGACATCGGCTTGAACGTGATCACCACCTCGGGCGATCGCATCAAGGACAAGCCGTTGCGCGAATTCGGCGGCAAGGGCCTGTTCACCAAGGAAATCGACGAAGCGTTGTTGCGCGGCGACGTCGACCTCGCGGTGCACTCGATGAAGGATTTGCCGGCCGAACTTCCCGCCGGAATTAGCATCGCCGCCGTTCTCCCGCGCGCCGATGTGCGCGATGCCTTCATCTCCAAGAAGGCCCCCACCCTTGCCGAACTGCCGCCCGGCGCCGCGGTCGGCACCTCCTCTCTGCGCCGCGCAGCGCAAGTCAGGCGCCTTCGTCCTGACCTTCGCGTCGTCGATTTTCGCGGCAATGTCGAAACCCGGCTCAAGAAGCTGGAAGACGGCAAGGCCGACGCGACTCTGCTTGCCCTCGCGGGACTCGAGCGATTGGGGCTGGCTTCACATGCGACCTCCATTCTCGCGACCGAGGAGATGCTGCCTGCGGTGGCGCAAGGAGCGATAGGCATCACTTGCCGCGAAGATGATGCAAGAACCCGCGCACTCGTTTCTGCGTTGAACGATGAGATGGCGGCGACGGCCGTCGCCTGCGAGCGGAGCTTCCTCTCCCGGCTTGATGGGTCGTGCAAGACGCCGATCGCCGGCCTAGCCGAGATCGAAGACGGCTTGCTGCGCTTTCGCGGGCTTATTCTCCTGCCCGATGGCAGCGAGTGGTACGATATCGAAACGAAGGGTGCCATGAAGCACGCGCGCGAAATTGGCGCCGACGCCGGCAGCGAGCTGCTTGCGCGCGCGGGCGCAGGATTCATGGCGAAGCTCGCCTGATGCGTCTCCTCGTCACGAGACCCGAACCCGACGCGACGTGGCAAGCTGAAATGCTGGCGGCGCGCGGTCATGAAGTGGTGGTGGCGCCGCTTCTTGCCATCGAGTTCCTCGGCGCTGTGCCGCTCGAGCTCGACGGCGCGCAAGCTTTGCTTGCCACGAGTCGCAACGCGCTTCGCGCGCTTGCGGCGCATCCCGAGCGCGAACAAGCTTTCAAGCTGCCGATCTTGGCCGTGGGCGAGGGGACCGCGGCCGAGGCGCAAGCTCTCGGTTTTAACGACGTGATGATCGGCCCCGGAACGGGAGCCGACCTCGCCGCGTTGATTTTGGCGGAACTCGATCCTCTCCAAGGGCCCTTGGTGCATCTCGCCGGCGAGAAGCTCGCCTTCGATTTGAAGGAGGCGCTCGAAGCGCAGGGCTTTTCGGTCAGGCGCCCCGTGCTCTACCGCGCCGTTCCGGTGCGACAACTTCCCGCCGCAGCCGCCGATTCGCTTACATCCGGCAGGCTCGACGGCGTCATCCTCATGTCGCCGCGCACGGCCAAAACTTTTGCCGCGTTAACCGCAATGCTCGGCACGCTAGGGCCAGCGGAAGCTCCCATTTGCTATTGCCTTTCCAAGGCGGTAGCAGAGCATGTGGCCCCGCTTGGTTTCCCGGTTCGGGTGGCGGCTTTGCCGCGCGAGGAAGATGTCCTTGCGCTCGTAGACTCTGAGGCGGCATCTTTGAGGCGGTTCAATTCTGACGATTAGGCGCAATGGCAGAACCTTTCGGCAAAGGTGACGGCGGACTGGCCAAGCGTCCGGCGCAGACAATCGAAGGTACCGCGACCGAAATTGTGGCGGAGCCTTCGCCTGCCGCCGGGCTCGATCCTGCCTTGGAAACGAAAGCGGGGGACGGCGGGCCGTCGCAAGAAGCAGCGGAAGCCGCAAGGGGCGCCGCGGGGCCGCCGCGCACAAGCCTGTCCGGGTTCAAGCGTTTCATGACGCATCTCGCCGCGGGTCTCCTCGGCGGCCTGATCGGCGTCATTGCCCTCGCTCTTGCCTGGGGCGCCCTTGACCTTGGCGCCGAAAGCAGTCCGCCGGAGCTTGCGGGAATTCAGGATCGGCTCGCCAAGCTCGAATCCGCGCCCGCGCCTCCTTCGGCCGACGCGAAGGCGTTGGAGCGGCTCGACACGCGCCTGGCAGCGCTCGAAGCCAGTTCGGCCCAGGCGGCGACGCAACTTGCCGCCACTGAGAACCGCGTCGCGCAACTCGAGTCTTCCCTCAAGGCTCTCGCCGATACGGCAAGCGAGGGCGGTTCCGTCGCTTCGGCCGCGGCGATCGCGCAGCAAATCGCCGAGGCCGAGCAGCGGCTGAACGACAAGATCGCCGCGGTGCAAGCAGGGGGAAAGGATGCGGAAGCGCTCGCCGGCCTGCAAAAGGAAATCGCCTCGATCGAAGCCAAGGTGGGAGCGCTCGCGGAGGCCGAACTCGGAGCCGTCGATGTCGGCTCTGAGCTGAATGCGCTTTCCGAGCGCATCGCCAAGCTCGAAACGCTGATGCCCGATCTCGCCAGCAGCGTCGGCAAGGAATCCGCGCAAGCGAAGACGGCGGCTATTGCGATCGCCTTCGCCAATCTCCGCGCGGCGGTGGATAGCGGCCGTCCCTATGCGGCGGAACTCGACACGCTTAGCACGCTTGCGGCCGCGCCCGGCGATCTCGGCATTCTCTCCGCGCACGCCCAAACGGGCATCGCCACGCTGTCCGACTTGAACCGCTCTTTCGCAGAAGCAAGCGAGAAAGCGCTTGTCGCTGCGGCGCCGCCTAAGGACGCTTCCCTTCTCGACAAAATGATGGCGAGCGCGCAATCGCTGGTGAAGATCGAGAAGATCGGCGAAGCGCCTGCGGGCGAGGGACCCTCTGCCGTCATCGCCAGAGCCGGCGCGGCGCTTGGCAAGGGCGATCTTTCAGGCGCGGTGAAGGAAATCGAGACGCTCGCCCGCCCCCCGCACGACGCCTTCTCGACTTGGCTCGGCGAAGCGCGTGCGCGGCTCGGCGCCGACGAGACGATGACACGACTCGAAGGCCAGCTCTTGATCTCCCTGAGTCCTGACGCGGACGCCCAGCAACCTTAAGGCCGATGATCCGCATCTTCATTTTCATGCTCGCAGTGATCGCCGCGGCGGCAGGTCTGGCTTGGCTCGCCGACCGTCCCGGTACCATCACATTGGAATGGCTCGGCTATCGCGTCGAGACTTCGGCCTTCGTGGGAGCGCTTGCGCTGCTTGCTTTGGTCGCGGCGCTCATTCTTGGCTACGCGCTTCTGCATTACCTCTTCACCCGGCCCGCCGCGGTCGCGGCCTATTTGCGCGAGCGGCGCCGGCAGCAGGGCTTCGATGCGCTTTCGCGCGGGCTCCTCGCCGTCGGTGTCGGCGACCGTTCCCAGGCCCAGCGTTATGCCGGCATCGCCGGGCGCAACCTGCCGCGCGAGCCGCTCACCGCCCTGCTCAGGGCGCAGACGGCGCAGCTAAAGGGCGACAGGGCCGCCGCGCGGCGCGCCTTCGAGGCCATGCTCGACCGCCCCGAGACGCAATTGCTCGGCCTGCGCGGTCTTTTCCTCGAAGCAAGCAGAAGCAACGATAGCAGAGCCGCTCTGCTTCTCGCCGAACAGGCGGTGAAGCGCGACCCAAAGCTCGCCTGGGGCGTCAATGCGCTGTTCGACCTGCAGGCGCGCGCCGGCGATTACGCCGGCGCCCTCGATACACTCGCAATTGCGCGGCAGAACGGCCATGTCGATCACGATACGGCGCAGCGCCGCCGCGCCGTACTGCTGACGGCGGAGGCGCGCGATCTCGAAGCGTCGAATCCGGACAAGGCGCTTGCGCTCGCAAGCGAAGCCTTGCGGCTTGCGCCCTCGCTCGTGCCGGCGGCCGAGATTGCCGGACGCATCCTCGCCTCCAAAGGCGAAACAAGACTCGCTTCACGCGTCATCGCGCGAACCTGGAAACTCGCGCCGCATCCTGACCTCGCTCTCGTCTATGCCTACGCCCATCCAGGCGATCCGCCGCGCGAGCGCTTGAAGCGGGTTAAGTATCTCGCGAGTCTCGCCCCGGGCGACATCGAGGGGCCGCTTGCCGTCGCCAATGCCGCGATCGAGGCGCATGATTGGACGGAGGCGCGGGCGGCACTCGCGCCCTATCTCGAAGACCGGCCTTCGGCGCGCATGTGCACCTTGATGGCCCGCATCGAGCTTGGCGAATTCGGCGACAAGGGCAAGGAGCGCGAATGGCTCGCGCGTGCGCTGCGGGCCCCGCGCGACCGCGCCTGGATTGCCGACGGCTATGTCTCGGATCGCTGGCTGCCGGTCTCGCCGGTGACGGGCGCGGTCGACGCCTTCGAGTGGAAGGCGCCGGTGGATTTGATCGGCCGCGGCGACGACACGCTTCTGATCGAGGAGCCGCCGGCGCCCGCTCCTGTGGAAGCGCCGCGGGCGATTGCGCCGCAGCCTCAAGCGCGGCCGGAGCGGCGCGAGCAAGCCGTCGAAGGCGATGCTGTCAAGGATGGGCCCGTCGAGCCGCCGGAAAAGCCCGCGCCTGCGGCGCCGGTCGCGGCGCAGCCGGCCATTTTCGTGCCGGAGCGACCTCCGGACGATCCAGGCGTCGGCCAGGGCGAGCCCGACGAGAGCCCGACTTCGCTCGAGCGCCTGCGCGCGGCGCAAATCCGCTAGTTTTCGGCTTCTTCCGCCGCTCCCGTCATCTTGCATCGTGGGAGCATTGGCCTTAAGTCAGCTTGGGCCAAGCCCATAAGCCGCAATAGCTCAGCTGGTAGAGCACATCATTCGTAATGATGGGGTCGGGGGTTCGAATCCCTCTTGCGGCACCATCCCCACCCGCTACTCCGGTTGCAGCACGAGCCGCACCCTGCCCACGACCCCGGCGTTCCATTCGCCCGGCTCGTTATTGACCTCGTCCTGATAGAAGGCGTTGAGCCCCAGCGACAATTGCGGCGAGAGCGACGCCTGATAGCCGAGATCGAAATCCGTCTGCGCGGCGTCCGGAGCCATCGGCACGACGCTGCGTTTGTAGATCACATCGCCGTCAATCGTCTGACCCGTCGGCGTGTCGAGCACGGCCTCGCCCGCATGCACCTGCAAAGGCCTGCTGACGCTGATGCCGATCTGATCGTTCGCGCCGAAAAGTCCAGTGCGGATCAGAGAGGCGCCGTAAGCGCGGCTCTCCAAGGGATCGATCGCGCGGAAAAGGCTGCCCGGTGCCGCGCTCGTCTCCGTCACGCTCTCGGTATAATGTAGCCGCACGCTCAGACGCGGAAGAACTTCGATCGACACGGCGCCCCCGGTCGCAACCGTCGAAGCGCCCGAGCCGAACGCAAGCGCGCCGGTCGACACTCCGCCGAGCACCGTATCGTTCTCACTGAGAAAGGACTGCGTCGCTTGCAAGCCGAGCCATGCGAGCGGCCGATAATCGAGCTGCATGAGATAGGCGCTTCCGGTGCCGTCGAGCTGGAACGACCCAGTTTGTGCCGCGCTTTCGGCAAATCCGACCGCTACGCCGAAGCTCCTGTTAAGAGCGTAGCGGCCATAAGCATGGAAGCTTTGTTCTCCCAAATTCATGAGCGGTTGCGACGCCGCTTCGGCATCGAACAGGAAGAGGCCGGTCTCAGTACCGAAACCGATGTCGCGCGCAAGCCCCGTCCTCTGCCCAAAGTTGAAGCTGAACGACTTTATGGCGCCGTCGATCTCCCAGGGGTTATGTTCGCCTTGCATATACCCGGCATAGGCCGCCGCCGCGGATTGCAGCGCTTCGCGCTGCATCAGCGCGATCTCGGTGTTGTCGTCCCCGGGCCAATCTAGAACGACGCCGGTGAAGCTCAAGCCGTTACTGGCTTCTATGCTGACGAGCGCGCCGCGGCCCGTCATTTCGAAGCGGTTCTGAAAGTGCCGCTTGAGCGAATAGGCGCTCGATGCCGTGCTTACAAGCCCGCCAGGGTCGGACAATTTGAAGTCGCGGCCGAATCTGTCGAACACAACCATGCCTTCGAGCGCGCTCTGGAGGGCGGCGTTATTGCCCGCTCCTGCCGGCAACAGCGCGGCCGATTCCGTTGCCCGCGGTCCGCTCACAGTTTGTCCCGTAGCGATTGCCGTCTCCCCTTGTGCCTGCATGGCACGATCGATGCGCAGCAATCCGCGGCCATAAACCGGATCGACGCCCCTCCTGCCGAGATCCTGCGCCGTGGAGAGCAGGATCTGCGCCGTCGTCTGCGGCGTAAGGCCGGGCCAGTGCGATTGCAGCAATGCGGCCGCACCCGCCACCATCGGCGCCGCCATCGACGTTCCCGAGAGCTTGAGGTAACCGCCCCCGGCCTTGGTGGAGAGAATACCGACGCCAGGCGCGACGAGGAAGCGGTACTTGAACTTGTCCAAGGCCGAGGCATTGACGCAACCGCGCGCAGCCGTTCGCTTGAAGCAACCGTTGCCTGGCCGATTGGAGAAGCTCGCCAGCGTCTTGCGTTTGGTCAAGGCGCCGACAATGATCAAATTGTCGAGCGGCGCCGCCGTGACTTGGCTCTTGAGCGCCACGCCGTCGTTGCCGGCCGACTTGGTCAGGAACAGGTCGTTGCGATGGGCGAGAATGCCTTGAAGGTCGTCGGCGTCGAACAGGCGCCCATTGGAGAACGTGTAGCTCATATTGGCAATGGTCGCGCCGCTTGCGGCCGCGCGTTGCAGTGCGTCGGTCGTGGTGCCGATGAACGGCCCGTTCTTGCTGAACACGCCGACGCTGGTCAGGCTCACGCCGGGGGCGATGCCGGCCATACCGATTCCGTCTCTGGCGGCGCCGACGATGCCGGCGACATGCGTGCCGTGCCGGTCGCCGATGCCGTTGTAGTTGGACCAACTGTCCGGCGGATAGCCAAATACATGATCCGCGTCGATCCGTGGCACAAACTCAGGATGCACAAAGGTGAGGGTCGGAGTTGGACCGGCCGCCAGGGGATCGACGCCGACCGCCAGCCCGTCGATCACGCCCACTCGGATGCCCGCGCCATCGCCGAGCGCGACTTGATTGGCGGCGGTGGCGCCGACCATCCGGTTCCACCACTTATATTCCGCGGCGCTCCCTTTCGACGGCAACAAGACCGCCAGAAGAGGGAAAGCCGCCGCGATCCCGGCGCAAAGCCTCTTGAGCCTCATGCATCCCTCTGGAATCGACTCTTGCTGCGGACAATTTAGCACCGCTTTACAGGGTCTTGCCGGCAGTAGGGACGCGAGAGCGCGGTTGCTCGCTTAAAGTTGCTTTTCGGCAACGGCGGCAGGGCGCAACCTCTTGACCTCTTGCACGCAGGCAGCGTTGGCCCACAACTTCAGCCGCATGCGCGGACTACCACGACGAAGCGCTTTCACTTGAAGCGGCGGTCGCTCTGGATAACGCCCATTGTTTCCTCGGCCATGACGAGCAGATTGTCGCCATCGTGCCGTCGCGCGATCTCGTCGTCGTCAGGCTTGGTCGCACCTTGGCCGGCGGCAGTTGGAATCATGCCCGCGATCTCGCGCCCATCGTCGCAGCCTTCGCCCGTGCGATGAATTATTTGAAAAGCTCCAGCGCCTCGTCGGCGAGGACGCCGCCGGTGATGGCGATATCGGCGAATGGCGTCCTCTCGGCGATCTCGGCGTCGGTCACCATGATTTGCCCGATCTTGGTGGCGAGCTGGGCGATTGAGGCACCGAACACCACGCGCGCAATTCCGCACCAGACGATGGCGCCCATGCACATCGGGCAGGACTCGCCCGAAGTGTAGAGCGTGGTGCCCTTTAGTTTTTCCGGCCCGTGCGCGGCGAGGAAGTTGCGAATTGCCACCATCTCGCCATGGGCGGTTGGATCTTGCTTCTGTCTGCCGAGATTGCGCCCCTTCGCCAGCACCTCGCCGTCGCGCACGATCACCGCGCCAAAGGGATAGTCGCCGAGCGCAGCCTCTTCGAGCGCAAGCCGCATGAAGGCGATGTCCTGTTCGGTCGCGGGCTGCTCGATACCGCGCGCGAGCGCGGACACGGCGATGGGTAGGCAGGCGGCGCCAAATGCGCCGGCGATAAGATGACGCCGGTTCAAGCCGGAAGCGGCTGAGGGAAGAGTGTCGTGCATGGCAAGCTCCGAACCTGGACTGCGCGAGGCACTCTAAGACCCAGCGCCGGAAGGGGGCAAACAGAACTCTGTCCTAGCGTTTCCAGTGTGCAAAAGCGGGAAGGGAGGCTTCTTTGCAACGGTCGCGCAAAGTTCAACCGTGTGAGGCGATTTGGGGTGGTCCAAGCCTTCCCCCGGGACTAACTTCGAGGCGAGGGATGCTGGAGATGGGCGGACGACCCTTAGCCGCGCGGCTTGGCGCTACGGGCCGGGTTCATGCGTTAGCCGTATTTGCAGTCTTAGCCGCGTTGTTGGCCGGCGCCGGAATGGCGCTGGCGCAATCGCGCGCGCTCGCCGCCGCCGATCCGCTGGCGCCCGCCGGCGATGAGACTGTTTTGCCCGATCCTGCGGGGGCCTCTGCCGACGAAGACGTTTTCGCCCCGCCTGCCGCTTCCAACGATGAAGCCGGCGTCATTGACCCGGCGACGGGTCTCTTGGCCGATCCGGGTCGCGATCCCGCTGAGGAGGAAGAGCCCGCTGCGACCGTGCCTCGAACCGCACCCGGCACCGCCGGAACTGCGCCTCCGGCCGAGGCGCCGGCCGGAGCCGCTTCCTCTCTGCCGGTTGACGAAGAGAAGTCACGCGGCACGGCTTTGCCTGCGCAAGGTGAAATGGAGCGCACGACCGCTCCCGCGGGCGAGGAAGTGTCCCCCGCCGCGCAAGAGCCGCCCCCGCCGCATCCGATCGTCGCAGCGATTCGGCGCAAGCTTGAAGATCCCGCACTGCGCAACGGCAACGCTTCCGACGACCTTGCGGCGCTGGAGGCCTTTTATGGCCAGCGCGGCCAGCAACCGCCGCTTTGGATCACGCCGATGGGGTTCACCGCCAAGGCGCAAGGTCTGATCGCGGAGATCCAGAAGGCCGGCGAATGGGGTCTGCCGCAAGACGCCTTCGCTCTGCCTCCGCCCTCCGATCTCCCCGCCACCGAGGACGCCCAGGCGATCGACGAGATCAAGCTTTCGCTGGCGCTGCTCAAATATGCGCGCTTCGCCCGTGGCGGCCGCGTCTCGCCGTCGCGCATCTCCAAGCTGTTCGACCAGCCGTCCAATCTGCTCGATCCGAAGGAGGTTCTGCGCGAAGCGGCGGCGGCCTCAGACCCCGGCGCCTATCTCGTTTCCCTGCATCCAAAACAGGATCAGTTCGAGCATTTGCGCGCGGCCCTCGCCAAGGCCTTCGCCGCGGTGAAAGCCAAAGGCGGCAGGCCCGAGGCCGACGGCGACGTGCAGCGCATTATCGTCAACATGGAACGCTGGCGCTGGATGCCGCGCGATCTCGGCTCTTATTATGTCTGGAACAACATCCCCGCCTTCACCACGCGGGTGATGAAGAACGGCAAGTCGATCTATGTCGAGAAGGCGATCGTCGGCCAGGTCAAATATGCGACCCCGATCTTTTCCGCGCCGATGCGCTCGATCGTTTTCAACCCGGTGTGGGTCGTGCCCGACACGATCAAGGTGGAAGATATTCAGCCACGCTTGCGCCAGACGGGCAGAGGCGGACTGCCCGATGTCTCGGTGCTGCATGAGAACAAGCTATCGGTCAGCTTCAAGGGCAAGCCGATCGATGCGGAGACCGTCGATTGGGGCAAAGCCAACATCCATGCCTACACTTTCACCCAGCCGCCCGGACCCGGCAACGTCCTTGGCGTGCTGAAATTCAACTTCCCGAACCGGCATGCGATCTACATGCACGACACCATCCAGCGCGATCTGTTCACGGAGACGGTGCGAACCTTGAGCCATGGCTGCATTCGCTTGAACCAGCCCGACAAGCTCGCGGCGCTCTTGCTCGCCGAGGACAAGGGATGGGGAGCCGATAAGGTCAAAGCCATGATCGCCAAGGGCAACAATAGCGCCGTGGTGCTGAACAAGCCCGTCCCGGTCCACCTCACCTATTTCACCATGGCGGTGAATTCCATCGGCAAGATGGAGACCTACGCCGATGTCTATGGCATCGACACTAAGATGGCGCAGGCGCTGTTCGGCAGGTCGGCCATCCCGGCGGAAGCGGCCCCGCCGGCCCCGAAACAGAAGCAGCGCCGCACTGCCGCAGGGCGTGCCAACGATTCCTTCCTCTCCGGCCTGTTCGGCAACTGAGCGATGGGTGTTCGCTATTGCGCGGCCGCCTGCGCTTCGCTTTCGATTGAGGCGAGGATTGTTCGCGCAAGCTCGCTAAGGCTTGGATCGCGCGCGCCCATAACCAGCACGAGATCGCCTTGTCGCGCCTCTTCGGCGATCCGGGAGACGAGCCAATCGCGCGATGGCGCGAATTCCGCTTTGGTGCCGAGCCCCGCAATCTCGGCCACGATATCCGCCGCCGAGAAGTCGCGCGTGGCCGTGCCGCCGGCATAGAAGACTTCCAGCATGAACAGGCGATCTTCGTCGCCAAGCTCGCGAACGAACGTCGTGACGAAGTCGCGGCGCAGGAACCGCGTGGGGCCGTAGCCATGCGGCTGATAGACGGCAAGCACGCGCCGGGCTCTCAGCTTCGCCGTGCGGATCGCCGCCGCGATCTTCTCGGCGTTGTGCGCGAAATCGTCGATCACCTCGACGCCGCGCGCCCTGCCGAGGGATTGAAAGCGGCGGCCGATGCCGCCGAACGCCGCAAGCGGCGCCGCCATGTCTTCGAGCGCCACACCCACGCTGCGGCAGGCCGCGATTGCCGCAAGGGCATTGACCACGTTGTGCGCACCCGGCACCGGCAGTGCAAATTGGGTCGCTCCGACGCGGAATCGGCTCCCGTCAGGTCCAAGCGCGATATCTTCGCCGCGAATATCGGCTCGGTCGTTCAAGCCGAAGCGCAACGCGCCTCCGGCGAAGCGGTCGAGATTCTCGGCATCGCCCACGATCAACGCCTCCCGCGTTCGCGCGCGCAAGGTCGCGAACATCGCCGCGACTTCCGCCATCTCCTTATGGTCGCGCTGCAGATTGAGGATCACCGCGATGGCCGGCGCATAACGGACGAGGCTACCGTCGCTCTCGTCCGCCTCGACCACGAGCAGGTCGGATCGTCCGGCCCAGGCGTTGCCGGAAAGTCCCTGCGCCACCAACTCGGGCAGATCCCCGCCGGTGATGATGGAGGGATCGCGTCCTGCGCCTTTAAGGATGGCGAAGATCATGGCGGCGACGGTGGATTTGCCGCTCGTTCCGGTCACGGCGATGGAACGGTATTGCGCCACGAAATGCGCGAGCAGTTCCGAGCGGTGCACGACGGGGACGCCTTGCGCGCGTGCCGCGACCACGTCGGGCACCGTCTCCTCGACCGCGGTCGAGACGACCAGCGCCGCGCAATCGGTGCCGACGCCGCTTCCGTCCTGCGGCCACACGCGAATGCCGAGCCGCTCGAGCTGTGCGCGCAACCCTTTGCGCTCGCCGCGATCGAAGGCGCGGTCGCTGCCGGTCGCACTTCCGCCGATCATGGCTTGAAACTGCGCCAGTGCGCTCATGCCCGACCCGCCGAGGCCCGCATAGTGGAACCGGCCATGGCCCTTGGGATCGGGAATCGCCCGCGCTTCCGGCGCCGCGATCAACACGAGATCGCCCTCGTGCAGGCGTGCAAAGAGATCGCGGATGTCGTCGTTGGTGAACCGCACGCAGCCATGCGACACGGGCCGGCCAATAACAGCCTCGTGATTGGTGCCGTGCAGATAAATGTAGCGCGAGAGAGTGTCGCAGCCTTCGCCGCGGTTGATGCCCTCTTCAAGACCGTCGAGCGTCAAGATGCGCGTGAGGATCAAATCCTCTTCGCGCTCGTCGCCGCGCCAGATTTCGCCGGCCGGTTCGCGCGAAACGAATACCGTGCCGGGCTCTGCTCCTTCGCCGATCCGCGCCTTGATGCGGTGCCAACCTGGCGGCGTGCGGAACGAGCCCGCTTCCCCGCCAATCCCGGCGCTTGCGGTCGACACAGGCCAGGCCGCGACCGCGGTGCCATCCTCGATAAGAACGGCGTTTTGCCGTTCCGCGTCGACCACGAGCAGGCGGTCGGGGAGCGATGCAGGCGCGCCTTGGCGCAAGAGGCCCGCACGGGCCAGCTCAAGGGCGCGCGCGGCGGTGAGAGGGTCGAGCGGGTTGGTCACGCGCGGCCCTCGCCAAGGCCGCGCCGAGTTGAACGCGGATTCCTACCTGTGAAGGCCGGGTGCATAGGTGCTGTATTCCCTAATGTCAAAAAGCCCATATTCGCAGCGCTTCGCTTGCACCTCGCAGAACTTTCCCTGCTTGCCGCCTTTGCTGTACGTCCTATTGAGGTCGGCGCGGCTTGTGTAAACCGCAAACTTCACGCCGCCGCGCTTATCTTCGATGGCTATGATGTCGAGCAGGTTCTTTAGCCTTATGATCCGGGCTCCTTCTCGATTCACATAGTCCCAGCCACAACCCGTGGGGCCGCAGGGTTCAATTTCATCGATCACTTCGGCAAGCTCGGCGAGCGAGATACGATCCCCGCCGCCCTCTTTTCGCCAATAGACATTGAAGGTCGGATCGTAGGTCTCCCAGCGGCCGGTTTCAGGATTCATCACTTCGAGAAAGGAATGCGAGCCGTACGTTTCGTCAGTGCTGAACAGTGCGACAATGCGCGTCTTGAAGCCGAGGACGTTTAGGACTCGAGCCATGAGATTTGAGCGAGTGCTGCACTCCATGTGAGCGGGCTCGTTCGAAGGGTCTTTTGCATGTGCAATTAGGTCGGCTGCGTAATTTGCTGGATTGCCCCGATTGGCCCAAAACTTCGCATCTACCTTATAGATGCTGTTTTCATTGATGAATGCGTTGATCTGGTCCACCTGTTGATGGAATTCTTTGCTTGCGCCAAGTGAGAGCAAGTCGATCATTTGCAGAGCGTATGCATCAGCCTTGCTCGATCTATGCCACTTATTCAGGAATTCGAGAGTTAGCCACAGGCCGACGGCAGCAAGGGCAAACGCCGCGACCCCACAAACAATACGGGTGAGTCTTGTTAACGGCATTGTTCCTGGGCATGCTGAACGAGAGTCGTCCCATATTAGGGCCACGACATATACTGCACCAGAATGCCCGGTATTCGTCGTCGAAGTTAACTGGCGAGGAGTCGCGAGTTAGAACAGCGGCCCGCCATAGGGGTAGTAGAACTGCCAGTAGCGGTACTGATAGGGGCGCCAGTAGGGGTAATAGCTCCAGTCGTAACGCCGCTTGGCATAGCGCTTCGAGGCATAGCGCTTGGCGCGCCGGACGTCGGCCCGTTTCGCCGCAATTTCAACCGCCTCGCCCGCGATCTCCCGGCTCAGCACCGCATGGTCGCCTAAGGCCGGAGGGGCGGCCAGCGCCGGCCCCGACGCCGCAATGGCGCCAGCAAGGAAGGCAAAAGCGATGGCAATGCGCATGAGCTCGCTCCCGGGGCCATTCTCGCCCGCTTCAGGCTTGAACACAACGCCATAGCACGCCGCTCCTTTCCGCCGCGTTAGCGGGCTTCGATAGTTTTGCGGCATCGAATTAAAAGCGAAGAGGCATTTCAGCTTTGGCGTCGCTTTGGCCAATCCGCCCTCGAGGTTTCTGACCCCGAAGGAGAGGATCCACGCTAGCTCGCCTGATTTGTTCTGCTTTGCTTCTAGCGGCCGCCCTGGCCCTGCCGTCCTCTGCGCACGCCGCCGATGACGGCGTCATCAGGATCAGAAGCGTCTACGACATGCCCGAAACGTTGAAACGCTTGAAGAAGGACGTTGCCGACAAGGGCATTGTCTTCTTCTCCGAGATCGATCAGTCGAAACTCGCCGCCGACGCAGGCGTGACGCTTCCGCCTTCGACCTTGCTCGTGTTCGGCAATCCGCCGCTTGGGACTTTGTTCATCACTTCCGATCCCGATGCGGGCCTCGATTGGCCGGTGCGCCTCCTGGTCTAAAGTATGGGTGGCCTATACCGACTTCGCCTGGATCGCGCGGCGGCATGGCATCACCAATCGCGATAAGGAATTCAAGATGGCCTCGGAAGTGATCGGTTCGATTACCTCGACGGTCGTGGGGGATAGCCACTAGAGTCTTGCCGCGGCGACGAGCAGGATCAGAATTTCGCACGCCTGTTCTACCGCGCCGAGCACATCCCCGGTCTGGCCTCCGACCTGGTTCGTGCTGAGCCACGCCATCGCGAAGAGGAGAGCGCCGCCGAGCACGAGCGCGAGCAGCATCGCGCCGAACCCGAGGCATAGCCAGACGATGGCGAGACCAATCAACAGAGCGATGCCGGCGCTGCTCTGCGGCGGCGCTCCCGCTTCGGCCGCAAGCCCGTCCGGCCGCGCCCGCTCGACGCCGCGCATGAAAACCGGCAGCGCCGCGCGTGCGCCGGCATTGGCGGCAATGAGCGCGGCTGCCGCAAGCGCGGGTTCCCCTAGGCTGGCGATGGCGCCAACGCGCAAGACCATGGAAAGAATGAGCGCCGACGCGCCATAAGTGCCGATCCTGCTGTCGCGCATGATCTCGAGTTTGCGTTCTTGCGTTGTCCCGCCTCCGAAGCCGTCCGCCGTGTCGGCGAGGCCGTCCTCGTGCAGCGCGCCGGTGAGGACCAGCGTCGACATCACCGCCAGAGTGGCGCAGACGAGCGGCGGCAGCGAGAATCCGTGCCCGATCGCATAGACGATGGCACCGAGTGCGCCGATGCCGGCGCCGATCACGGGAAAGGTCCAGCTCGCGCGGGAAATGTCGGTGCCGCTGGCTGCGACGGCAGGGACGAGCGGCAGCCGCGTCAAGAACGCTAGGCCCGTTCTCAGCTCCGTGCTAAGGGCTTTTACCGTCAATCCCTCCTGCATCGCGTCGCTCCGTTTCCTCCGTGCCGGTCAAAGTTTACCCTGAAATGATACGATTTGCCTCCTTCGACGGGCTGCGCGCGGCCTGTCTCGAGCTTCCCGGCGGATATCCGGAAGCCGCGGAGGCCGTTGCGCGCCGCGAGCGGGAGCTCACCAAACCTCCGGGAAGCCTCGGCCGCCTCGAAGAACTCGTGTCTTGGCTTGCCTATTGGCAAGGCAAAGCTCCGCCGCGTTTCGCCCATGTCGAGATCCTTGTTTTCGCCGGCAATCACGGAGTGACGGCGCAAGGCATCTCCGCCTATCCGGCCGAAGTCACCGCGCAGATGGTGACGAATTTCGCCCATGGCGGCGCCGCGATTAATCAGCTTGCGAAAGTTGCAGGCGCCGAGCTTCGCGTCGTCGCGCTCGACCTCGACCGCCCCACCGCCGACTTCACCGAGCGCGAGGCGATGCAAGAGGGGGAATTTCTGCAAGCCGTATCGTCGGGCTATGACGCCGTCTCGCCCGAAGCCGATCTCTTGGTGCTGGGCGAGATGGGCATCGGCAATACCACCGCCGCCGCCGCCATCGCCGCCGCGTTGTTCGGAGGTGGAGGCGCACGCTTTGCGGGCCACGGCACCGGCATCGACGAGGAGGGGCTCAAGCGCAAGCGCGATGCGATCGACCGCGCGCTCGCAAGACATTATGCGCTCTTCGGCGATCCGCTGCGGATCGCCGCTGCGCTCGGAGGACGCGAGCTTGCTGCTCTGCTCGGCGCTGCGCTCGCCGCGCGCCATTGGCGCATTCCAGTGCTCCTTGATGGATTCGTCTCTACTGCCGCCGTGGCGCCTCTGGTCAAGCTTCGCACCGATGCGCTCGACCATGCGCGCGCCGGCCATCGGTCGGCGGAATCGGGTCACCGCCTCCTGCTCGAAGAGCTTCGCCTCGAACCGCTGCTCGATCTTTGCATGCGGCTCGGTGAGGGATCTGGCGCGGCGCTCGCGATCCTGATCTTGCGCGCGGCGCTCGCCTGCCACACCGGCATGGCGACCTTCGC
This sequence comes from Methyloceanibacter sp., assembly GCA_035575415.1. Taxonomy (GTDB): domain Bacteria; phylum Pseudomonadota; class Alphaproteobacteria; order Rhizobiales; family Methyloligellaceae; genus Methyloceanibacter. The sequence continues at coordinate 1,346 of DATLXW010000104.1, read as the reverse complement.
CGAGGCGCATGTTTCGGGCAAGCAGAGTTAATCCGCCGCTGCGACGGCGTGAAAGAAGCTGCCTGTCACGGTGCCCCGCCGCCCGCCGGAAGGGCCGAGCGGCCGGCCCTCGCCGTCGGCGAGCTCCATCAGCGGCTCGTCTTTCCCGGGATCGGTCAGCGCGGCGTAGTGGAACTCATGCCCGCGCAAGCGGCTGCCCTGCTTCCCAAGCGGAGACGATGAGAGCAACCGCGCTTCGCGATAGCCGAGATGCAGCTTGCGCTTGGCGAAGCTTGTGGCATGGCCGAGCAACCCAGTCATGCGATGAGTGACGCCGTCCGCGTCTTCGAGGCTCTCGCCGAGAACCATATAGCCGCCGCACTCGCCATGGACAGGCCGCGTCTCCGCAAAGTGCGCAAGCCCCGCGCGGAAGCGCTCCGCCGCCGCAATTCGCCCAGCATGAAGTTCCGGGTAACCGCCTGGGAGCCAGCAGCAGTCGCAACTCCGAGGCGGCGGTTCGTTTGCGAGCGGCGAGAAGGGAAGAATTTCGGCGCCGGCGCGACGCCAGCCTTCGAGCACGTGCGCATAGACGAAGCTGAAGGCCTCGTCTTGAGCAAGCGCGATACGCATTCCTGGAGGGGATAAAGGCGCTTCGGCTTGCGCCGGCGACAGGCGAGGGGGTCTTGCGCGCTTCACGATGCCGTCGAGATCGAGATGCTGCTCCGCCATCGCCGCGAGTTGAGCGAGCCGCGCGGCGAGACCGCCATGCTCCCTTGCCTGCACCAGCCCGAGATGGCGTTCTGGCAGGGCGAGGCCGGCATCGCGTGGTATCGCGCCTAAAATCGGTATCCCGAGCGCTTCGACCGCGCCGGCTATCAGTCTCTGATGCCGCTCGCTGCCGAGTTTGTTCAGTACCACGCCCCCAATCCGAACCTCTGGATCGTGCGAGGCGAAACCGCGCAGGAGCGCCGCCGCCGATTGCGATTGACCGGCGACGTCGATGACCAGAAGCACAGGGAGGGAAAGCCTGGCGGCAATATCTGCCGTCGCTCCGGTCCTGCGCGGCTTGGCGGGAATGCCGTCGAACAAGCCCATGGCGCCTTCGATGACGAGAAGGTCGGCACCCGCCGAAGCCCCTCCCACCAGCGCATCGATTAGGGACGGCGGCATGGCCCAGCTATCGAGATTGAAGCTTTGCCGCCCGGTCGCCGCCTCGTGGAAGCGCGGGTCGATATAGTCGGGCCCGACTTTCGCTGCCTGTATCCGCAGGCCCCGCCGCACTAGGGCGGCAAGCAGCGCGAGCGTCACCGTGGTCTTGCCGCCGCCGGAGCGGGACGCGGCGATGATGAGACCCGGCGCCGTCATCA
>DATLXW010000103.1:0-10092 GCA_035575415.1 Methyloceanibacter sp. | reverse complement strand
CGCCGACACGGCGGCAGGCGACGTCATGCGCGCGGCGGCGGCCGCCGACCGAGCGCTGATCAGCGAGACGCGCTTGTTCGACGTCTTCACCGGGCAAGGCGTTCCAGCCGGCAAGAAATCTCTTGCAATCGAGGTGACGCTACAACCGAAGGAGAAGACCCTCACCGACACGGAGATCGAAGCGGTGGCGGAGAAGATCGTCGCCGCGGTGAAGAAGGCGACCGGCGGCGAGTTGCGCGGTTAGGCTGCCTGCCCGACTGTCGGCGGAGACAAGGTCATGAGCTCCTTCGCGCTCGGATGCGAATCTCTTCTTGAGCAGCGCGCAAGCTGCGCAAAACAAAGCGCACAATGCCGAATGGTTTGGGAAGTTTCCGCGGCTAATAGGGGCCGCCGAAAGGAAAAATTTGCGGGCCGCTGCGGCGCGGCCGCTGTACGCGGCGTTTGACCACGGCGGGCTTGCCATAGAACGGCTTGTCCGCGCAGGCCTCGGCGATTTTCTTGGCCAGCGCCGCGTCCGGCTCACCCGGCTTCTGCCAGGTTTGGCAGAGCGCGGCGATCTCGCCGCCCAGCGCCGCCGCTCCGTCGGCGCAATAGAGCCCGCTTCCGTCCGTTTGCGGCGCGAAGCGAACGCCCTTGGCGTTCTTCCCGTCGTCCAGACCGGCGGCGAGGTGATTGAGCGCGAAGATGCGCTTCTTCGCCTCTTCCGGCTTAAGCGCTTCGGGCCTGATCTGCGTGTTGGTGAGTGGAATGGCCTCGACGGCTCCGACCTGCCAAGCGCCATTGGTCCGGGCAAGATGGACCTTGGCCATAAGGCCGTAGTCCCTGCACAAGCCGAAACGACTCATGTCCGAAGTGCCCGGATGCAGGAAGTTGCCGAGACCGTAAAAGATGAGCGACTTGCCGTTGAGTTCCACCCCTTGCACCACATGCGGATGGTGACCGACGACGAGATCGATGTGCTTCTCCTCCGCGGCAAGGCCGCGCCAATCTTTGAGCTGGCGCTCATCCGGCTCGACTCGGCCTTCGAGTCCGTAGTGAATGGAGAGGACGCGATAGTCCGCCGGAAAGGCGGCAAGCTTGTCGACTACGGCTTCGAAATCGGCGCGGTCGCGATAGGAGGCTTGGCCCGGCTTGTTGGGGCCAGCGCGATATTGGGGCTGGTCGCCGCTGATGATGCCGATCGCGCCGAGCGCGATGCGCGCCCCGCCGGCATCGACGCAGCCCGGCTTGATCGCCTCGGCGAAGTCGCTGCCGATGCCGGCGAAGGCGATCGCCTTCTCGGCGTTGGCCACGGCGAGATGATAAAGCGTCTCTTCGATGCCGAGGGCGCCATAGTCGTAGGCGTGATTGTTGGCTAGCGAAAACAGATTGAAGCCGGCGTCGATCAGAGCCTTGAGCGCGGCGGGATGGCTGCGGAAATGAAACACGCCCTTGCCCTTGGTCTCGGGGGGAATGTCATTGCGGTCGGTAATGACGGTTTCGAGATTGACGAAAGCGAGATCGCCGTCGACCTCATTGGCGACGCCCGACAGCGCGTCGGCAAAGCTGGTCAGCTTCTTGTCCTTGAGAATCCCCTTGGGGTCGACCCGCGCGCCGGAAACATTGAAGCCGGCATCGCCCGCGAGCACAATGGTGAGGCGATCCGGGGCAGCCGTCCGATGCTCGCCGATCGAGGCAGTGAGTTCGGCGCGGTCGCAAGGCGCGGTGCGTGTAGCGGCGAACAGCAGGCCGCCGGCCGGCAGGAGCGCGCCCGCTGCCGCCATGCCAAGAGCCTTGAGCCAGCGGCGCGCCATGATTGGGCCACCCTCAGGTCAATGCCCGGTCCGTCTCACGGATGCGGGGAAGAACATCGAACCCCAGATTGTGGTCGCGGGCAAGATAAAGCATGGCCCGCTCGGCAAGGGCGCTGATGGTAAGGAGAGGGTTGACCCCAATCGAGCGCGGAATGACCGAGCCGTCGCACACATAAAGGCCGGAATGCACGCTTTCTCGGCCCTTTCCGTCGAAAACCTGGCCTTTGTGGTTGACGACGCCGCTGGCGGCATCACGGCCCATGGCGCATCCGCCCAGAGGATGCGCCGTAGCCGGCTTGGTGCCGACGCCGGTCGCGGCGAGCGGACTCTTGATGTAGCGCGCGCCGACGGCCTCGGCCGCCTTGGTGAGCGCCGCATCGACTCTGGCGTAGACCGGCTGCTCGGCGACTCCCGGCCAGCGCACCTGCACACCCCCATTTTCGAGTTCGATCCTGCCGCCGGCGTCGTCGTGGCTCACGACGAAGAAAGTGTGGAGGTGTGAAAGCGGGCCCTGATAGACCCCCTTGATCAGGCTTTGCGCAGCCCCGATCAGCTTTCCACCCGAGATAAAGAACACCGGAAGCAGCGGCGCGAGCGCCGAAGGCAGCACACCCTCCTGAAGGATCATGGAGCGGTCGAGATCGCCTTCATCAGGGAGTTCGATCTGCCCGGCAACGCAGGCCCCGATCGCATCGCCCACGAATTTCGGGGGATGCCCCACGCCGATCGCGTTCACGCGCTCTCTGCCGCCGAGGGCGAAAGCGATGATGTCGCCGTTGGCGGAGAATCTCTCGCCGAGCCGGTCGGACAGGGGAAGATCGTTTTCCCGCGAGCGCAGCAGAATGCCGGTCGAGCCGAGCGTGCCGGCTGCAAGCACGACCGTTTTCGCGTTGACGAAACGCGTTGCCGTATCCTTCGCGTCGGATGGCGCGAAATAGACGCGCCAGCCGCCGGCGGTCTTGGCGACATGACTCACATCGAGCTCGGTGAAGATTTCGGCGCCGTGCGCCGTGGCGTCGGGCAGATAAGTCATGGCGACGGTGTTCTTGGCGCCGACATTGCAGCCGGAGCAACAGTCGCCGCAAAGCGTGCAGGCCGGCTGCTCGACGCCGGCCGGGTTCACCGTCTCTTCGAAGCTGACCGCCACCGGCGCCGCCACCGGAGGCACAGCGAAGGCCGCACTCGCCGCTTCGAGCGCGCGGAACTTGACCAGCGAGCGCGCGTCCCGATACCGGGCCGGCCGCAGCATGGCGGCGGCGCGCTTGAAACCGAGCGCCAGCAAGCCGTCGGCGGCGATCTCCTCCGGCCAGACGGAGTCGGCGAACACGCGGGCATCGGGTTCGAGCGCGACGCCGGCATTGATGAGCGAGCCGCCGCCGAGGCCGCAACCGACGAGCACATGGATGTCGGCGCCGAGGCGAAAGTCGAATAGGCCGGTGCGCGAGCCGGAGCGCATCTTGCCGCCGTTCAATTGCAGTTCGCGCCGGATCTCGGGCAGCCGGCTCGGGAAGCTGCCGGTCAAGAATTCCTTGCCGCGCTCGATCACGCAGACTCGCTGGCCGGCACGCGCAAGCCGCGAAGCGGCGACGCCGCCGCCGTAGCCCGACCCGACAATGACGACATCGTAAGCGGGCTTTAAGGCTTCGAGAGGCCGGGAGAGGCGCTGAGACATGGTGTTTATTAGCCCAAGCCGGGGTTTCGCCCAAGCCGAACCGTCGAATTTTAGCTTTGCCGCTCAGGCTCCGTTAGCGGTTGGCGGGGAAAGCTTCGCGCCGGAGACGCCAAAGAGAGCGCCAATGCCGATCACGATGAACGTGCTCGTGACGAGCGGTGTGAACGCCACGGGCTATATCAATCATGTCAAGCACAGCCATCTGGTCCCGCAGGGCCCGGCCAATTTCGATCTTGTCGACCCGAAGCACGATTTCGTCATTCACGCGCACGGATCGGGTTTCAAATATATGCACGGCGTCCTGCGCGCGGGCGCGGTGACGAGCTTCGACGTCGAGCAGGCCGGCGTCGCCACGCTCGATGTGACGCTCGCGCCGGCGCTGAAGGCGAGCGCGTTCGCGGGCAGCGGGTTCGCCAACTATTTCACCAATACGCGCTATGTGTTCAACGGCAACGACGGCAACGACAGTTTCAAATCCGGCCACGGGGGCGACCTTCTCCTCGGCGGTAAGGGCGGCGACAATCTCGACGGCAATATCGGCAACGATCGCGTCGAAGGCGGCGAAGGCGACGACACGCTGAATGGAAACCGCGGCAACGACACGATCATCGGCGGTCTCGGACGCGACACTTTGTCGGGCGGCAAGGATAGGGACAAGTTCGTGTTCAACGACGTCGCCGAAAGCGTGGTCGGGCCGGACCACGATGTCATCATCAATTTCCATCGCAGCCAGCGCGACAAGATCGTTCTGGCCGGAATCGACGCCGATATTTCGCAGACTGGCGACCAGGCCTTCACTTTTATCGGCAGCAACGACTTCGGCTCGGTCGCAGGCCAGCTGCGCTTTTCCGGCGGCCTGTTGCAAGGCGATACCGACGGAGACGGAGCCGCCGATTTCGAGGTCGCGGTGCTGAATGTCGGCGCGCTGGCCGCGGGCGACTTCGTGCTTTAGCGCTTCAATTCCGTTCACACTCGCGCGAGAGGGACTTTGCCGGCGTCGCGGCGCTTCATACTCTCTGCGGCGACGACTGTGGATGGTTCCCACGATGGCGCGATGGATTGTAGCGGCGCTGACGGCGCTTTTTCTGGCCGCGGCGATGGCGGCGGGGGGCGCGGCGAAAGCCCGGGCCGAAACCAGGACGGCAATCTTCGCCGGCGGGTGTTTCTGGTGCGTCGAGGAGGCCTTCGACAAGGTCGAGGGCGTGACCGAGACGGTCTCGGGCTATGCCGGCGGCAGCAAGCCCAACCCCACATACGGCAGCCATGAAGGCTATGTCGAAGCGGTGAAAGTGACCTACGATCCGGGCAAGGTCACTTACGCCAAGCTGCTCGACAATTTCTGGCGCAATATCGATCCGTTCGACGCCGAGGGTCAGTTCTGCGACAAGGGTCCGGCCTATCGCAGCGTCGTGTTCGTCGCGGATGATGAGGAGAAGGCGCTGGCTGAGAAGACCAAGGAAGAGGTCGCAGCCCGTTTCAAGCAGCCGGTCGCCACCGAGATCAGACCGGCGACCACCTTCACCCCGGCGGAGGCCTACCACCAGGATTATCACAACCAGAATCCGCTGAGTTACAAATATTACAAATGGGGCTGCGGGCGCGCGCAGCGGCTCGCGGAAATCTGGGGCAAGCCGGAGTCCTGATGCATCCAGTTCGCCAAGATATTCGTAGCTATCGCTGATCGGTCCGGTTCCGTCCGGCGCTTAGCGTATCTGCGTGATGTCCGGGCGGAGGCCCCGGGCGTCCAGGGCAGCGGCCTCACGCGCGGCCCTGGATTGCCGGGCTTTTCGAGGAGGTTCATCGTGAGCGAGCGCGACGTCATCTATCGGCATTCGGTCACGGTGCGCATCACGCACTGGATCAACGCGCTTGTCCTGTTCGTGCTGTTGATGAGCGGCTTGCAGATTTTCAACGCGCATCCCGCGCTCTACATCGGCCAAGCGTCGCGTTTCGACTCGCCGATCCTGGCGATGGGAGCGGTGCAGGACGCCGATCGGGTCAAAGGCGTGACCAGCGTGTTCGGCGAGACCTTCGACACGACCGGCCTGTTCGGCGCCAGCGGCGATGCGGACAGCGGATATGACGTGCACGGCTTTCCCTGGTGGGCGACGCTGCCGGGCCATCGCGACCTCGCCATGGGGCGTCGCTGGCATTTCTTCTTCGCGTGGCTATTCCTCTTCAACGGCCTCGCCTATCTCGCTTGGAGCCTGGGCAGCGGACATCTGCGGCGCGATCTCGCGCCCTCGCGCCAGGACCTGAAACATATTGGCGCATCGATCCTCGAACACGCGCGGCTCAAATTTCCCAAGGGCGAAGAGGCAAAGCGCTACAACGTGCTGCAAAAGCTCGCTTATCTTTCCGTCGCGCTCGTCCTGCTGCCGCTGATGCTGCTCTCAGGCCTCGCCATGTCGCCGGGCATGGACGCCGCCTTTCCGTTTCTGATCGACTTGTTCGGCGGACGGCAGACGGCGCGCACGATTCATTTCATCGCGGCCTCCGGCATCGTGCTGTTCTTCCTCGTGCATATCGCCATGGTGCTCTTGTCCGGGGTTTGGAACAACCTGCGTTCGATGATCACCGGCCGCTACGTCATCGAGCCCGCGGAGGAGTAGCCATGAGCGGGGTGCGGAAACTCGATCGGCGCGGCTTCCTCATGCGCGGCCTTGCCGCGGCAAGCACGGCGCTTCTTGCCGGCTGCGACGATCTCGCGGATCAACCTTGGGTGAAGGGCATCCTCGATGCCGCCGAGCCGCTGACGGAGGCGGCGCAGCGCGCGCTCCTTTCGCCCACAGCGCTCGCCCGCGAATTCACCGAGGCCGACATCTCGCCGGACTTCAGGGCGAACGGAACCACCGATCCGGACGACGAGAGCTACAAGCAGCATGCCGCCAACGGTTTCGCCGACTGGAAACTCGCGGTCGGCGGCCTGGTGGAAGAGCCGCTCGCCTTGTCGCTCGCCGAACTTCGCGCCATGCCGTCGCGCACGCAGATCACGCGGCACGATTGCGTCGAGGGCTGGAGCTCGATCGGCAAATGGAAGGGGGTGCCCTTGCGCGCCGTGCTGGAGAGAGCGCGGCTTAGGTCCGAGGCGCGCTACATCGTGTTCTACTGCGCCGACGATCTCGGCCAGACGGGAACCGAGGAAGGCAAATATTACGAATCGATCGGGTTAGAGGACGCCTTTCACCCGCAAACGATTCTCGCCTATGAGATGAACGACAAGACGCTGCCGATTCCCCACGGCGCCCCGCTGAGGCTCAGGGTCGAGCGGCAGCTCGGCTACAAGATGGCGAAATATGTGATGCGAATCGAAGCCGTGGCCGATATCGCACGGATCCGCGGCGGCCGCGGCGGATTTTGGGAAGATCTTGGCTATGAGTGGTACGCGGGCATCTGAGCCAAAAGCAAAGGGACCCGCAAGGCGCGGGTCCCTCCGCTAAATCTCTCCCGGAAAAGGGCTTAGCCGAACAGCCGGTGCCTCCGGTGAGCCGCGCGCCAGGCGCGCTTGCAGGCCTTTTTATAGGCATGACGCGCTTTCCAATCGTGCGGGTACATGGCCTTGGCCTTCTTCCAGCAGCCGCTCTTGCAGGCATAGGCTTCGGTCGGGGCTGCAGTCGCCGTCAGACCAACCACCGCGACCGACAGAGCAGCGGCCAAAAACACTTTCTTAAGCATAGAGTTACTCCCGTGAGTGGCTACGCAACGTTACGCCGCCCGATAAGGGCCTGCTTTTGCCGCCAGCGTCAATCCGCTTTTGGCCGTCAAGGGCCAAAACCGGCGAGCGTTGTTGCTATTCGGTTGATTTGCGCGCGGGCTTCGCACCAAAGCGAAGCAGTTTCGCCGCGGCGGAAGGGTCCGCCCATGACGCGCATTAAGAAAGGGACCGAGCGGGCCCCTTTCGACAATCGCCTTAAGCGATAAACGAGCCCTTAGGACTTCTTCTGAGCCGCCTTCCAGGCCTTCTTGCATTGCTTGAAATAGGCATGGCGCGCCTTGAGATCGTTCGGGAACTTGGCCTTGGCGGCGGCCCGGCAGGTCACCGTCGCGGCTTCGGCCGAAGTCGGCAGGGGCAGAGTAAAGCCGGCCACGAGCGCGGTTGCAATGAGCGCAAACAACACCTTCTTGAACATTTTTTCCCTCCTAGGATTGGCGGAGGCACAGCAATGGCTATAACTGCCTTCCCCTCACAATGAGGCGGTTCGTCTCAGGGTCCTTAATGGGCCGCGTTAGCCGTGTGAAAAAGGGGACCCGCCGGGTCCCCTTTCCCAAGTCTCGCGATTGCCGAAACGAATTAGGCCTCTTTCTTGAATAGGCCTCCGCGCTTGCCATGGGCCGTGCGATAGGCCTTCCAGGCGTCCTTGCATTCCTTCTTGAAGGCATGGCGCGCCTTGAGATCGCCGGGGAACTTGGCCTTGGCGGCCTCACGGCAGCCGCTCTTGCCCGCCAAGGCCGCATCGGCGGTCAGCGGGCCCGCAACGCCGGCAAGAAGCGCGGTGACGGCCGCGGCGAAAACAAGTCTTTTCAACATGAGTCTACTCCGTCGGTTTCGGTTCGAATGGCTTCAGCCCTACATCCCAACAACCGCGGCATTAGGGCGGTTCCGCCCACGGTTTTGCCGCAATTCGGGCCGGCCGCGCTTGACCCTTGACCGCCCACTCCCGTACCAAGCCGCCCATGAGTCAATCCGAGACGACGCCGCTTAAGCGCATCCGCAATTTCTCCATCATCGCCCACATTGATCACGGCAAGTCGACTCTCGCAGACCGGTTGATCCAGCTCTGCGGGGGGCTGTCGGCGCGGGAGATGAAGGAGCAGGTGCTCGATTCAATGGACATCGAGCGCGAGCGCGGCATCACCATCAAGGCGCAGACGGTGAGACTCGACTACCGCGCCCGCGACGGCCAGCTTTACGAACTCAATCTGATCGACACGCCGGGCCATGTCGACTTCGCCTATGAAGTCAACCGGAGCCTCGCCGCCTGCGAGGGTTCGCTGCTCGTGGTCGACGCCACGCAAGGCGTCGAGGCGCAGACGCTCGCCAATGTCTATCAGGCGCTCGACAACAATCATGAGGTGGTGCCCGTCCTCAACAAGATCGACCTGCCGGCGGCGGAGCCCGAGCGCGTCAAGCGGCAGATCGAAGAAGTGATCGGGCTCGATGCGCACGATGCGCTCGAAATCTCCGCCAAGACCGGCCAAGGCGTGGAGGCGGTGCTTGAAGCGGTCGTGCATCGCCTGCCGCCGCCCAAGGGCGACGCCGGAGCGCCGTTGAAGGCGCTCCTCGTCGACAGCTGGTACGACGCCTATCTCGGCGTGGTGGTGCTGGTGCGCATCTTCGACGGTGTGCTCGCGAAGGGACAGCGCATCAGGCTGATGTCGACAGGCGCGAGCTACCAGATCGACCGCGTCGGCATCTTCCGGCCGAAGCAGGAGATGCGCGACCGGCTGGGCCCCGGCGAGATCGGCTTCTTCACCGCTTCGATCAGGCAAGTGGCGGATACCCGCGTCGGCGACACCGTCACCGACGAGCGGAGGCCGGCGGCCTCGCCGCTCCCCGGCTTCAAGCCGGCGCAGCCGGTCGTGTTCTGCGGCCTGTTTCCAGTCGATGCGAGCGAGTTCGAGGATTTGCGCGAGGCGGTCGCCAAGCTCAGGCTGAATGACGCCAGTTTTACCTACGAGATGGAGACCTCGGCCGCGCTCGGCTTCGGTTTCCGTTGCGGATTCTTGGGGCTCTTGCATCTCGAAATCATTCGCGAGCGGCTCGAGCGCGAATTCAATATCGATCTGATCGCCACCGCGCCGTCGGTCATCTACCGCGTCTACCGCACCGACGGCACGATGCTCGAGCTGCATAACCCTGCCGACATGCCGGAGCCGCAGAAGATCGCCAAGATCGAGGAACCGTGGATCGAGGCGACCATCCTGGTGCCGGACGAGCATCTCGGCGCCGTGCTCAAGCTGTGCGAGGACCGGCGCGGGCGGCAGAAGAATTTGAGCTATGCCGGCAGCCGCGCCATGCTCGTTTATGCGCTGCCGCTGAACGAGGTGGTGTTCGACTTCTACGACCGGCTGAAATCGGTCAGCCGAGGCTATGCCTCGTTCGATTATCACCTCACCGGCTACGAAGAGGGCGATCTCGTGAAGATGTCGCTGCTCGTCAACAACGAGCCGGTGGACGCGCTGTCGGTGATCGTCAACCGCTCACGCGCCGAGGCGCGCGGGCGCGCTATGGTGGAGAAGCTGAAAGACCTGATCCCGCGGCATCTGTTCAAGATCCCGATCCAGGCCGCGATCGGGTCCAAAGTCATCGCGCGGGAGACGATCAGCGCGCTCAGGAAGGACGTGACGGCCAAATGCTACGGCGGCGACATCACCCGCAAGCGCAAGCTGCTCGACAAGCAGAAGGCCGGCAAGAAGAAGATGCGCTCCTTCGGCAAGGTCGAGATTCCGCAAGAGGCCTTCATCGCCGCGCTGAAAATGGACGCCGATTAGGAGGTATACGCTTCTGGCCGGAAATAGGCTGTTCGACCGGAACGCAAGGCGCAAGCCATGACAGATATTACCTACGATCCGCAGGCTATGCCGTTTACGTCTTTCTCGGCCGCGGCAAGATCGACCGCCAGGAGG
>DATLXW010000102.1:0-5523 GCA_035575415.1 Methyloceanibacter sp. | reverse complement strand
AGGCGCGTTCGGCCTCAACCCGCGCCTCGGTGCGGGCGCTGTTCGGTCTCGGTGGCGCCGTTTCATCGACCCAGCGCCCGCCCTGATCGCCGTAGACGCCAACTGTCGAAAGATAGCCGACCCAGGCAAGGTCGGGCAGGGCCGCGATCGCATCGCGATAATGCAGCAGCGCGGGATCGCCCTCGGGTCCCGGCGGAATCGAATGGAGAAGATGCGTCGTGCCGCGAAGCGCCGAGGGGAGGGCGCCGTTGGCGGCCTCGCCCTCATATTGCACGATCGCATAGCCGCGCTCGGCGAGATGGCCGATTTTGCCCACATCGCGCGCGGTACCGGCAATCTCCCAACCTTTGGCCGCAAGCCGCTCGGAAAGCGTTTGCGCCGAGAAGCCGAGACCGAAGGCAAATAGTTTCATGCCGCCTCTCCCAGCCATTCGCTTCTCACTTGCGGATCGGGATCGTTGGCGTGCGCGATGCGAAGAGCGCGGAAGCGTGCCGGGGCAAGCCTCGACAACGCCCAGACCGCCATGGCGCGTACGAGCGGAGAGACGTCGCGAAGCCGCGCCTCGACGAGCGGCACGAGCGAAACATCACCCGAATTGCCGGCGGCGATCAGCACGTTGCGCAAGAACCGGTCGCGTCCCGTGCGCTTGATAGGTGTGCCGCGGAAGCGGGCGCGAAAAGCGGCGTCGTCGAGATCTAACAGTTCGGCAAGACGCGGATTTTGGCTTTCGGCTCGCACGCTCAGCTTCGATTCGCGAGCGAGGCTTGCGAATTTGTTCCATGGGCACACGGCAAGGCAGTCGTCGCAGCCGAAGATGCGGTTGCCCATCGCCTCGCGGTAGCGCGGCGCAATGTGCCCTTTATGTTCGATGGTGAGATAGGAGATGCAGGCGCGCGCGTCGATCCGGTAAGGTGCAGTCAGAGCGCGCGTCGGGCAGATATCGAGGCAGCGCCGGCAGGCGCCGCAACGATCCTCTTCCGGCGCGTCTGGCTCGATCTTTGCGGTGGTGAAGATCGAGCCGATGAACAGCCACGATCCGAACTCGCGGCTGACAAGATTCGTGTGCTTGCCCTGCCAGCCGAGCCCGGCGCGTGCCGCAAGCGGTTTCTCCATCACCGGAGCGGTATCGACGAAAATCTTGACCTCTTCACCGGTCAGCGCCTGCACGCACGCGGCGAGCGGCTTGAGCTTCGCCTTCAGCACGTCGTGATAGTCGGCGCCCTGCGCATAGATCGAGATCGCGCCGCGCGACTTCTCGCCGAGGACGGCGAGGGGATCGCCGCCGCGGCCGTAATTCAGTCCCAGTAGAATGACGCTTCTCGCTTCCGGCCAAAGCGCGCGCGGCGCCTTGCGCCGTTCCGCAGTGCGCGCGAGCCAATCCATGTCGCCGTGGCGCGCCTCGCCGAGAAAAGCGTCGAGCGCCGCGCCGGCACCCTCGACCGCATCGGCCGAAGTGACGCGCACGGCATCGAAGCCGAGCGCCTTGGCTTCGGCGACAATCCGCGATTTGAGCGTTTCCTCCATACCTACAATGTCATAGCGGCGCACCCGGGAATCCAGACCGATCTCGGCCTCAAAAATCGAGATCGGCATAGGTCCCCGAGGGAGCGAAACCGGCTACCTTGTCCTGAAGCAGCGCCCGGAACGACGGCCGCGATTTCACCAAGGCATACCAATGCTTGGCCGCCTCGTGTTCCTCCCAAGGCACCTCGCCGAGATAATCGAGCGCGGAAAGATGGGCAGCGGCGGCGAGATCGGCGAAGCTCATCGCCTCGCCCGCGAGCCAGCTTCGCGTCTCGGCGAGATGGCCGATATAGGCGAGGTGGTAGCGGAGATTTTCGTGGCCCGCGCGCATCGCCTCCATGTCGGGCGAGGCGCTTCCCGGGCCGAAGCGGCGGAACACTTTCTCTTCGACCAGATAGGCGGTGACTTCGTCCTGGAACTTACGGTGGAACCAGTCAACGAGCCGCCTTGCCTCCGCCCGCGCCGCGGCATCGCCGGGGAAGGGCTGAAACAGGCGCGGGTCGCGTTCATCGGCGGTATCGGCCAGATATTCTGAAATGGCATAAGCCCCGGCGATCGGCGGTTGCTCGTCCGGGATAAACACCGGAAGGGTGCCCGCCGGGTTGAGGGCGAGAAACTCGAGACGCCATTCCCACGGCTTCTCTTCGACAAGCTCGGTCTCCAGGCCGCATTCTGCGAGCGCGAGCCGAATCGAGCGGGAAAAGGCGCAAAGGGGATAATGCAGGAGTTTAGCCATGGACCCGTCTGTCAGCCGGTCGCAGCAAAATGAATCGCGCTAAACTTTAGGCTCGTATAGAACCTGCTCGCGCGGGGAACAAGCGGGGGCATCCGAGGGGCCCATGACGATAGAGCAGATCATCGTCCTTGCCTTCGTGCAGGGGGTCACCGAATTTCTGCCGATTTCCTCTTCCGGCCACCTGATCATCGTCCCGCAGGTGATGCACTGGAAGGACCAGGGTCTCGTCGTCGACGTGCTTACCCATCTCGGAACCCTGCTCGCCATCCTCATCTATTTTTGGCGCGACGTGTGGCGTCTTGTAGTCGGCGCGCTCGAACTGCTGAAAGGCAAGGTGACGGACGACGGCAAGCTCGCCGTCTATATCGTGCTCGCCACCATCCCGGCCATCGCCTTCGGCGTCTTCCTGAAGAAGTTCGGCTACACCGATCTCGAACGCAATGTCGCCGTCGTTGCCTGGAACACGATCTTCTACGGCATCCTGATGCTCATCGGCGACATGGTCGGTGGACAGGAACGCTCGATCAAAAACATGACCTTGACCAGCGCGCTGATCATCGGCGTCGCCCAGGCCCTGGCGCTGATTCCGGGCACGAGCCGGTCCGGTGTCACCATCACCGCCGGCCGCTTCCTCGGCTTCAATCGGCCGGACTGCGCGCGCTTTTCCTTCCTGCTCGGGATTCCGGCGACGGCTGGAGCCATCGTCTTTACGGTGGGCGATGCGATCGCAAGCGGCGAGCCGATCACCATGGATGCGGTGCTCTGCGCCGCGCTCACCTTCGTCGCCGGCATTCTCGCCATCGCCTTTCTGATGGGACTGCTCCGCCGCATCAGCCTCCTGCCCTTCGTGCTCTACCGCATGGTGCTTGGCGGCTTCCTCCTGGTGATGCTCTACGGCTAGAGCACTCAAGGCCGGTAGACGGAAAACTGTCCCTTCGGGCGGTATTGTTCCAGATAATCCGGTACGACGGCCTCGACGGCCACCGGATCGGAAATGCCGAGCCCTTCGAGCGTGCGTCCTTCGCGCTGCGCCTTCTCGCTCACGACATTGTCGCTTTGCAAGAGTCGCACCTGATCGAGCGTGAGCGGAGGCTTCGGCAGGACTTGCAGGCAGAAGCCTTGCAGCTTCGCAAGCCAAAACGGCTCGGGGATCAAGAGGCGCCTGCGCATGGTGTAACGCAACACGCGCTGCATCACTTCTTTCATCGTCAAGATCTCCGGTCCGCCGAGCTCGTAAGGTGCGCGCGCCTTCGCCCGTCCTGTGAGCGCCGCCATCACCGCCCTGGCCACGTCGCCGGCGAAGACCGGCTGAAAGCGCGTCTTCCCGCCCCCGATCAAGGGAAGCGCCGGCGAGATGCGGGCAAGCTTGGCGAAGCGGTTGAAAAAGTCGTCCTCGGGCCCGAATACGATCGAAGGTCTCAGGATCGCGGCTTCGGGGAAAACCTCTCGCACTGCGGCTTCGCCCGCGGCCTTGCTGCGCGCGTAAGCCGAGGGCGAATTCGGGTCTGCGCCGATTGCCGAGATATGCACCAGCGCCTTGGCGCCGGCTCTGCGCGCGGCTTCGGCCACATGCCGCGCGCCTTCGTCCTGCACCGCCTTGAAGGTCTGCTTCCCGGCCGGAAACAAAATCCCGACGAGGTTGACGACCGCATCGGCCCCGGTCGCGGCGGCTTGGAGCGAATCGGGAAAGCGGACATTTGCCTGCACGGCATTGATCTGGCCGACGCCGCCGAGCGGCTGGAGATGACCGGCAAGCTCGGGGCGCCTGACGGCGACGCGCATGCGCGCGCCGGTCTTGGCGATGGCGCGCACCACATGCCGGCCGATGAAGCCCGAGCCGCCATAGATGGTGATCAGCGTTCTATGGTCGAGGGTGATGGCCATGGTGGCTGGTTCCTTGCTAGAGGAGCAATACACGAGGCTGGCCCAGCCTGAAAAGAATGCGGCGAATGGGTTCCTCGGTATAGAACCGGAGGGGGACCTTCATGGTATCGATCCTTGCCTTCATCGCGGCGGCCGTCGCCGAGATCGCCGGCTGCTTTGCTTTTTGGGCTTGGCTCCGTCTTGGGAAATCGATGCTGTGGCTCCTTCCCGGTACGGCATCGTTGATTCTGTTCGCCTATTTCCTGACCTTCGCCGAAGTCACGGCCGCCGGACGCGCCTATGCAGCCTATGGCGGCATCTACATCGCGGCCTCGCTCGCTTGGCTGTGGCTCATGGAGGGCACGCGGCCCGACCGGTGGGACACAATCGGCGCTGCGGTCTGCCTTCTCGGCGCCGCCATTATTCTTTTCGTGCCGAGGGACGCTTAAGCCCCCGCCAGGGCCCATGATTGACTTTGGCTTGTGGCGACCGTACTTGAAGAGCCTCAAGCCCAGGTGGCGGAACTGGTAGACGCGCTAGATTCAGGTTCTAGTGCCCGAAAGGGCGTGGAAGTTCGAGTCTTCTCCTGGGCACCATTCCCGCTTTGTTAAGCGCCTCGCGCTATGACTTGACGCGCCAAGGAGCGCTCTCGCTTGAACAAGCCGCCCACCGTCGAACTCTTCAAGGGAGACCTGCCGCCAGGCTGTTTCGCTGGCGTCCCCGCGGTGGCCGTCGACACCGAGACGCTCGGACTGAACCCTTATCGCGACCGGCTTTGCCTGGTGCAGCTCTCGCAGGGCGACGGGAATGCCGTCCTCGTGCAGTTCGCGGGCGACTACGCGGCACCCGAACTGAAGCGGCTGCTGACCGACGAATGCACGCTCAAGATTTTTCATTTCGGCCGCTTCGATATGGCCGTGCTCAAACACTTTCTCGGCGTGATGCCAGCGCCCGCTTATTGCACCAAGGTGGCCTCGAGGATCGCCCGCACCTTCACCGACCGCCACAGCCTCAAGGACCTTTGCAAGGAATTGCTCGGCATCGAACTATCGAAGCAGCAGCAATCCTCGGATTGGGGGGCGGAGAACCTCACTCCGGATCAACTCAGCTATGCCGCCAGCGATGTCTTGCATCTGCATGCGTTGCGGGAGAAACTCGACGTCATGCTGCGGCGCGAGGGGCGCGAACGTCTGGCTAAAGCCTGCTTCGAGTTTCTGCCGACGCGAGCCGAGCTTGACCTCAAGGGTTGGTCGGATATCGATCCTTTCGCCCATTAGCGCCGAAAAGCGGGGTTTCGGCCGTAATCGGCGGTCGCAATGTCATCAAAGTCCTGCGGCTAGCTCTGGGTGCGGAAGCGTTTGGATGCTCCAGCTTCCGAAAGATAACGGGCGCGAAGATGG
>DATLXW010000101.1:0-10742 GCA_035575415.1 Methyloceanibacter sp. | reverse complement strand
CGAGAGCGCGAGGCAGCCGGCGAGCGCCCGCCGCATGAAGGAAAACTCCAGAAAGGGACCGATGACCGCGTCGATCATGCCGGCTGCCGCTCGCGTTCGCTTTCATTCCGTGCGCAAATCTCGGCGTGCTCGTCGAAGGCTTCGATCAACTGACGCGACTTCGCGAGATTGGCGGGCGTGAGGACCTTTCGCGTCTCGCCCCAGGCAACGACTTCGCGCGCAAGCAGCAACGTCGACGGGAAGTGTCTTCGCACTTGCTCGATGTCGTGCAAGGCGGCAAGGACGGTGCGCCCTTCGCGATGCCATGACAAAATGAGCTGAATGAGATCGGTGACAGTCTTGGCATCAACAGCGCGGAACGGTTCGTCGAGCAGGATTAGCGCCGCGTCCTGCAACAGGAGCCTTGCGAACAAGACGCGTTGGAACTGGCCCCCCGACAGAGCGCCGATCGGACGATTGCCGAGGTCCTGGAGCCCGACGCGATCGAGCGCATGCCGGATCGCTTCCTCCCGTTTGCGGTCGGTGCCGCGCCAGGCGCCAATTTCGCGCCACAACCCCATGGCCACGCAATCGAACACCGAGATGGGAAAGCCGCGATCGATGTCGATGACCTGGGGCAGATAGGCGATGTCCGATTTCTTCAGCCCATCGAGATCGAGACGGCCGCCGAGCGGCTTGAGTTCGCCGATGATGCCCTTGAGCAAAGTGGATTTACCCGCGCCGTTCGGACCGACAATGGCGAGCAGATCCCCGCGCGGCACCACGCCGTCGATATGATGCGCGGCCGGATGGCGGTCATAGCCGAGCGTCAGGTCGTGAAAGCTGATCGCGGGGGTTTGGTTCAGCATTAGTGGAGCGCCCACCAAACGGCGGCCCAGATCAGAGCCGCTGCGGCTAAGACAAGGAGAAGCCGACCCGCGACCGACATACGCAACAACGAATAACCGTTTGAGACGTCAGGACCGAATCCCGCGTAACGCTCGGCCAGCGCCTTGGCCTCAGCGAGATCGGCCGCGACCAGCACCGCATGAGGCTTTTCGCGCCCCTGCCTCCCCATGTCGATGTCCTTTCAGCGTTGCACTTCAAGCCGGACGGCAGGCTTCGCAAAGGCCTGCGATTTCGAGCGTCACCTGCTCCGGCGCGATCTCATCGGGTGCGAGGCCAAGCAGCGTCGCCTGATCCTTCTCGGAAAGCGCGATCTCCACGACCTTCTGGCACTGACGGCAAATGGCGAAAGCGAATCTGCCGTCGCAGCCCCCATGATCGCAGGCGACGAAAGCCTGGCGCGACTGAAGGCGATGCACCATGCCTTTCCGCATCAAATCATTCAGCGCCCGATAGACGGTCGGCGGATGGGAGATGCCGGCCGTCCGCACCCGATCGAGGATGGCATAGGCGCTCATCGGCTCGCCGGCACGGCGCAGGCATTTCAGGATTTCGCTCTGGTTGCGCGAGAGCTTCTCATGGGGGTGCTGCGCTTGCATAGAGATGCTATAACATAACAACATCCCGGCCTCAAGTGGCCTCTCGCCGCACCCTACAACGAGTCATGGCGGGACCGGGGGCGGAGGTATTCGATCAATCCGTCTTCGGCGGGCGGCGGCGCGGCCTCTGCCCAGGAGAGCACCCGCAGGACCCTTGATCCGCGCTTGCGGCGGGCGTCCAATAGGCGTCATGCCGCATAAGATCGAGATCGTCGAAGGCGACATCACGCAGCTTGCAGTCGACGCCATCGTCAATGCCGCCAATAAGAGTCTGCTCGGCGGCGGCGGAGTCGATGGCGCGATCCACCGCGCGGCGGGACCTCAACTGCGCGAGGCCTGCGCTCTGCTTGGCGGCTGCGAGACGGGAGAGGCGAAGATCACGCCCGGCTTCAACCTTCCGGCGCGCTACGTGATCCATACCGTCGGTCCGGTTTGGGGCGGCGGCGAGCGCGGCGAAGATCGCCTTCTCGCCGCTTGCTACCGCAACAGTCTCGCCCTTGCGCTTGAGCATGGACTGACTTCGATAGCCTTTCCGGCCATTTCCACCGGCGCCTATCGCTTTCCGCCAGACCGGGCGGCTTACATCGCCGTCCGCACCATCCTTACCGAGCTCGAGGGCGGCGCGCCAATCGAACGGATCGTGTTCTGCTGCTTTGAAGCGAATTCGCGCCGCCATCACGAAGCCGCGCTCCGGCAGGCGCGCGAAGAGATGGCCGCGAGACGACCGACGAGATGAACGCGCGTAACGCTCGGCGACAGCGCTTCACACGGGCTTAACGTTGTCGCGGCATCCTATAGCGCCCGCTTTCCGCGACACACCAGGACCACACATCGCTGTGGCTAAGTGTCAGCCTAGTCGATAGCGCCAAATCGCGTTAATGTAAGGTTTGGAAGCTATTCGTCGCGCCGGTGGACCAAAGACGCGAAAATGCCTGAGCTCGATCCGCTTCTCCTCTCACGCATCCAGTTCGCCTTCACGGTCTCCTTCCACATCATCTTTCCGTCCTTCACCATCGGCCTTGCCGCCTGGCTGCTGGTGCTCGAGGCGATTTACCTGAAGACGGGCAAGCCCATCTACATGGAACTCGCGCGGCACTGGACCAAAATCTTCGCCATCTCCTTCGGCATGGGCGTGGTGTCCGGAGTCGTGCTCTCCTACGCCTTCGGCACCAATTGGAGCGAGCTTTCACGCCGCGGCGGCAATGTCATCGGGCCGCTGATGTCCTACGAGGTGCTCACCGCCTTTTTCCTCGAGGCCGGTTTCCTCGGCATCATGCTGTTCGGGCGCGGACGCGTGCCCAAGGGCGTGCATTTCTTCGCCACCGCCATGGTGGCGCTCGGCACGGTGATCTCCGCCTTCTGGATCCTCTCGGCCAATAGCTTCATGCAGACCCCGGCCGGCTACCGCGTCGACGAGGATGGCGTGCTGCACGTCGCCGATTGGTGGCAGGTGATTTTCAATCCGTCCTTCCCCTATCGCTTCGCCCATATGCTGACGGCCGCTTATCTCACCACCGCCCTTGTCGTCGCCGGCATAGGCGCCTGGTACATTTTGCGCGAGCGGAGCGTTCCGCATGGCCGCATCATGGTCGGCATGGCCATGAGCCTGCTCGTCTGGCTTGCGCCGCTTCAGCTCGTGATCGGCGATCTGCATGGGCTCAACACGCGCGAGCACCAGCCGGCCAAGGTGGCCGCGCTGGAAGCGCATTGGGAGACGCAGCGGCGCGCGCCGCTCATCCTGTTCGCGCTCCCAGATACGAGGGCCGAGAAGAACGATTACGAGATCGCCATTCCCGCGCTCGGCAGTCTCATCCTCACCCATGATTGGGACGGAGAGGTTAAAGGATTGAAATCCTTCCCGCCCGAGGACCGCCCCAACCCCATCATCCCCTTCTTCGCCTTCCGCATCATGGTTGGCATCGGCATAATCATGATCGCGGCCGGCTTCACCGGCGCCGTGCTTTGGTTGACGGGCCGCCTCTTCACCACGCGCTGGTTCCTGCGGGCGCTGACTTGGGCCGCGCCGCTCGGCTTCGTCGCCGTCATTTCCGGCTGGTTCGTGACCGAAGTCGGCCGCCAGCCTTGGACCGTGTACGGCATCCTGCGCACGGCTGACTCCGTATCGCCGGTGCCGGGAGGCAGCGTGCTCGCTTCGCTGATCCTATTTGTGCTCGTTTACGCTGTGATCTTCGGCGCGGGCCTTTATTATATTGCCAGATTGGTGCAGCGCGGACCGGAAGCGACTCCGCCGGTGCCCGAGAAGGAAGAGGCGGATCTCTCGCACCGTCCCATGGCGGCGGCAGGCAACCCATGACCGGCGGCGAAAGTCAAATAACCGAATTCCTTCCCGTGATCCTGCCCCTTGTCTGGGCTGCGATCCTCGCGCTCGCCGTATTTCTCTATGTGCTCCTTGGCGGCTACGATCTCGGGCTCGGCGTCCTGTTCCCGCTTGCGCCTTACGACAAAGACCGCGACGCCATGATGGCCTCGGTCGCTCCCTTCTGGGACGGTAACGAGACCTGGCTCGTGCTCGGCGGCGGAGGGTTGCTTGCCGCCTTTCCACTCGCCTACGCGGTCATGTTGCCCGCGCTCTACATCCCCATCATTCTGATGCTGATGGGACTCATCCTGCGCGGCGTCGCCTTCGAGTTCCGCTTCAAGTCGAGCCGCTACCGATGGGCATGGGACATGGCCTTCAGTTTAGGTTCCGTGCTCGCCGCGCTGATGCAAGGCGCGATCCTCGGAGCCTTCATCCAGGGCTTCGAGGTCACCAACAACCGGTTCTCCGGCGGCGCGTTCGATTGGCTCTCGCCCTTCTCGGTGTTGACCGCCGCTGCCGTTCTCTCCGGCTATGTGCTGCTTTCGGCCGCCTGGCTCATCATGAAGGCGGACGACGCCTTGCGCGAATGGGCCTACGGCATCGCCTACAATGCGCTCATTGCAGTCGCGGCCTTCATCCTTATCTTCAGCGTCTGGACGCCGTTCCTGCATCCCGATATTGCCGCCCGCTGGTTCAAGCCGGCCAACATGGTGATGCTGAGCCCGGTGCCCGTCATAACCGCAGCAAGTGTCCTCGCGCTGTGGATGGCGCTCGGCCGCCGCCACCGCTACACGCCCTTCCTGCTCGGCGCCGTGCTCTTCCTGCTCTGCTATACTGGGCTTGCGGTCAGTCTCTTTCCCTACATCATCCCGCCCAATATCACCATCTGGCAGGCGGCGGCCGCGCCGGAGAGCCAGCTCTTCATGCTTTACGGCGCGATCCCCTTGCTGCCGATCATCCTCGGCTACACCGCCTATTCCTATTGGGCGCTTTGGGAAGCCCCCGAACACGACGCCTATCATTGACGCATTTCATACCTCCCGCTTGATGGGAGGCATGTTTCAAATTGCCGTCACCACTTGCCGCTGAGGTCCTTCTGGGCGAGCCGGCGCTTGAGCAGCATGATCTTGCCGTAGGCCTGCTCGATGCGCAGCCGCGAGATGCGCCCCTCGCGCACCGCGTCCGCGATGATCGTATGCAGCTTGGGCCCAAGCTCGATGTCGCGCTGCGTGATGTTGGAAAATACGAGCAGGTCGGTGCCGGCATTGATCGCCTTGATCACGCGTTCCTCGAGCGGATAGTCGCTGACCGCGCCCATCTCCAGGTCGTCGCTCACCACCATGCCATCGAAGCCGACATCGCCCTTGGCGCGCAGCGCCTTCACCGCGCGCATCGAGAGCGAAGCCGGGAGTTCGGAACCGTCGCTGAAACGTGGATGATAGAGGTGGCCGAGCATAACCCCGTCGAGCAGGCCGTCCTTGGCCAGCGCACGGTAGGGCTCGAGCTCGACCTCTTCCCAGGTCTTGGACACGTCGGCGAACCCCTTGTGGCTGTCGGCGCGGCTCGACCCGTGTCCCGGGAAATGTTTGGCCACTGTCACGATCCCCGCCGCGCGATGGGCGGTGATGAAGGCGCGGGCGAGGCTGGTCACGATCTTGGGATCGGCGCCAAAACTGCGGTCGCGCGCACCGATGACGGGGTTGTGGGGATTGATGTTCAGATCGACAACGGGCCCGAAATTGAGGTTGAAGCCCGCGCTTGCCAATTGCTCCGCCATGTCGGCGTAAAGGCGAACCGCGCTTTCCTCCGTGGCGAAGCTCGGATTGCGTCCAACGCTGAGCGCGGAAGGGAAATAACGGTGGCCGTTCCGGCGCGTGAGGCGCTGCACTTTCCCGCCTTCCTGATCGACCGCGATGAAGGGAACGGGCTTGCTCTTGGCCCCCCGCAAATACGCCGTGAGATTCCTAAGTCCCTCCGCCGGCCCGATATTTTCCGGGTAGAGAACCACTCCGCCGATAATGCCTTTCGCCAATTGATCGCGCACCGCGGCAACGCCCGGATCGCTCTCTGAATTGCCGATGAACCCGATCAAGAGCATCTGTCCGATCATGGCGTCGAGCTGCGGATCGGGCTCTGCCAGCCCTTCGGTCTCGTCGCCCCCGGCGAAGGCGCCAAGCGTCTGCGCCGCTAGGAGAAGCATTGCTGCGAGGAAAGTCTTGATCATGCGGGGGAAACGCTCATGCGGAAGCCTAGCCCTAACATGGAGGCGGACGCGAGACGAGGGAAGCGCCATGGTTGCGCCGATTTCGTCATGATTGTGAATACACTGAGGCCACCAAGGGGGCGCGAGGGAACTGTGATGGTCAGAATCCGCCAGGCTTTCTTGCTTATCATGTTTGTCGCTTCGCTATTGCCGCCTCCGGTGCAAGCTGAACCGAAGGCGCCGAGCGAAGAAGAATCCGCCGACGTGAGCTTCGCCAAGAGCTTTCTCGGCAAGACCTACGACGACGAGCTCGACATCGACGGTTGGATCGATCTCGGCGGAGGTCTGGTCTCTCCGCCGATCTACATCCGGCAGTATCTGCGCGAGGCGGACGGCACCTATCTCATTTTGACGAGTCGTGAAGTGTCGAAGGCCACCGCCAACGCACCTGCCTCCTACGTTGTCGCTGATGCGTTGATTGTGAAGCCGCAAAAAGATTTGCAGTTTTCCATCGCCTGCGTGCAGGGCGACGACGCCATGTTGAAATTCATCGGCGAGGCGAAGGGCAAGGAGGACAAGGAGTGGTGGAGCGACGTACGCCGCGCCTGGGAGATCTCGCTCGAGACCGGCGCGATCGCTCCGATCAAGGCCAAAGGCGTCCGCTGCACCAATCCTGGGTGGTAAGCCTGCAAAGGGGGAAGCGATGATCGATTGCCTGTTATTCGCGACGACCTTACTCGCGGCGCTCGGATCGGCGCTGGTCGGGGGCGTGTTTTTCGCTTTTGCCGCCTTCGTGCTGACGGCACTCGCGCGGCTTCCGGCCGCAAACGCGATCTCAGCCATGCAGGCGATGATTGCAAGCATTAAGGGGCCGCCGTTCCTAGTCGCGTTCTTCGGTACGGCGGCGCTTGCCGGCGCGCTCGGTCTAGCCGCGCCACTGAGATGGACCGAGCCGGGATCGGGCTATCTCCTCGCTGGCGCGCTGCTCTTTCTCAATGTCCCGTTCGGCGTGACCCTGCTCAAGAACCTTCCGCTCAACAATAAGCTCGCCGCGTTGAAAGCCGGAAGTGGCGATGCCGCCCGCTACTGGGAGGAGTTTCGCGCTATCTGGGGCTTGTGGAACCATGCGCGCTGGCTTGGCGCGCTGGCGGCTGCTGCCTCCTTCATCATGGCCCTGATCGAAGGCACCGCGCCCATCGCAACGCGCGAATAGCGCCTCTGGGGAGAGGGTTCACTCCCAGGCCGGTAATTTCTCTGCGGCGGCGAGATCGGTCATGGCGCGTTGCAGCTTGGAGACGAACTCGGAATAGGTGACGGTGCCGTAAAGCGGCTCGCCCACGCTCACGACCACGTTGAACGGCACCAGCAGAAGCGAGCCTCGCGGCAGCGCCTTGCCAAGCCCATGCATGAAGATCGGCACCACCGGTACGTTCGGCCGCGCCTGCGCCATGTGGCCGATCCCCTTCTTGAACTCCTGCAAGATCTCGGGCTCTCCGCGCGTACCTTCCGGGAAGATCACTAGGATTTCGCCGCGATCGAGCGCCTCCTCGGCAAGCTGCAAGGGATTGCCTCCCTCCTTGCCCGAACCGCGCTTCACCGGAATGATGCCGATGACCTTGTTGGCGAACCAGCTTCGGATGCCGCCGGTGAGGAAATAATCCATCGCCGCCACCGGCCGGAGCTTCGGCAGAAGCCTGAGCGGCATCAACGACATGATGGCGAGCGCATCGAGATTGGAATTGTGATTGCCTGCGAGCACCGCAGGGCCATCCTTCGGCAGGCGCTCGCGATGCCGCACGGTCAGCCCAAGCGCCACCAGGATCACCGCGCGCACGATCACCGCAAAGAACAGAAGTCTGAGCAGCTTGACGAACGGGTTCTTGCTCATGGGTAGAAGAAATAGCGGATGAAATGCACGAAGGCCGGCGCGGCATAAGTGAGGCTGTCGACCCGGTCGAGGATCCCGCCATGCCCGGGGATTAGCCCACCGGTATCCTTCACCCCAAGATCGCGCTTCACCGCCGACAAAGTGATATCCCCGAGGAAGCCCGAAATGCCAAGCACCGCTCCCGCAAGCGCCGACCAACGCACGTCCATCGGCGTAAGATAAGGCCCGATCACCGCCGCGACGGCGATGGTGGTGGCGATACCACCGATCAGCCCCTCGAAGGTCTTCTTCGGGCTGACGGCCGGCGTTACCTTGTGCTGCCCGAAGAGCTTGCCCCAGCAATATTGCGCCACATCGTTGAATTGCGTCAGCACGACCAGGAAGAAGAGCAAGCCCACGCCACCGATAACCGGGTTGACCTTGTCGCCAGACGCCAAAAGCCACGCCATGTGGCTCAAGGTGAAAACCGTCATCATCAGGCCCCAGGAGAGCGTGCCGACCGCGCTAAGGAAGCCTTTCGTCTCGCCGCGTAAAGCCATCAAAGCCGGAAAGAAAAGAAACATCCACACCGGCACGAACACGATGAACATGCCGTACCAGTCGATCGCCGCCCAATAGAATTGAATGGGAATGGCGAGATAGGCGAACAGCAGCACGCTACGGTCGATGCGCCGCGTCGGGATCAGCGAGAGATATTCTTTCAGCGCTAGATAAGAGATGAAAGCGAGGAAGACGATTGCGACGGTCCGGTTGAGTAGGACGCAGACGGTGAAGGCGCCGATCATCCACCACCACGACTCGGTGCGGTCGGCAAGTTCCTGATAGCGCTCGCCGGGCTCGCGCCGGCGCAAGAGCCAGACGATCAGGGTCGCAGCAATAAGAACGGCATAAATACCGGCCGTGGCGTAGCCGACATTGGCGGGAAGGCCGAACAGTCCGGTCACGCCGCCCTCGCCTTCGCTTGCGTGACGATGTGCCGCCCGCGATTTAGGATGGTGAGCGCGCTAAGCAGCAACACCGCGGCGAGATAGAGCGTGCTCCAAAGCCCCGGCTCGATACCAATACCGACCAGAACCGCGAGGAGTCCGAAGCCAAGCGCGCGGTCGCTCTTGCCGAGCGGCCCGGAATAAGAGCGTGCGGCGCCGAGCGTCGGCCCGAGCGCGCCGGTCATCTCGGCGACGATGCCTGCGACCACTCCGAGCACGACCAGCGGCGCATTGAGGCCGGGGATTAACGCGAACGGAAGATAAAGCGCCGCGTCGGCCACGACGTCGGACACCTCGTTCAACACCGCGCCCGTGCGCGTCGCCTGCCCATGCTCCTTCGCCATCAGCCCGTCAATGGCGTTCATCGCCATGCGCAAGAACAGCGTGAGAGGCAGAACGAGCAGCGGCCAGCGCGACGCGGGATCGAGCGCGATCCAGACGCCTTGCGCCGCGCTCAAGACCAGCGCGCCGAGCGTAACGTCGTTGGCCTTGAGCCCGCGGCTGACGAGCGCCGCGGCGATCGGCCTGAGCAAGGCCTGAAAGCGCGGCTTGAGATCGTAGATGGTTGGCATGCCAAGCACCGCCCTATGATCCAAATGCTTGTATCGGGCTTCCCGGCCATACGCTAGGCGCGTGCCTACACTTCAGATTGACTCCCGCCCGCCGCCGTGGCGGAATGCTCCGGGAACACGGACTGCATCGAGTTGCACGGGTTGGCGAGGGTATGGTGTTACCGCGTTTGGGCCACGATCCACGGCGAAATCGGGACCGGTCTTCGCCGCCGCTCGAGTGGGTGTCTGAACTCGGTTGCTGGTGCGTGTACGACGCCGGCGCGAGCGCTGCCATCTTGAAATCGAAAGATTTCGCCGCCGTCGATTTTGTTGAGCTGCACCGAGCCTACGAACGGGATGTAGGCATTGACTGTTCGGCGCTCATTGCGGCGTTGCAGCAAACACCGACCTCGCATGAAGGCGAGCGCCACGCCAAGATGAGGCGCGACTTGGCGCGTTTACTCGCTTCTCATTCCGCCGAGATGAGACAGCATGCGGGCGCCAAGATTCAGGAGCTGGTCCCGCAGCTCTGCCGCGCGGGAAAGCGCGTCGACCTGGTCAAAGAGATCGTCCGGCCGGTCTGCAACGACCTCTTTTACAGCGTTCTTGGAGTTAGAGCCCCCGGACAGGCGGAGGAAGGCGTCTCCGCCTCTCAAGTCTTCGATATCTACCTCGGTCTGAACCGGCGCCGCGAGATCAACGCAAAGGCCTGCGCGTTGATCGAAGGCTTTTCCGCGGCGAACGGAAAACTGAAGACTACTCCCGAATATGCCGCCGCACTCAGCATGCTCGGTTACGATTCGCTGGTAGGTTCGCTTGGCGGCTCGCTCCTCCACGTACTGCGAAATGCATCGGAACAGCGCCTTTGCGACATTGTCTTTCCAAGCGTGCTGCCGGTCACGGGTGTGCCCTATGTCGAGCGCTTCGCTGCCAAGGACTCCGTTATCGGTGAAGCATCGATTCGCAAGGGCGATCGAATCCGGCTTTTTCTCGATTCCGGCACGCCTGACGAAGACGCCGGCAATCGTCCCTATTTCGGCCGGGGGCGACACTCATGCTTGGGCGAGGAGATATCCACCTGGGTTTGGCGGAGCTTTGCCGAGGAATTTTCGCGCCTGCCGCTGCGCTGCACCGTCTTGAACGCGACGCGGCGCAAGCCCGATTGGGTGTTCGCCTTTTACAGCAGCGTCGTGGTGCAATTTCACGCCTAGGGTTGCGCCCGCGCGAGAAGCTCCTCGACTTTCGGCATGATGTTCCTGACGATGGCGGCGACGCCCTTCTCATTCGGATGGATGCCGTCCGGCTGCATC
>DATLXW010000100.1:0-14785 GCA_035575415.1 Methyloceanibacter sp. | reverse complement strand
CGGCATCCTCTTCGTCATCGCGCTGTCGGATATTCGCTGGTGGCTGCGCATGGCCTACCCGCTCTATCTCGTCGCGCTCCTGCTGTTGGCCGCGGTGATGCTCATCGGCGTGGAAAGCGGCGGCGCCAAGCGCTGGCTCGGCTATCAAGAATATTCCTTCCAACCGACAGAACTCATGAAGATCGCGCTCGTGCTCGCCATTGCGCGCTATTACCAATGGCTTTCGCCGCGGCAAGTCTCCTGGCCTTGGGCCGTGCTGCCGCCGCTCGTTATGATCGCCCTACCGGTCCTCTTCGCTCTGGAACAACCGGACCTCGGGACCGCGGCGCTGTTCGGCATCGTCGGTTGCGGATTGCTCTTCCTCGCCGGCGTGAGCTGGCTCTATTTCCTTGGCGGCGTGGTGGGCGTGATCGCGGCGCTGCCGCATGTGTGGGAGCGGCTGCACGATTATCAGCGCGAGCGGGTCTTGACCTTTATCGACCCGGAGCGCGATCCGTCCGGCTCCGGTTACCACATCCTGCAATCGAAAATCGCCATCGGTTCCGGCGGCTTCGCCGGCAAGGGCTTCATGCAAGGCACGCAAGCCCAGCTCAATTTCCTCCCCGAGAAGCACACCGATTTCATTTTCACCATGTTTTCCGAGGAAATGGGCTTCATCGGCGCCTGCGTGCTGCTTGCGCTCTATCTTCTCGCGCTGCTCTTCATTGCCTATATGGCTTTGCGATGCCGCAGCACTTTCCCGCGGCTCGTCGCCTCTGGCATGGGGCTTTGCCTGTTCGCCTATGTCTTTATCAACGTGGCGATGGTGACGGGGCTCGTGCCGGTGGTCGGCGTGCCGCTGCCGCTCGTCTCTTACGGCGGCACCTCGATGTTGACCATGATGGCCGGGTTCGGCTTCGTGCTCAACGCCCACATCAACCGGCAGGTGTTGATCAGGCGGGAGGAACTCGGCCCGTTCTGGTGATCGCGCCGGGCCTGGCAAGCCGGCCTGGACAGGGCGCGCGAGGCAGTGCTAAGGGGAGCACCCTTGGGCGATCCCCAAGGAAAGCTTATCCTTGTAGAGTGCGCCTTGAGGCAAAAGGCGGACGAAAAAGGGCGCATAGCTCAGGTGGTAGAGCAGCTGACTCTTAATCAGCGGGTCCAAGGTTCGAGTCCTTGTGCGCCCACCATTTTTCGCCACGCGACGAGAAGCGGCCGCGCCGAAGCCTGAAGGGCATGGCACGGCGGATTGTTGCGACCTGTTGCGCCGTTACTGTTCCGACGCTGGCTTGTCGCCGAAAATGTCCTTGTAGCGGCTCATCACCCTGTTCAACTCCGCGCTTGGCCGCTGCAAATTCACCTCGACCCAAGCGGGGACGGCGCCAATTCTGCTCGTGCCGTATTTGATCCACATGAAACCGCGATCGCCCCAAGCCCGGCTCCAGGAATTTTTGATCAACCAAGCGCCGAGGTCGTCGTCCCAACCGACCAGGGTGACGGCGTGATTAAGGTCGCCGGGAACGTCAATGTTGTAGACGCCGCCGCCGTAATAGGTCCATTCCTCGCTCGCATTGACCGCGACCGCGATCGCCCCATGCTCGCAAATGGCCTTTTTCATCGACTCGATCGGCGGCGAGAAATTGTCCTGGCTCCAATGATCGGGATCGACATAGCCCCAAACGAGAGACAGATACTCTCCGTTGCGGAAGCGGCAAGACGGGCTCTTGGCGCCCTCATAAGGGGCCGTGCGCCGATTGGTGACCGGGGTCGTCATCCACCAGTTGAAGACGGAATCGTACCAGCCTCCTTCGCAGCTTCCGGCTGGCGCGTTGTTGACAAGATCGAGCGAGCAATCGAGCACGTGTTGCTCCGAGGCATTGGGCATCCTGCCGTTGCCCCTGATCAAATAATTGGCCTCGTAAACGGCGACCGAGGTAAAGGCCCAGCAACTGCCGCACATGCCTTGGTCGACTACCGGCGAAACCTTATTGATGCTGCGCAGGTTGAATTTCTTCGCGGCGGGATCGCAAATGGGGGCCGCGCCAAGCTTCAACGCGGAACGCGCCTCCTCGGCGAACTCGTTTTGGCGCTTGGCGATCTCCTGTACGTTGGGCGGAACCTTCAGTCCCGTCAGCTTGGAGATGTCGCGCCCAAATACCGCGGTATAGGCGGGCTGAAAGGTCCAGTTCTCGGCCGCCGCCTTCCGCTGTAAGGCGTTAAGCTGCGCTTTTGCCGCCTCGGGAGCGTCGGCGAAGCGTTCCTGGTAGAACCTGCCGAGACGCGCAAGCTCCTCGGCCATCGCCGGATCTTCGGGCGACAGCTCCTTTGAGACGCGCTGGGTGTCTTGCGGCGAAGGCACCACTTCTTGAGCGGGTGCCTTGGTAGCGAAGCAGGAGAAAAGAAAGGCGAGACAGACAATCCCCGGTAATGCACGCATGGCAGGCACCTCCGAACGCAGGGAGACGCGAGTCTGCGGCAAAGGGTCTAGGGCTTTCAATGATTAAATCTATGCTTTGCATGGAAATGTTACTGGACAACTTGGTGCTGGGAAGGTTACGCGACGCATTTGCTTGGGCAGTGGAGTTTAGCTTCGGCTGATGCGCCGGTCCGCCCCATATCGTTGCCCGCTTTCACCGGGAGATCGCTTGATGACTGGCGCACGTATATGGCTTCTGACCGCCAGTTTGGCCCTAGGCGTTTGCTTCTCCGCGGTGGCCGAGCCTGCGGAGCCCGAATTTCAGGGTAATTGCGTCATGGGCCTTGCGCTCGGCAAGGTGATCAAGACCGATTGCTCGGTCTCGACCGTCTATGGCGGCAGGACCTATTGCTTCGGCAATGAGACCGCGCGCGAACTCTTCCTTAAGAAGCCGGAGGAGTTCCTGCTCAAGGCTCACATCTTCTATTCGTCGCAGCCCCAGTAGCAATAGAGCTAAGAACTCGGCTCAGATTGCGCGGCGAAGCGAGTCCCGTCGGTATCGGTAATGACGACGTCGAGATTGTTTTCCGTCCCGCGCCCGAAAGTGAAACGGAAATTCGGGTTGGTCGAGATGGAGAAGGTCGAATCGAGCTTGAATACGAGTTCGCCATCGCGCTTCACGACCATTTCATTCACATAGCGCGCGGGAATCACGTTGGCGGTATTGATGTCAAGCTGCATTCCGTTCGAGTTGGGGTGCTTGATCATCACCTGCGCCGACCAGATTGGATTTTGCGGCAACGCCGGCGGGAAGACTTTCACCAGCATCTTGCCAAGATCGACTGTTTCGGCGTCCGGGTCCTTGGCCTGCATCGCTCCGCAGCCTCCGGCCGCGGCGATGAATTTGCTCGCCATATGCAAAGTGCCGTCCTCGGTCTCGAGCACGGCGCGGACATAAGAGAAGTTGTCGACCCTGACGCGGGTTGAGAAGCTGCGCTCGCCGCCACTCCCCGCCGCAGTGCCAAACGTAAGGGTCGCCACTTTCGGGTCGGGGTTCTGGTCGATAAAGATCGTGAGCGATTTGAGATTTTGTCGGACACTCGGCGGCACGCGCACAGTCAGCGGGACGAGTGCCGCATCTTCCGCGGTTCCCGGAAGTTCGAGCGCAACCGCGCCGTCTTCATGAATGGGGCGATCACCGAAGGCTTCCTGCTTGAGCTTCGGCCAAATGTCCTCCGCCGCGAGCGCAGGAACGGCAAGGGCGAGCGCCGCCAGCACAACGGTGCTGTGGGCGATGTAGCGGGCGATCGAGAAGGTCATGGCTACATTCTCCGGACTCTCGTTTGCCCGCATCATATCACTCCCACTCGAGTTCTGCGAAGGCCGCGCTGACATTGCGCACGTGATAGCGGTCGAACAATTCCCAGGCATCCCGCTCCGAAAACCCGGCGATTCTCGTGGCATCCTCGAGGGTTTTGCCCTCCTTGATCAGCCTCCGGACATCCTCGGCGATGGCGGCGAGATAGCGCTGTTCAGGCTTAAGGGCTTCGGGAAGCTCCATGGCGTGCGGCCCATGGCCGGGGATCACGCGCGCCGCTTGCCGCCGTCCGAGCTCGTCGAGGAGCGCAAGCCATCCCCTGATCGACCCGTCGAGCGTCGGCACATGCACCGAGAAGAGAAGGTCGCCGAGGAAAAGCGTGTTCGTCGCCGTGTCGGTCAAAATCAGATCGTTGTCGGTATGAGCCGTCGGTTGGGCTTCGAGCACCAGCGCGCGGCCGCCGAGATCGAGCGTCATGCTCTTTTCGACTGTAAGCGTCGGAAGGACGATCTCGACACCCTCGAAGGCCGCGTCGCCCAACATCTGCTTATTAATGGCGAGGTAGCGATCGGCCCGCGTCGCTAGACCGCGTGGGAGCTTGTAATGGCCGACAAAAGTTGGATTGTCCTCCTTGAAGGCGGCGTTGCCGAAGACATGATCGGGATGCATGTGCGTGTTGACGACGTAAAGGATCGGCTTATCGGTGACGGCGCGGATGGCGCTCTTGAGGTCACGCCCCGCGACCGCGCTCCCAAGCGTGTCGATGACCGCAACCGCGTCGTTCCCAACCACGAAGCTGGCATTGGCCATGTCGCCTCGATTCTCCGGCGACTGCATCTCATAACGGCCCTGATGCACGAAAACGCCTGGAGCGACCTCGCGGACGGCAAGGGCCTCTGAAGCCTCGGCAGGGAGGTAGCGCAGGAGCGGAGAGGCCGCGAGTGCGATCGCCATGCGTAGCGCTTGACGACGCGAAATGAGACGCCAGGGACAGATATCACTTGCTGCGATGCCGCTCATGATTCGGTGCATGCCGTTCATCGACCAAGGACGGAAGGGCGGATTCAAGCCGAATTGCGCCTTAACATATGGTCGCCGCTTCCCGGCTGGGAAATGACAACACGGTGAAAAATCGAACGCAAGCGCCGGGCGGCTCTTTTGGTTTGCGCGGCCTTCGTATAGTTTACGCGCGCAGACACGGGAGGGTGCCTCATGCGAATTATCCTTATATTGATCGTCATTGCCGCCATTTTTGTGGTCGTTCAGGCCCAGCGGCACGGCTGCAAATATGATGCGACTCTGCTGAGTTGCGTCTTCGGTCAGGCCGAAGCACCAGCGCCGGCACCCGAACCGACGCCGGCACCCGAGCCGACGCCGGCACCGACGCCAGAGCCCACTCCGGCGCCAGAACCTCAAGCGCCGGCGCCAGAGACGCCGCAGTAATTCTTGCGATAGTACTATCGCCAGGCATTGGAGGCCCACCGCCGCAAGCGCGTGGGCCTCGACCTATTGCCGCACGCCGAATTGCTCGCAGGGCATCTTTGGCCGGTGCTTCGACGCGACCGGTGGTTTGCGCCATTGACAGGCCTGCATCGCCCCGAAATTATCGCGCCGAACCAGCCTTTTCGCCCCGCCTTTGCTGCAATCCTCAAGGCAAAACCTATGCCCCCATCGCGCAAATACGCCGAGATTGCCGCGGCAGCGCTTGCTAAGATGCTCCGCGACGGCACCGATACCGGCAAGGTTGCCGACATCGTTGAGAGCATCTTGGCCGACGCGGATCGCGAGCACTGGGAACAGGAACGCAAGCACGTGGCCGAGGTCGAGGCTGCGGCCGCGAGCCGACTCGCCCGGCTGCTCGACGCGTCGCCCGCGGTTATTTACAGCTTTGAGGCGAAGGGAAATTTTGCGCCGACATTCGTCTCCGCCAATATCACCCGGCTGTTCGGCTATGCGCCGCGCGAATATCTCGATCGCCTCAGTTTCTGGCGCGAGTGCGTCCACCCCGACGACCTGCCTCGGGTTGAAGCGGAAATGGGATCCCTCTTCGTGGAGGGAAAGCATGTCTGCGAGTACCGCTTTCGCAGAAAGGACGGATCCTATTGCTGGGTGAACGACGAGCAGTATCTCGTCCGCGATGCCGATGGAGGACCGTTTGAGGTCGTGGGCTCCTGGAGCGACATCGGTGCGCGCAAAGCCGCCGAGGAGGCCGAAGACCGGGCCCGCGCCCGGCTTGCGGTCTTGCTCGAAAGCGCGCCGTCGGTGATCTACAGCTTCAAGGCCAAAGATGACTACGCGCCGACTTTCGTCAGCGAGAACATCAAGCGGCTGCTAGGCTACTGTCCGGAGAAATATTTGGAGCACGCAGATTTCTGGCGCAGCAACGTGCATCCGGAGGATCTACCCAGAGTCGAGGCCGAGCAAGCGAGGCTGTTCGAAAAGGGTCGTCATGTGGCGGAATACCGCTTCCGCAAGCGCAACGGCAGCTATATTTGGGTGAGCGACGAGCAATATCTCCTGCGCGACGATCAAGGCGAGCCGGTCGAGATCGTCGGCTCTTGGAGCAACATCACCGCCCGCAAACAGGCCGAGCAGGCGGAGAATGCGGCGCGGGCGCGCTTCGATCTTTTGCTGCACGGGGCACCGGCCGTGGTCTACAGCTTTGAGGCTGGCGGCTCTTACGCGCCCACTTTCGTCAGCGACAACATCAAGCGTGTGCTCGGCTATGAACCGGACCAATATCTGAAGGATTCAGATTTCTGGCGCTCCCGTGTCCATCCCGAGGATCTTCCCGGCGTCGAGGCGGCGCAGGCAAAGTTGTTCGAGCAAGGCCGTCATATCGCCGAATACCGATTTCGCAAAGCCGACGGAATTTATTGCTGGGTAAGCGACGAGCAGCATCTGGTCAGAGACGAGAATGGGAATCCGCTCGAAGTGATCGGCTCCTGGAGCGAAGTGACCGCACGCAAGACGGCCGAGCAGGAGGCTCTAGCGCGGAGTGAACAACGTTTAACCGATGCAATCGAAACCATCTCTGAGGGGTTTGCGCTCTACGATAACGAGGACAGACTCGTGCTCGGCAACGCCAAATATGCCGAGTTGTTCGACCACGGCGACGGACCGCCAAAGCCGGGCAGGACCTTTGAGGAAATCATCCGGGACGCAGTTGCTCACGGTCTTATCCAGGACGCCAAGGGCAGGGAAGGGGGCTGGATCCGGCAGCGCCTAGCCGAACACCGTCACCCGCGGTTGCCGCTGTTACAGCGTCGCTCCGATGGCCGCTGGCTGCAGATCAACGAGCGGCGCACTGAGACGGGCGGGACTGTCGCGGTCTATAGCGACCTTACT
Organism: Methyloceanibacter sp.; assembly: GCA_035575415.1. Lineage (GTDB taxonomy): Bacteria > Pseudomonadota > Alphaproteobacteria > Rhizobiales > Methyloligellaceae > Methyloceanibacter. The sequence continues at coordinate 7,724 of DATLXW010000100.1, read as the reverse complement.
GACGTCAAGGAGAGCGAGCAGCGCGCCGCCGCCGCCAACCAGCTCATCCTCCAGAGCCTGCGTTATGCGAGCCGCATCCAAGCCGCCGTGCTTCCGGCGCGGCGGGAGCTTGATGCGATTGCCGCCGATCACTTTCTCATCTGGGAGCCGCGCGACATCGTCGGCGGCGACTTCTTCTGGTTTCAACCCATCAACGACGGCTATGCGGTGATGGTTGGCGATTGCACCGGCCATGGCGTTCCCGGGGCCTTCATGACCTTGATTGCCTGGGGCTTACTCGACCGTATGTTGCGCAGCGCCGCCAACGACAATCCAAGCCAGGTGCTTGCGGGCCTCCACCGCGGCGTGCAAAGCCTGCTTGGCCAGAACGAAGATCGGAGCGACACCGACGACGGACTTGAAGCCGGCATCTGCTTCATCAATCGCAGGGAGCGGAGGATAACCTTCGCCGGCGCACGCTTCTCGCTTTGGCGGGCGAATCGCGAAGGGGTGATTGAGATCAAGGGAGACCGCAAGGGCGTCGGCTACCGCCGCTATCCTTTGGAAACGACGTTTACCGATATCGCCATCCCGCTCGATGATAGCGACCGGTTCTATATGACCACCGACGGTCTGATCGATCAAATCGGCGGTCCGCGCGGGCGCGCTTTCGGTAAGCGGCGGTTTCAAGAGCTGTTACAGCAACATTTTGCGGCACCTATGCGCGAGCAGGAAGAGACGCTCCGTCATGCCTTGAACACCTATCAGGGTCAACAACTCCGCCGCGACGACCTTACCGTACTTGGGTTCGCCCCGCACCGCTAAGGAGCGCCGATGCTCGCCTCGCAATTGATGGATTTGCGCGCAATGCTGCATAGCCAAGGCGTCATCTTCGCCTATAGCGGTTATGTCACCGAACCGGTGTTGAGCGGCGTCGGCGAGGCTTTGAAGCAGAAGCTGACCATCGACGATGCCGACACGAAGACGCTCCGCAGCGTGTTCGCCGTCTTCGTCGAGCAAATGCAAAACATCATCCGCTATTCGGCCGAAAAAGCGCAACCCGCGTCCTTGCCCCCGGCTTCGGATGCCGGCGCGCTTAGGGAGATACGCTACGGCATCCTCACCATCGGTAAGGAAGGAGACGATTACGTCGTCTGCGCCGGCAATCTCGTCGAACGAGCAGACGTCGAGCGCTTGCGCGCGCGGTTGAACCGCATCCGGGAAATGACCAAGGAAGAATTGAAGGCGGTGTACAAGGAGCAGCTCAGGGCGGAGCCGGAAGAGGGAAGCAAAGGAGCCGGCCTGGGATTTATGGAGATCGCGCGCCGCGCTTCCAAGCCGCTTGAATTTGGCTTTACCGGCATTGACGAGAAGCACGCCTTTTTTGCCTTGAAGGTGACGATTTGAAACCGGCAGGGATGCAAGACAAACTTGAGATAGAGGGCACATCGCGCACGCCGGCGGTGTCGTTCGACTTTGCCGGCAATCATTTCCGCCTCTCGGGCGAGTCCTATCCCGAGGATGCGACCGAGTTCTACGGTCCCTTGTTTTCCGCCCTTGATTCCTACCTGGCGACGCTTGGCGACGGAGGCTGCCGCTTCGATTTCGAGCTCGTCTACCTCAATTCATCCAGCGCCAAGGCGATCATGATGCTGATGGACAGGCTCGATGCAGCCGCCAGGAACGGCGCCTCGATTGACATCCATTGGTATTACGACGCCGAGGACGACACGATGCAGGAGCTCGGCGAGGAATTCGGCGAAGACTTGCAGAACGCCAAGTTCCATTTGGAACAGTTGTCCGGCTGATGTCGACCGACGATCTCTTCGCAGCGGAAGAGCGCGTGATCGCCCAGGCGCAGGAATTGCTTGACGGCGGCCGCATCGCCGATACCGCGGATCGCAAGTTCTACGAAGACCTGCTCAAAGACTATCAAAAGTTATTTCGCGTGACGCGACGCCTGATGCGTTTAAGCGACCGAAATGAACAGCAGCTCAACGCGCTCACCCAGGAACAGCGCCGCGCCAACGAGATTATCACTAAAAAGAACAAGGAACTCGACGCGCTGTCCAACAAGCTGTCGAAATATCTTTCGCCCCAGATCTATCACTCGATCTTCACCGGCGCGCAGAATGTCGAAATTGCCTCGAGCCGCAAGAAGCTGACGATCTTCTTCTCCGATGTGGTCAACTTCACCGAGACCACCGACAAGTTGGAATCGGAAGACCTGACCAATCTGCTCAACCGCTACCTTACGGAGATGACCAATATCGCGCTCGCCCATGGCGCCACGATCGACAAATATATCGGCGACGCCATCATGGTCTTCTTCGGCGATCCCGAGACGCGCGGCGTCAAGGAGGACGCGCTCGCTTGCGTGCGCATGGCGGTCGCCATGCTGAAGCGCATGCGCGAACTGCATGCCGAATGGCAGGAACTCGGCGCCGAGCAGCCGTTCCATCTGCGCATTGGCATCAATACGGGCTATGTGACGGTCGGCAATTTCGGCAGCGAGGATCGGATGGACTACACCATCATCGGCAGTGCCGTGAATCTCACCGCGCGGCTTCAGTCCCATGCCGAGATCGACGGTATCTTGCTTGGCCACGAGACCTATTCTCTGGTCAAAGACGAGATTGCCGCCGAGGAACAGGCGCCGATCAAGGCGAAAGGCGTGGCCGAACCCGTCCGCTGCTACAAGGTGCTCGGTCTTTACGACGATCTCGTGAGCGAAGGCAGCATGATCCGTGAAGAGGGCGAGGGCTTCAAACTCTTGCTCGATTTGCAAAAGGGCGACAAGGCCGATCTCGTCGCTGCCTTGGAGGCTATCCTGGCCCGGCTCAAAAAATGACGCGCGAGGCAAGGGGGGCACTCCGGAATGAAATCAACCTGCTGGCAGAAGTGAAGGCGCGACCATGAGCCTTCCCCCTTATCTCAGCGCCCACGACATATCAGTCTTGGTCGATTTCGGGCTTTTCGCCGCCACGCTCGCCTGCGTGGCTGTATTTCATCGCCACACGCTTGCCGCTGCCCTCACAGGGCTTGGCGTCATCATCCTGAAAAAGCTGCTCGGCACCGGCTTCAACGAAGGTCCAGGCTTTGCCGGCCTTTTCGCCCATTTCGCGCATGAATGGGTGCTGATCGCCAATCTCTTTCTTCTTTTGGTCGGCTTCGCTCTGCTTGCGCGCCATTTCGAGGCAAGCCGCATTCCGGACTGGATGCCGTCAGCTCTGCCGGACAATTGGACGGGCGGCTTCATGCTTCTCGTGCTCGTGTTCGTCATGTCTTCCTTCCTCGACAACATCGCCGCGGCATTGATCGGCGCGACCGTGTCGAGGCACGTCTTCCACGGCCGTGTCCGCGTCGGCTATCTTGCGGCCATCGTCGCCGCGGCCAATGCAGGAGGGGCGGGCAGCGTTATCGGCGACACGACGACGACGATGCTTTGGCTCGCCGGCGTGAGCCCGCTCTCTGTGCTTCACGCCTATGTCGCTGCGGCGTGCGCCCTCGTGATCGCCGGGATTCCGGCCGCGCGCGCGCAACAGAGCTATGCCCCCATCGTCAAAAGCGCGCCGTCGGGCCTCCGCATTTCCTATAGGCACGTGGCGGTAGTCGTCTTTGTGCTCGCCGCGGCAATTGCCGCCAATGTCGGCGCCCATCTCCTCGATCCACGCATCCTCGACGAGATCCCTCTGATCGGACTTGCGGTCGCGGCGGCCATTGCGATCACCGTGCCGATCGCGCGCCCTGAGTGGTCGCTCGTGCCAAGTGCCGCACGCGGAGCTCTGTTTCTCATCGCGCTCGTCTCTGCCGCCTCGATGATGCCGGTCAAGTCGCTGCCCCTGCCGAGTTGGGAGACGGCCCTCGGCCTCGGTTTTGTCTCGGCTGTGTTCGACAACATTCCGTTGACGGCGCTCGCCATCAAGCAAGGCAATTACGACTGGGGCTTCCTTGCCTATGCCGTGGGCTATGGAGGTTCCATGATCTGGTTCGGCTCCTCTGCGGGCGTGGCCGTGGCAGGACTGATGCGTGAGGCGAGGTCCACCGCACGCTGGTTGGCCGAGGGGTGGCCTGTGATCGTGGCTTATGCCGCAGGCTTCTTCGTCATGCTGGCGCTGCTCGGCTGGAACCCCGAACCGCTCTAGCCGCTAAGCCTTTCAGCGCGGCGGCGGCATATCGTCATTGGCGGGAAGGCGGCGCGCACTTTCTCTGAAGGCTTCCTTCAGCGAAGTCGGACGATGATATTTGGCGAGGAGATTTGCAAAGGCTTCGTCGGCTAACTCCTGGACGCTCCGGCCGGAATCCTTGGCGAGAAGATCGAGCGCAAGCCAGACCTCGGGCGCAAACTCGATCAGCTTACGTTTGATATGGCTCGTGTGCTGACCGGGAAACATGGCGTGTTCCGATGCCTCTTCAGTACAAGATTAGCCGATTCGCGGAGTTCCCGGCACGGCGGTCTACGAAAGTTTTTACCTCACAAGGGCGTCACTTGACGCCGCTCGTCTGAAAAAGCGATAGTGCTAGTACTATCATGCGTCGGACTCGTACCCTATTCGCGCTTCTCCTTGCGCTGGCGGTAACTATGTTGCCGCTTTCCGACGCCTTTGCGCATGTCATGTCCGGGATGCCGTCGCATGGCGCAGGCTGCTGCAAGTCTGATACGCCGTGCGAGAAACAATGGCCTGCCTGTCCGTCCTACGCGGGCTGCACGCTGAAATGTTTCAATCTCTCCGGCGCCTTGTTGCCCACCGCCGACGCTGGCATTGCCGTGTGGAAGGCGAAACGGCCGATTGCCTCGGACATGCAGCTTCACGTCCAGCCGCTCGCGCCGCCGCTTCCTCCGCCGCGCGTCTAAATCCCTCATTGAAGTCATGCCTGGCGAGCGCGCTTTCATCTCGCGCCGTCTCGCAGGCGCATGACCTGTGCCAGTCCGTCCGGCAGTCGGCAACCACGAGGATTTGGAAGGTGCGCCATGAGGCGTCTCGACAATTTGATGATCTTGGCTATCGGCGTCTTTGCCGGAGCTTTGGGCGGGTATTGGCTCGAACGCCGCTCTGAGCCGCTGACGACCCCTGCCATCGCCGAGCAATCCCCGCCTTCGCAAGAAAGCAAGCAGGAAGGCCGGAAGATTCTCTACTACCGCAACCCGATGGGGCTTCCCGATACCTCTCCGGTGCCGAAGAAGGACTCCATGGGCATGGACTACATCCCCGTCTATGCCGACGAGGTCGACGATCCGAACGCGGTGAAAGTCAGCCTCGACAAGGTTCAACGAAGCGGAGTCAAGACCGAGAAGGTCGGGACCCACAACCTGTCCCGCACGGTGCGGGCCGTCGGCATGGTGGACCACGACGAGACCTTGCTCACGGTCGTCGCCATGCGATCGGACGGCTATGTCGAGGATCTTTTCGTCAACAAGACCGGTCAGCACGTGAAACAGGGCGAGCCACTGTTCCGCGTCTACAGTCCGCAAATACAACAGGCGCAAACCGATCTGATCGTGGCGCTCAAAGCGGATGCCCGCAAAGGCGCCGATGCCGACAAGGCCATACAAGGCGCCGTGCAGCGTCTTCGCAATCTCGGTGTCCCCGAAAGCCGAATCGAGGAGATCAAGAAAACCCAGCTCAATCCGCGCACGCTCGATTGGCCGGCGCCGGCCGAGGGCGACGTGATCGAGAAGATGATCGTCAACGGTCAGCGTGTCGCCGCCGGCGAGGAACTCTACCGCATTGCCGATCATTCGCGTGTCTGGCTGATCGCAGATGTGGCCGAGGCTGATATCGCCTCCATCGAACTTGGCATGGGGGCGGTCGTAACTTTGCGTGCCATGCCGATGCAGCCGATCGAAGGAAGAGTCACCTTCATCTATCCGGTGCTTAAGCCTGAGACGCGCACAGTGTCTGTGCGGATCGAATTGCCCAATCCCGACGGACTGCTCAAGCCCGGTATGTATGCCGACGTCGTGTTCGAGGTTAGGGATGGAGAAACCGTGACGGCGGTGCCCAATAGCGCGGTAATCGATAGTGGCACGCGTCAGGTCGTGTTGGTGGCCGCCGGGGGCGGCCGGTTCGAGCCTCGTGCGGTCAAGCTGGGCCGCCGCGGTACCGGGTTTGTGGAAATCCTTGAGGGTCTCGATACCGGCGAAGAAGTCGTCACCTCCGCCACGTTCCTCATCGATGCCGAAAGCAATCTGCGCGCCGCGCTCCAAAGCTTCAGCCAGGACGCGCAGCCATGATCGCCGCCGTCATACGCTGGTCGGCCCGCAACGTGTTCCTGGTCGGGCTCGCCGCAATTTTCATCACCTTCGCCGGTATATACGCGATCGCGCGGGTGCCGCTCGATGCCATTCCCGACCTCTCCGACGTCCAAGTCATCGTCTACACGGAATACCCGGGTCAGGCGCCGCAAGTCGTGGAGGACCAGGTCACCTATCCGCTGACCACGGCCATGCTGACGGTACCGAAATCGCGTGTGGTGCGCGGCTTCTCCTTCTTCGGCGTCTCCTTCGTCTATGTCATCTTCGAGGACGGCACTGACATCTATTGGGCGCGCTCCCGCGTCCTGGAAAATCTCAGCGCGGCAGCGCCGCGCTTGCCGGCGGCGGTGACCCCAAGCCTCGGCCCTGACGCCACCGGTGTCGGCTGGGTTTACCAATATGTCGTGCGGGGTATGCAGAAGAGTCTCGCCGAACTCCGTACCATACAAGACTGGTATGTCCGCTTCGGCCTTGCCAAGGCGCAGGGCGTTTCCGAGGTCGCAAGCGTCGGTGGCTTTGTGAAGCAATATAGCGTCGTCGTCGATCCGCGCCGCTTGCAGGCGCTTGGCATTCCGCTGTCTCGACTTCGCGACGTCATCCGCGAGAGCAATATGGATGTTGGGGGCCGGACCGTCGAAGTGACCGAGACCGAATTCGCCGTGCGCGGCCGCGGCTATATCAAATCGCTCTCCGACCTCGAACAGATCGTGGTCAAGAACGAAAACGGCGTTCCCGTGCTCCTGAAGGACGTGGCCCGCGTTGAGCTGACGCCTGACGAACGCCGCGGCATCACGGAGCTTAACGGAGAAGGGGAGGTGGTCTCCGGTATCACCCTGCAGCGCTTCGGCGAAAATGCCCTTTCGGTCATCCAGAACGTCAAGGATCGGCTTGCTGAGATCGCGCCAAGCCTTCCTACCGGTGTGACGATCGAGACGGTCTATGACCGTTCCGGCTTGATCTATCGGGCGATCGACACGTTGAAGCGCACCTTGATCGAGGAGAGCCTCATCGTGGCGTTGGTGTGCGTCGTCTTTCTTTTGCATGCGCGCAGCGCCTTCGTCGCCATCATCACCCTGCCGCTCGGCGTGCTGATCGCCTATATCTGCATGTGGCTTCTCGGCTTGAGTTCCAACATCATGAGTCTCGGCGGCATCGCCATCGCCATCGGCGCCATGGTCGACGCCGCGATCGTCATGATCGAGAATGCCCACAAGCGGCTCGAGCGCGCGCTTCCTGGCAAATCCAGAATCGAAGTCGTGGTCGAAGCAGCGGTCGAAGTCGGGCCGGCGCTCTTTTTCAGCCTGCTTATCATCCCCGTCTCCTTCCTGCCGATCTTCGCGCTGGAAGCGCAGGAAGGCAGGCTGTTTAAACCGCTTGCCTATACCAAGACCTTCGCCATGGCCGCCGCGGCGCTCTTGTCGGTGCTGCTGGTTCCGGCCTTGATGACGATTTTCGTCCGCGGCCGCATCATGCCTGAGCACAAGAATCC
>DATLXW010000099.1:0-5549 GCA_035575415.1 Methyloceanibacter sp. | reverse complement strand
TTCTTCGCCGGGGACGACACCAGCACCGCTGTCGCCGATGCCTGGCTCGAATGGGTCCAGCCCGACGGCACCGTGCTTGTCACCTGCGATCCCACCAATCTGAAGACGACCAAAGTGGCGAAAGGCGACTTCGTGGCTGCGGACGGCGGTTTCCGCGGCGAATACGTCATCACCGTCACCAATATGGGTCCGGACCCCTACAAAGGACCGATCACGGTGGACGACGAGTTCGGCTTTGCGCCCACCTCGGCGGTCTTCTCCGCGCCTTGGGGCTGCGTCGGCGGTGGCGCGAGCTTTACCTGCACGCATCCAAGCCTCGAGCTGAAGAAAGGCGAGAGCGTGGAGCTCACCGTGACGGTAACGGTCCCCGAAGGCAAGCAATGCAAGCTCAAGAACAGCGCCGTCATGAGCTTCCCGCACGCCAACACGCGGTTCAACGCCGACGCCGGCGACGATGCAGCGTCCGCTTTCGCCAAAATTCCATCCGAACAATGCGTCGAGCCTGACCGGCCGCAATGCGAGCCGAAGGAGAATGAGTTCCGCAGCGAAAGCGGCGCCTGTGTCTGCAAGCCGGGTTACCTCCGCGATGAGAAGGGCCTGTGCATTGGCGTAACGGAACCCGCGCTCTGCCCGGACGGCAAGCCCGTGCCGAAGAGCGGCCGCTGCCCGGTCGCGCCGCCGCAATGCGTGCCCGGTCCCAATGAAGAGCGCAACCAAGACGGCCAGTGCGTCTGCAAGTCGGGCTTCGTGCGCGACAAGAGCGGCCGCTGCGTCACCGAGCCGACGCTGCCTGAGGCTTGCGGTGCGAACGAAGTGCGCAACGCGCAAGGTCAATGCGTCTGCAAGGCGGGCTACATACGTGACAAGAACGGCCGCTGCGTTAAACCAGTATCTCCCGAGGACGAGTGCAAGAAGAAGGGCTGGATCTGGACCGGTGAGCGCTGCATACCGCCCACCAATCCGGCCGACGAATGCAGGAAGAAAGGCTGGATTTGGAACGACAAGCGCAAGAGTTGCACGCCGCCTCTGACGCCGGCGGAAGAGTGCAGGAAGAAGGGCTGGGTATGGGACGGCAAGACTTGCAAGTCTCCCTCCAATCCCGCCGACGAGTGCAAAAAGAAAGGCTGGGTCTGGGATGGTAAGCGCTGCAAGGCGCCGGTAACGCCCTCGCTCAACCCGGCCGACATCTGCCGCCAAAAGGGCGGCGTTTGGGACGGCAAGAAATGCCTGAGCCAGGCCGATATCTGCAAGAAGCGTGGCGGAACCTGGACTGGCAATAAATGCGTGCTGTCCCAACAGGTCCCGAGATAACTTAACTCTTGCCGGTTGAGCGATCGGCAGCCCCCCGTTAGGCCGAGATCGGCCCTAACGGGGGGCTTTTCGCAGGCTTTTGGTGCGCTTACGTCTGTGTTAGGTAACCAGCCAAATTCACCCTGGCCCGGAGGTCGTGACGAAAGAGATGACTGAGCGGCGAGATCGCTACGAATATGAAGACCTGCTCGCCTGCGCCCGCGGCGAACTGTTCGGCCCTGGCAACGCGCAACTGCCGCTTCCGCCGATGCTGATGTTCGATCGCATTTCCAAGGTGGAGGAGGAGGGCGGAGAGCACGGTCAGGGCCGCATCGTCGCCGAACTCGACGTGAAGCCCGATCTCTGGTTCTTTCCCTGTCACTTCAAGGGCGACCCGGTGATGCCGGGCTGCCTCGGCCTCGACGCGCTGTGGCAGTTGCTCGGCTTCTTCCTGGGTTGGCTCGGCGCCCCGGGCAAGGGAAGGGCCCTAAGCGTCGGCGAGGTGAAGTTCTCCGGCATGGTGCTGCCGACCATGAAAAAGCTCGAATATATCGTTGAGCTGAAGCGGGTGATCCGGCGTAAATTCACCCTCGGTACCGGCGATGGCTGGCTCAAGGCCGACGGAGAAACCATTTATACAGCCAAGGATTTGCGAGTCGGTCTCTTTCAGGCGGGCGAAGCCGCGCCCGCCGGCGTCTGACCCTTTACCCAAGCGGCATTAGGCTTCCTAGGACCCTGACCCGATGAAACGTGTGGTCGTAACCGGCATGGGCATCGTGTCCTCGATCGGCAATAGCGCCCAGGAGGTGCTCGCCTCTTTGCGCGAGGCGAAGTCGGGCATCGTCAAGTCCGACACTTACGCCGAGCTTGGCTTCCGCTGCCAGGTGCATGGCGAGCCGAAGCTCGACTGGGAGGGCATGATCGACCGCAAAGTGCGCCGCTTCATGGGCGCCGGCGCCGCCTGGAATTACATCGCCATGGAGCAGGCGATCCGCGATTCGGGACTAGAAGAGAACGACATCTCCAACGAACGCACCGGGATGATCATGGGGTCCGGCGGCCCCTCCACCCGCGCCATTGTGCAGGCCGCCGAAACGACGCGGACGAAGGGCCCCAAGAAGGTCGGCCCGTTCGAAGTGCCGAAGGCGATGTGCTCCACCAACTCGGCCACCCTTGCCACTCCGTATCACATCAAGGGCGTGAGCTATTCGATCTCCTCGGCCTGCGCCACCTCCGCGCATTGCATCGGCAACGGGGCGGAGCTCATCCAGCTCGGCAAGCAGGATATCGTCTTCGCCGGCGGCGGCGAGGAACTCGATTGGACGCTGACCGTACTGTTCGATGCCATGAACGCGCTCTCGTCCGATTTCAACGACAGGCCCGAGGTTGCGAGCCGCGCCTACGACGCCGCCCGCGACGGCTTCGTCATCGCCGGCGGCGCCGGTGTGGTGGTGCTGGAGGAACTCGAGCACGCCAAGGCGCGCGGCGCGCGCATCTACGGCGAGTTGGTCGGCTACGGCGCGACCTCCGACGGCTACGACATGGTGCAGCCCTCGGGCGAGGGCGCGGCACGCTGCATGCGCATGGCGATGCAGAACGTCGACGGCATCGACTATATCAATCCGCACGCGACTTCGACCCCGATCGGCGACCTCAAGGAGATCGAGGCGATCCGCGAAGTGTTCGGCGACAAATCCCCGCCCATCAGCGCCACCAAGTCGCTCACCGGCCATTCGCTCGGCGCCGCCGGCGTGCACGAGGCCATTTACTCGCTTCTCATGATGAACAACGGCTTCATTTGCGAATCCGCCAATATCGAGACCATCGATCCTGCCGTCGCCGACATGCCGATCGTGCGCAAGCGGCAGGATAACGTCGCCATTAACACAGTCATGTCGAACAGTTTCGGTTTTGGCGGCACTAACGCCACACTGGTGTTCCGCCGTCTGGACGGTTGAGAGAACGGAGCCTTCGCGGGGATCGACCCATAACCAGAGTAAAGGTGATGACAACAACAAAAGATATCGCCACGCCGGGCCCGCTGATGGCCGGAAAGAGGGGATTGGTCATGGGCGTCGCCAATGACCGGTCCATCGCCTGGGGCATCGCTCGGGTTCTGCACGGGCAGGGAGCGGAGCTTGCCTTCTCCTACCAGGGCGGCGCCTTCGGCCGCCGCGCGGTGCCGCTCGCCCAGTCGATCGGCGCCAAGATCATCGTCGAGGCCGATGTCGAGGATCTTCAAAGCGTTGAGCGCGTGTTCGAGGCAATCCGCAAGGAATGGGGCTCGCTCGATTTCGTCGTGCACGCACTTGCCTTCTCCGACCGCAACGAGTTGAAGGGACGCTATTGCGACACCACCAGCAAGAACTTCGTCCACACGATGGTGATCTCTTGCTTCTCCTTCACCGAGATTTGCAAGCTCGCCTCCGACTTGATGCCGAATGGCGGTTCGCTTCTCACTTTGACCTATGGCGGATCGATGCGGGTCGTTCCCTGTTACAACGTGATGGGTGTAGCCAAGGCCGCGCTCGAAACCTCGGTGCGTTATCTCGCCTCGGATTTCGGTCCGCAAGGAATCAGGGTCAACGCTTTGTCGGCGGGGCCGATGCGGACGCTTGCCGGCGCCGGCATCTCCGACGCCCGCACGCTGCTCCATTTTCAACAGCGAAACGCGCCGATGCGCCGTTCGCCGACGCTCGACGAGGTGGGGGGCGCCGCCCTCTATCTTTTGTCCGACCTCTCGGGGGCGGTCACTGGCGAAGTTCATTTCGTCGATTGCGGTTATTCAACCATCGCTATGCCGAATCTCTCAACGCTCAAGGCCCTTGAGCAGATCGACGAGACTGAGGCCCCAGCCGAAAAGGCGCCGCGCGAAGCCGCGCAATAGGTCAAGGTAGAGCGTAAGAGGAAATTATGGCCCAGATCGTCGTGCTCGTCTGCCTTCTCTCCAATCCCGAGCAATGCACCGAAAAAGTGGTCCCGGACTTCAGCGCGACCGACGTGGTGAGCTGCATCCGCCAAGCTGGCGACAAGGCCAATGCGTGGCAGGAAAAGAACAACCAGTATTTCGTCATCGGCTGGCGCTGCGAGAAGACGAAAAACTAGAGCCGCCGCTTTGACCGCGACGGCTCCCCGGCGATTCAAAAATTCGGGCCTGCCTAGCTTGCCTCGGCCTTCTCGCGTTCCTTTTCCTTGCCGGTGGCCTGGTCGACGACCTTCATCGACAGCCTGACCTTGCCACGCTCGTCGAAGCCGAGCAGCTTCACCCACACTTGGTCGCCTTCCTTGACCACGTCGGTGACCGCCTTCGGGCGGCCTTCAGCAAGCTGGGAGATGTGCACCAAGCCGTCGCGGGCGCCGAAGAAGTTCACGAAGGCGCCGAACTCCATCACTTTGACCACCTTGCCGCGATAGATCTCGCCGACTTCGGGCTCGGCGGCGATCGCCTTGATGCGGCCGATCGCGGCGCGGATCGACTCGGCATTGGCCGAGGCGATCTTCACCGTGCCGTCGTCGGAGATATCGATCTTGGCTCCCGACTCCGCCACGATCTCGCGGATGACCGAGCCGCCGGAACCGATCACTTCTCTGATCTTGTCGACCGGAATATGGATGGTCTCGATGCGCGGCGCGTACTCGCCGAGTTCAGGCCGGGCCGTATTGATCGCCTTGTTCATCTCCGAGAGGATATGCATGCGGCCCGCCCGTGCCTGATCGAGCGCGACCTTCATGATCTCCTCGGTGATGCCGGTGATCTTGATGTCCATCTGCAAGGAGGTTACCCCCTCCGAAGTGCCGGCAACCTTGAAGTCCATGTCGCCGAGATGATCCTCATCGCCGAGGATGTCGGAAAGAACGGCGAACTGGTCGCCCTCCTTGATCAGCCCCATGGCGATGCCGGCGACGGGCCGCCTGATCGGAATGCCCGCGTCCATCATGGCGAGCGAGGAACCGCATACCGTCGCCATCGAAGATGAGCCGTTCGATTCGGTGACCTCCGACACGACGCGGATCGTGTAGGGGAAGCTCTCGCGGTCGGGCAGAACGGGACGAATGGCGCGCCAAGCGAGTTTGCCGTGGCCGATCTCGCGCCGTCCGGGCGAGCCTAAGCGGCCGACTTCGCCGACCGAATAGGGCGGGAAGTTATAATGCAGCATGAAGGTCTCTTTGTAGGTTCCCTGTAGCGCGTCGACATATTGTTCGTCTTCGCCGGTGCCAAGCGTGGCGACGGCGAGCACCTGCGTTTCGCCGCGCGTGAA
>DATLXW010000098.1:0-6871 GCA_035575415.1 Methyloceanibacter sp. | reverse complement strand
GGTCCTCCGCTTTGCGGCGCTGACGTTCGCGGATCCAGGCGAAGACTCCGGGCACGGCAATGCCTGCGCTGAGCAGGAGCAGCGTGACCCCCGCGATCAGGCTGAAGTAGCGCGACAGCACCGCCGCCTGTTCGCTCTGGTCGAGATAGACCACGAGCGCGCCGCGCGGCGCTCCGTTCAAAGCAAGCGGAAGAGCGAGGATGGCGAAGTTGGACGGCACCGAACGGTCGGAACTGTGATAGAGGATAACCTTGGGTGCCGTGTCGGCCGGACTTGCTAAGAGTGTCCCCAGATCGCCGTCGAGCTTCAGTTCGGAGAGTCCGCTGGTGAAGAGCAGACCGCCGTTCTGGTCATAGAGTTCGTAGCGGAGGATGCGCGGCCCATAGCCCGATTTGTCGAGAATTTCTCCAAATTGCGGAGTCTGCGACGGGTTTGTAAGAGCATAGAACAGAGCGTCGGGCTCTTTGAGCATCTGCGCCTTGATGCGATTGGCGGCTGAGACCGCCTCTAACTCGAGTTCCATTTGGCTGATTTTGCTTGGCGCGAGAACGGCCGTGGCGGCGATCAAGGCGCTCAGAAACGCCAATCCCACCCAATAAGAATATTTCTTTGCTGACGTCCAAGCCGTCATGAAGGGCTGCCGCTGAGGCTCGTTTCTGGCACGAACTCTGCGCAGGAGGCGTTAAGAACGGGGTAAGCAGGTTGATTAAAAAACCATGCTTTCAATGCCGGGACTCGAGACGTATGCGGAAAAACCGGCTCGAACCAGCGGTTTCGCCCCATTTACCCACCGGTTACCGACATCGACCGCGTCAATAGTCGTTCGCCCCGGCCAATAACGAAGTCATGCCCCTTGGGCTTTTGCGCGATGGCCGAATCGATAGCGGCGTGAAGGAGGGAATCGTCCAGGCTCGCCCTGAGCGGTGCGCGCAGGTCGACCGCATCTTCCTGGCCGAGGCACATATAAAGAGTGCCGGTGCACGTGACCCGCACCCGGTTGCAGGACTCGCAGAAATTGTGGGTCATCGGCGTGATGAAGCCGAGCCTCCCGCCAGTCTCGCGCACATTTACGTAACGCGCCGGACCGCCGCTCCGATACGGAATGTCCTCGAAAGTGAAACGCTGCTCGAGCCGAGCTCGCAACAGGGAAAGCGGCAAATATTGCTCGGTGCGGTCGATGCCGATCTCCCCCATCGGCATCGTCTCGATCAGCGTGAGGTCAAAGCCGCGGCCATGAGCCCAACAAATCAGGGTTCCGATCTCATCCTCGTTGACCTCGCGCAAGGCCACGGTATTGATCTTAATCTTGAGCCCGGCTCGGTCGGCCGCGTCGATGCCGTCGAGCACCTGCGCAAGATCGCCTCGTCGCGTAATGGCCCGAAACTTGACCGGATCGAGCGTGTCGAGAGAGACGTTGATGCGCTTGACGCCGCAGGCCGCAAGGGCTCGCGCATGCGCGGCAAGTTGGCTGCCGTTGGTCGTGAGGGTGAGCTCGTCGAGGTCCTTGCCAATATGGCGCGAGAGGCGCTCGATCAGCCACATCAGGTTGCGCCGCACCAGAGGTTCGCCGCCGGTCAGCCGCAGTTTCCGGACGCCGCGGGCAATGAAAGCGGAACTCAGCCGTTCAAGCTCTTCCAAAGTGAGAAGGTCTTTGCGCGGGAGGAAAGCCGGATTCTCGGCCATGCAATAGACGCAGCGGAAATCGCAGCGGTCGGTGACGGAAACCCGCAGATAAGTAATGCGGCGGCCGAACCTGTCGATCAGGGGCTGAAAGGTCATGCGTCCTCGTCGGGTTCTGCGAGCATACCGCGCTTGCGGCTATAGATTTTACCGCTTTTAACCACGCGCTTGCGGTAAAGCGGAGTTGCAAGCGCGGCCGCGGCTGCGCTCCGGCGCTTGACCGCCCTTTTCGGCTTCGTCTTGCCGCCAAGCCGCCGCTTCGGCCGGTTGCGGCTCCGGTTGGAGGTGACCGCCATGGGTTTTCATCTCTAAGATAGCGCCTTCTCTCTAATATAGGCGCTTTGCCACTTCCATAGCATGGGACGAACTCAAGGAGGTGCAGGATGGAACGATTCAATATGTCGATGCGCAAATATCTCAAGGAGGTGGGCGTCACCTCGCAGCAGGCGATCGAGCGCACGGTGCGCGAAGAAGGGCTCTCCGGAAAGGGCGCATTGAAGGTCAAGATGGTGCTCACCGCCGAGGGCACCGGCCTCAAGCATGTGGTTGAGGGCGAGATCGATCTCTCCGACGCCAGATGACGAAGAGCGCCTGGCCGACTGAACTCAGGCTCGACAAGGACAAGCGCGTCCTCACTGTCAGCTTCGACGACGGGCGCAGCTTCGCCCTGCCGGCGGAGTTGTTGCGCGTGCTCTCGCCGAGCGCCGAGGTCCAAGGCCACAGCGAAGCGCAGCGGGTGACAGTCGCCGGCAAGAAGAATGTGCGCATCCTGCGCATCGAGCCGGTCGGCAATTACGCCGCCCGCATCGTCTTCGACGACGGCCACGATACCGGTCTCTTCGTCTGGGAATATCTGCGCGACCTCGGCGAGAATCAGGAGGCGCGCTGGCAAGCTTATCTCGCCGATCTTGCCGCCAAGAATTTGAGCCGCTGATCGCCGCCTTGAGGCTGTCAGAAAGGTCCGCGCCCGCTATGCGACAAGATATTGTGCGGAAGTTCGACACGGTAGAGCATGCCTTGTCCGCCGTCGGTCAAGAGATAGAGAACGCCGCGGGGATCGAGGCGGACGTCGCGGACGCGTCCGAGCTGATGCCGCAAGAGGCGCTGCTCCTGTACGACGCAGTTATCGGCGAGGGTTAGCTGCACGACCATCTCGCCGGCGAGCGCTCCGATCCAGATTTCCGTGGTTGCCGGTTGCGTCTGCACGGCGAGGCCGGAAGGCGCAATCGACAGCGGCACCCAATAGTGAATTGGCAGTTCGGTGCCAGGCTGCATGCTGTTAACGGCGATGGATTGGCCTTGATAACCGGTGCCGAATGTGGCGATCGGCCAACCGTAGTTGCCGCCGCCATGAATAAGGTTGAGTTCGTCGCCTCCTTGCGGGCCGTGCTCATCGGCCCACAGCGTGCCGGTGGCGCGATCGTAGGCGAGACCCTGCGGATTACGATGGCCGTAGCTCCAAATTTCGGGCCGCGCACCCTCGACGCCAACGAAAGGATTATCCGATGGAATCGTGCCGTCGGTCTTGATGCGCACGATCGAGCCCGCGGTGTCGCCAAGGTCTTGCGCGCGGTCGCTCTCCCAACGATCTCCAAGCGAGACGAACAGATAGCCGTCCCCGCTGAGCGCGAGACGTCCGCCGATCTGCTCGGGGCGCGGACCTGGAGTGCTTTCGAAGATCACCTCACCGTCGGCGAGAGCATCGTGGTCCGGGTCGAATTTCGCGCGGAGGACGCGGATCATCGACGCGGTCTCGGTCCCTTGAAGATAGGAGAGATAGATCAGCCCGTTGTTCTCGAATTCGGGATCGATAGCGATGTCGAGGAGGCCGCCGTGCCCCTTGTAGAGGACTTCGGGCGTATTCTTTACCGCAATCGTGTCGGCGTTCACCCTCACATGCTGGAGCCGGCCTGGCCGTTCAGTGATCAGGAAGGAATGGTCGGGCAGGAGGGCAACCGACCATGGCACATCGAACGGTCCGGCGACCTGAACGGCAGCGAGGGCGCCCTCGGCAAGCACGAAACCGGCCTCCTCGTCCGGACCGGTGGTCCAGGTTTTGGAGGGGGGACAGGCGAGCACCGGTGCCGACGAAAACACCGAGGCGGCGGACAGGGTCAGGCTGAGGAATGCACTCCGGCATCGTTTTAAAGACATAGAAGCTCCAAGGCGGTCCGGCCGGACCTGAGGTAAGAAAAAGGATTGCTGGGGGAAAATCAGAGGCGGGGGTAATGTCAAAGAGGCGCGGCTGTTGTCGTTTCCTCCCATGGTTAAAGCCGTCCGTACGCCTATATCAATACGATGCAAAGGCTGCGACGGCGAGGCCTTTTGTCATTGGGGTGTCACGCAAGGCCCGCAGGGATGTCGCAAAAACGTGATATTTCAAGAGCAAACATGAAGGACAATGCGCTGGTCGATTCGGTCGCACAGAGCGGGGAGAAGGACGTGAGCGATCGTGCAGAACCAGGCGCCCGGACGGTTACCCCTGGACTGACGGGCCGGATCGGACAGGCCATCTTGCGGCCCTTCCGCGAGATCTCCGCACGGCTCAAGGCGGCGCAATGGCTGATCGTTGCGGTCGCCGTCATCATGGTTTCGCTCGTGCTGATCGCGGGCCTCTCCAAGGCCTTCGCCCTGATCGGATTTTTCAGCTTTGTAGTGTCGGTCATGCTTCTGCCGCGGCATGACGCCGAGCAGAGCCTGGAAGGCGCTGCGGACCGTCCCGCCATGACGGCGCGCACCACCTCGGCCATGCATGTCATGGCGGAGGCCCTCCCCGATCCCGTGATCTTGCTCAATGCGGCAGGTCATGTGCTGTTCTGCAACGCTCCGGCGCGAGGCCTGTTTGCCTCCTTGCGCGAAGGAAGCCACATCTCCTCCGTCATCAGGACGCCAGAGTTTCTCGACGCCGTCGCCGCGGCGCCCGAGCGCGGGCGCGCCGTAACCGTCACCTATGCCGAGCGCGTTCCAGTCGGGCGGCGCATGGCGGCGACGGTTGCGCCCTTGTCGCGGAGAGGCGAACGCGGCGGCAATATTCTCATTCTGCTCCGCGACCTGACCGAAATCGAACGCATCAATCAGATGCGCGCCGATTTCATCGCCAATGCAAGCCACGAGTTGCGCACACCGCTCGCCTCCTTGCGCGGCTTCATCGAGACGCTGCAAAGCAGCGCGAAGAGCGATCCGGGCGCACGCGAGCGCTTTCTGCCGATCATGGCCGAGCAAGCCTCGCGCATGACCCGGCTGATCGATGCGCTCCTGTCATTAAGCCGGGTTGAGATGAATGCGCACGTGCCCCCATCGGATCTGGTCGATCTCAACGACGTGTTGAACCATACCAAGGACACGCTCGAACCGTTGGCGCGAGAGACCGGTTTCCGCTTCGAGGTCGGCCGCTTCCCGCGTCAGGCGATCGTGCGGGGGGATCGCGACGAACTTTTGCAAGTGCTTCAGAACCTGGTGCAGAACGCCTTCAAATACGGGAACAAGGGGGGGCATGTGCGGATCGAGGCGAAGCATATTCCTTCGCTCGGGCGCCAACCCGGACGCTACGCCATCGCCGTGATCGACGACGGCCCCGGAATCGCGGCCGAGCATCTGCCGCGGCTAACCGAGCGTTTCTACCGTGTGGACGTGGCCTCGAGCCGGGAAAAGGGAGGCACGGGGCTCGGACTTGCCATCGTTAAACATATCTTGAACCGGCATCGCGGCGAGCTTGCCATCGCCTCCAAGCCCGGCAAGGGCTCGACCTTTACCGTGATGCTGACCGAAGCGCGGGTAGGCCAGCCAGAGCGGGGCGCCGCGGCAGGCTAGAGTTGGGCCATTCGCCGGGAGCTTCGTCGCAACAGTCTCCTCTTTCCACAAGTTATCCTCAAGAATGTTGACCTGCATCAATGACATAGACTGTCATAAAGCGGAATCATGCCCGTCATAAAAGCATAGAGGCGGGGAATTAGCGTGCCCAGCGAGCTGGCGGCGAAGGCTCGCGCTGGCTGAGGCTTCATCAAGCAAGGGAGAGCGAAGTGAACAGGATTTCGGTATTGGCGTCGACGCTTGCCGTCGCCGCTCTTTGCACGGCCGGCCCGGCGCTGGCGCGCGATCAACTCAAGATCGTCGGTTCCTCGACGGTCTTCCCCTACACCCAAGCCGTCGCCGAGGAGTTCAGCAAGAAGACGGGCAACAAGGCCCCGGTGGTCGAATCGACCGGCACCGGCGGGGGTATGAAGATTTTCTGCCAGGGGGTGGGCGAGGCCAACCCCGACATCACCGGCGCCTCGCGCGCGATGAAGAAGTCAGAGTTCGAGCTTTGCACCAAGAACGGCGTGACCGACATCACCGAGATTCAGATCGTTTATGACGGGCTCTCGGTCGCGCAGTCGAAGCAGGGCAAGCCGATGGATCTGACCAAGGCCCAGCTTTTCCTGGCGCTGGCCTCGGAGGTTCCGCAGGGCGACAAGCTGGTTCCCAATCCTTACAAGAAATGGAGCGATGTGGATAAGTCGCTTCCCGATGTCGCCATTACGGTCTACGGCCCGCCGCCCACGTCGGGCACGCGCGACGCCTTTGTCGAACTCGCCATGCATGAAGGCTGCAAGGCGCTCGACTATTTCAAGAAGCAGAAAGAATCCCTCTCGAAGGACGACTTCGAGAAGCTCCTCAAAGAGAAGTGCACGCCGATGCGCCAGGACGGTCCTTTCATCGAGGCGGGTGAAAACGACAATCTGATCGTGCAACGCATCGAGGCCGACCCGAACGCGCTCGGAATTTTCGGTTATTCGTTCTTGTACGAGAACCAAGACAAGCTGCAGGGCGTGAAGATCGGCGGGGTCGCCCCGAGCTTTGATACAATCGCCGACCATAGCTATGGCCTTTCGCGCCCGTTGTTCATCTATGTCAAAAACGCCCATCGCAAGGTGATTCCCGGCATGGACGATTTCCTTGTCGAGTACACCAGCGACGACGCCATGGGCACGGACGGCTATCTGCACGAGCGCGGACTCGTGGTGCTGAGCCCAGACCTGCTCAAGGAGATGCAGGAGCGCGCCAAGAATGCGGAGAAAATGGCTCCGCCCACGTCGTAAGCTTGCGTGGGGCCGGGGACTGGACAGACTAGAGCGAGCGTGGCCGCGACCGGAGACGCGGCCACGCCTTACGCTTGCAAGCGTCGCGCAAGAAGGGTTTGGCGTCGCTTCAA
>DATLXW010000097.1:0-5328 GCA_035575415.1 Methyloceanibacter sp. | reverse complement strand
CTAGGCCACGAGTTCGCGCCGGACAGCCTCTTCTTCGAGTGGTCCCGCGTGCGCGGGAAATCGACCTGGCGCGAGTCCTGGGACGGCGACGCCAAGCGCGCTTTTCACGAGACGGGCGCCACCGAACTCCTGATCGAACTTGGCTACGAAACGGACGAAGATTGGTGGAAGTGGTAGCTAGTTCGACAGCAGCCGCGACCGCAATCCGCTCATTCTGCGGCGGCTGTTACGTCGGCGCCAGATCCGGCTAACGCGCCAACGAATCCAAGCGGGCTCGCCGCGACGTGCCTGTAGAACAACGCATCCGCCTGGCAATATTGCGAGCAGAACTGCTCGATCAGAGTGCGGTCCGCCTCGGAGCTGCCTTCACGCGGGGACTGGTTCTTATGCGCGATCTCGACCTCCGGCCACTCTAACCTCGCCCCGAGTGCCGAGACCAACGCATTGATATTCTCCAAGCTGGCAACGGCAAAAAATTTTCTCTCGGCGAACTCGATCGCCATGTCCGATTCACCATGCCCTCCCGTCACCATGGCACATTGCAAGCTGTTGCAGCATGCATGGTTGTTGATCGCGGCCATATATTCGAAGAATTGGGCGCAATCCATATCTTTGGTCTCGGCGTGGAGACGATGCACAGGAAACGAGCGGACGAAATGGAAATAGGAGAGAAGCCTGTCCACCGGATCGCGCACGATCGACACGTAGAGAATTTCCCGGCGCGCAAAAATCCCGTCCCGGTAAAGAGCCCGGCGAAGCCAGGACCCGAACATGCGATGGAACCCATATGGGAGGTGTCCGCTGATCGCCAATATATCCTGCGCTTGTTTTGCCGAGATGCGGGTGGGTGAATAGCGCGAGAGGCGGCGGTGATAAGTCAGGAAGCCTCGCCCATAGACGCGCCAAAGCACGTTTTTGAACGACGTGCCCGCGGCCTTGGGAATGTGAACGAAGCACAGCAAGCGTTTCCAATGCGCTTGGCTCAACCATACCGGCTCGGCATGCCTCACGGCTTCGGGCGGTTGATTGTCTTCGTAATGCTGAGGCTTCATGCCTCAAGGAGCCCCACGATGTAGTCGAAAGAGCGATGCGCCGTCTCGGACCGTCATTCTATGGGCGCTTGCGCTTGCTGGGCAACCGATTTGCGGTCAGTCCGGTCGGCCGTCACGCATCCAACGGCCCCGCGCCACCATGGCCGTGCTTGTCCGCGTACTGGCTGAGAGTGTCCGACCCGGTTAGCCGATCGTAGTGGTGAAGATAGTAAGCGGCGAGGTCGTAATAGCCGTAATTCACATGAGCGATCAGCGCCGCCTTGAGCAAGGCTGACGGCCTCGCCGGGGCGAAAGCGCGCGCCGATTTGAAATAGACGGCATCGGCGAAGAGGAGCCGCGACCACCGGTCGTCAGATTGCAGTACCCTGTAGCGGGCATAGCCGGGGCTTGCCAGGTCGATAAGCTCGAAGTCGCGGGCGCGCAAAAACGTGTCGATGTCGGCGAACAGCGGCTGCCCGAGATAAAGCGGTGCGAACTCGACTTCGGTGTGCACCACGACGATATTTTTGAGCGCCGACTCGGCTCCGGCCAGCACATCGAGCTCTCCGCCTTGGACGTCCAGCTTGAGGAAATCGCAAGCGGCCGCCTCCGGAATGTCGTCGAGCCGGACCGTCTGCACGCTGCGGCTGTCGATCCGTTCGCATCTATCCGGTAGATCGGCAAAATCGCGAAGAAACGCCATGTTGGGTTCGAACAGCGATGAGGTGGCGGAGAATCGGGCGAGCCCGAACACAGCCGGACCGCCGCGTCCAATCACGAAAGGCAGCACAACCGCGTCGGGGTTTGCTTTCCTAAGCTTCTCCGCCTCGGTTTCGATCGGTTCGAAGGCGATCTTCCGGCAAAGACCTGAGCGCTCCAGCGGTAAGAACACGTCATCGCGGTTGTCGAGAATTTGAGCGCCGACATCGACGATAGTGATTGGAAGCACGCCCTCGCGGTTCATCACCGCCTGGGGCAGATCACGAACGTCGCCCAGCCGGTCGAAAGGACGCCAGACGCTCCTCCGCGCCTCGCGCAGCCGGCGCGATGTCGCCGCCAGCTCGTTGGCGAGCTTGGCGTTCGCAGCGGCAAGCTCGCGGAAAGTCCTGCGCAGGTGCAAAAGCATGTCGAGACGCCGGCGGAGGTGATGGTAGAAGGCCGCGGCCCGTCTCAATATTCGCTCCCGAAACTAGGCGAGGTTGAAAAGCGATCGCCGGCGCCGTCGCCGCAACCTTGTCACCCCGCAGCCTCATAAGCATCCGAATCGTAGAACGCGAGCGCGTCCTTGATATCCCCCTCGAATACGGCCTTGCCGCCCTTTAGAACAATTCCCCGCGTGCACAGTTCTCCGAGCAAAGCGAGGTTATGGCTGGCAAAGACCAGGATCTTGCATGCGTCGATATGCCCGAGCAGGCGCTCGCGCGAACGCTGCACGAAGAACCGGTCGCCGGCGCTGATCCACTCGTCAAGCAGCAGAATCTCGGCCTTCACCGAGGTGGCCACGGCGAAGGAAAGCCTGAGCTGCATGCCGGAGGAATAGGTCCGCACCGGGTCGTGAATGACCCGCTCGAGCTGCGCGAATTCCACGATCTCCGGAATCCGCTTCCTGATCTCCCTGGCCGAGAGACCGTGGCAGAATCCGCGCAGATAGATATTTTCGAGCCCCGTGGCCTCGGGCTGCATGCCCATCGAGAAGCTGAGCAGCGCTTGCGTCACGCCGTTGACTTCGAGCGTGCCCGAGCTCGGCACCAAGATGCCGGCAAGCAGCCGCAACAATGTCGTCTTGCCGGCGCCGTTCTGGCCGATCACCCCAAGCCTGTCTCCTTCGCGTAATTCGAAGCTCAGGCCCTTGATCAAAGGGCGAAGTTCCTTTTGCCGCCGTTGCCAATAGAAATCGCGCAACGCGGCCAGCGGATTCGCCTTCAGCGAGCGGCGCCGCTTGCGGCCGGCAACCGGAATGTTCAAATGCACGTTCCGGGCAACGATGAAATTGTCTGTCGCCACCAGCATAGCGCTCAAACCCACAAAGGAATGTAGGCTCTGGCACGCCCGTAAATATGAGCGGCGACGGCCCAGATGAGGGGAATGGCGGCCGCCAAAACGCAGATTTCGAGCCAAGGCACGTGGCCGTAGACAAGCGGCGCGCGCACCACCTCGACCAGATAATAGAACGGGTTCAGATAGAGAAACGGACCGATGAACGCCCCTCGTCCCCGTTCCAGCATATGCGGCCCCCATATGATCGGGGTGACGAAAATCGCCACGCGCAGCACCGATTGCAGCGCGTTTTGGAAGTCGGCGTAGCGCGCCCCGACCACGGCGAAGAGGAAACACGCGCCCATGATGGCGGCGAACACCAGCGGCACCGTAAGCAGCAACACCCAGGCCGCGGCCGTGAGCGTAACGCCGGAGAAGAAAAGCACCGCCACTACCACCAGGAAATTGTGGGCGAGTTCGATGCTGTTTTTGAGCAGCAGGCGGAGGATGTAATCGGCGTAATGAACGTAGCCGTTCTGGATCAAGTTGCGATTGCTCGCGAACACACGCGCGCTACCCTGGAGGGAATGTTGCAGGAACCCCCAAACCACGATCCCCGCGGCCAGGTGCGGCAAATAGCGCTGCCCCTCCGCGCCAAGGACGCGCGAATAGAGCGTGCCCAGCACCAGCACGAACACAACCGTGCCGGAGACCATCCAAACCGGTCCAAGCGCGTGCGTGCGATAGCGCAGCACGGTGTCCATCCAGGCGCCATAGGCCCAAAATCCGGGAACCCGCAAGCTCGCGCCCAAATCCCGAAACAGTTGCCAGGCGGATTTATCGGGGAGATCGCGCGGCCGCGAAGAACGCGTTTTCAGCGGCAAGGGCTCGGATTGCGCTTGGCGCGCCCGCGCCTCTAGCATCCCGCTATCCTGTGACATCGATGCAGCGCCTGCCCCGTGTTGCCGCTCTAATTAAGCCGTCTATCGCGTTCCCCTACATCATAGCAAGGTGCCGAAAACGAGGCACGCCTGAAGCGGCGGCCTAAATCGCCTCCAGACCTTGCGGGAGCACGGGATATGCGTTAGCCAAGTCCGAGGCGTTGGTGAGCCTCGGTCGGTGCCTTTCTCCGGGCGCGGACGCAGGGCTTTCCGGAGCAGGATCGTGGCACATCAGTTCGAACTCGCCGGCAAGCGCATTTTTGTCGCGGGTCACCGGGGACTCGTCGGAAATGCCGTCGTCCGGCGGCTGAAGCGGGAAGATGCCGAGATTATCACGGTCTCGCGCGCCGAGCTGGACCTGCGCGATCAAGGGCGTACCCGCGCCTTCCTGCACGAAACCAAGCCTGATATCGTTGTCATCGCCGCCGCCGTCGTCGGAGGCATCCTCGCCAATTCGACCTATCCAGTCGATTTCCTCAACGACAATTTGCTGATCTCGGCGAATCTCATCGCCGGAGCGCATGAGTGCGGCATTCAACGCTTGCTGTTTCTCGGCTCCTCTTGCATCTATCCGCGCGAAGCGCCGCAGCCCATGCGCGAAGACGCGCTTCTGACCGGCCCGCTCGAGCCGACCAATCAATGGTACGCGTTGGCGAAAATTGCCGGCATCATGCTGTGCCGCGCCTATCGCGCCCAATATGGGCGCTCCTATATCGCGGCCATGCCCACCAATCTTTACGGCCCTGGCGACAATTTCGATCTTGAGACCAGCCACGTTATCCCGGCGCTGATGCGCAAGATCGACAGCGCCGCGCGCGAAGGTCAGGCGAGCGTGGAGATCTGGGGCACCGGAAAGCCGTTGCGCGAATTCATGCATGTCGAGGACCTCGCCGACGCGCTGGTCTTCCTGCTCAAACATTACGATGGCGCCGATCATATCAATGTCGGCTCGGGCGAAGAGGTGAGCATCGCCGAACTTGCCTCCTTGCTCGCCAAGGTCATCGGCTACCGCGGGCAATTCGTCTTCGACGCAACCAAACCCGACGGGCCGCCGCGCAAAGCGCTGGATTGCACTCGACTGGCGTCGCTTGGATGGCGTCCGCGCTACGACCTCGCCTCGGGCCTCAGTCAGACTTACGATTGGTACCGGACGGAGTTCGGCAAAGCCGGCCTGAGACTTGGCGCCGCCTAGATTGCCGTCGCGCCGTTTCGCAAGAGGCACGCGGTGACGGAACTTATCTATATCGGCGGCTATGGGCGCAGCGGCAGTACGCTGCTTGAATCTCTGCTCGCCACCCGTCCCGACGTTCTTGCTTGCGGCGAAGTCGTTTGTTGCCTGCGCCGGCGCGTGGAGCGGCGCTGCACCTGCGGCAAACCCC
>DATLXW010000096.1:0-19227 GCA_035575415.1 Methyloceanibacter sp. | reverse complement strand
CACGGCGACGCCGACGAGTTTCTCCACGGCAAGACAATAAGCGTGCTCTTGATTCATCGGCGCTACATAGTCGAGGCGATCGAAATAAGGCAGCGCCTGAAGATAGGTTTTGTATTCGATGAGCTTTTCCGTACCGCGATGCAGCAATCCAATATGCGGATCGACGCGTTCAACCACTTCGCCATCAAGTTCAAGTACGAGGCGAAGCACGCCATGGGCGGCCGGGTGTTGCGGCCCGAAATTGATGGTGAACTTACGGTCGTCGCCTTCGCGCTTGCCGCCGTCGGTGCCGAGCGCGGCCGGTCTGGATTCGGCGAAAAGTTGGTCCTTGATCGTCATATTGACACCCTTTCGGCGATCCAACGGCCGAGATAGGCTGCGAGCAGGCAGGGGATACAAAGCAGCCCGAACATGATCAGGCCCAAAGGCAAGAGATTTGGAATACCGTCGTGGCTCGCCGCGAGCAAAAGGGACCATGCGGCCTGACCGGCAACCAGCCATATCGCCCATTGCCAAGGCCGCTCGCGCCAGATCATGCCCATAAGGAATGCGGCGAGTACAAGGATCGGATAACCAAGCCGCCAATAGGTCGGATCGTCCCAGGCTTCCCTACGCGCGCCGAGGTTTCGCACGATTTCCCAGTCTGCTGCGCCAATGACGAAGGCAAGGGCCGAAGCGATTATATTCGAGCGCAGCGCCATGGCTATTCCGCGTCCGCGGCAGCGGTCGCCTTGGCGCGCTTGGCGGCGATGCCGCGATTGAACCGGTCCCACGTCACGATGAAACGTTCATGCGTGCCTGCGCCGATCTCATCCACCCCGTCATGTGCGACGATCCTGAAGCGAGCCCGAGGTCCCCTCACCTCGACACATTCGGCATCGACCGTGACCGTAAGGCCGGGAGGCGTCGCCGCTTTATGGGAGATGTCGATGTGCACGCCGAGACTTCCTTCCCCATCGTCGAGATGCGGCTTCAGCAATTGCACGCAAGTCCATTCCATCAACCCGACCATGAAGCCGGTGGCGAATACCTCCGGCATGGCTTGGAGTTCCGGCGCTTCTGAGTAGAGGTACGGCACGGTCTTGTGCTCCGGTACGCGGTAGCAGAACCGATGCTTGAGCCCCGGCTTCAGCGTCGGCTTCATGGTTCGCCATTCCTTTTGCGCGCTTCGCCGGCCTTCTCGTCGCCCGGGATGGCGCTATCCATGCCTTCCCAAGGGCTCAGAAAATCGAAGCTGCGGTAGCCCTGCATCAGCTTCACCGGCTCGTATACCACCCGCTTCAACGCGTCGTCATAGCGAAGCTCGACAAAACCGGTGAGTGGGAAGTCCTTACGCAGCGGGTGACCCTGGAACCCGTAATCGGTGAGAATACGGCGCAAGTCCGGATGTTCCGCGAACAGGATACCGTAGAGGTCGTAGGCTTCGCGCTCAAACCAATCCGCTCCGGGAAACAGGGAGACAATGCTCGGCACCGGCGTTGCCGCGTCGGTCTTGACGCGAACGCGGATGCGCTGGTTGAGCCAGGGGCTCAGCAGATGATAAACCACGTCGAAGCGCTCCTCGCGCTGGGGATAATCGACGCCGCAAATATCGATAAGGCAGCCGAAGCGGCACAGTGGATCGTCGCGCAAAAAGGCGATCACCTCGGGAAGATCGTTGCGTCCGATCTCGATCGTAAGCTCCCCAAGCGCGATGTCGGACGCAAGGAGCTTTTCGCCGAACCGGTCGCCAAGGTGAGCGGCGAGCTTATGAAGACCTTCGTCCATCAAGGCTCCGGGAAAACGCGGGCGGCGGCTCAGCGCTCGATGGTGCCGGTCCGCCTGATCTTCTTCTGCAAGAGAAGCACGCCATAAACCAGCGCTTCTGCGGTCGGCGGGCAGCCCGGCACGTAGATATCCACCGGAACGATGCGGTCGCAGCCGCGCACCACCGAGTAGGAATAGTGATAGTAGCCGCCGCCATTGGCGCAGGAGCCCATGGAGATCACATAGCGCGGCTCCGGCATCTGGTCGTATACCTTACGCAGCGCGGGGGCCATTTTGTTGCACAAGGTGCCGGCGACGATCATTACGTCGGACTGACGCGGGCTTCCGCGCGGCGCAAAGCCGAAGCGCTCGAGATCGTAGCGCGGCATTGAGGCCTGCATCATTTCCACGGCGCAGCAGGCCAGCCCGAAGGTCATCCACATCAGCGAGCCGGTGCGCGCCCAATTGATCAGGTCGTCGGCGGTGGTGAGTAGGAAACCCTTGTCGGCGAGTTCGTTGGAGAACACGCCGAAGCTGGTTGCACCCGGCCCGACGATAGCGCCGCCGGATTTGCCTTCGTGCTCATAAAGGGCGGCGGGCATCAATCCCATTCCAACGCACCTTTCCGCCACTCATAGATGAAGCCGATGGTGAGCATGGTCAGAAAAACCATCATTGCCCAAAAACCGAAGGTGCCGATGTCATTGAACACTACGGCCCAAGGAAACAGAAACGCGACCTCCAAGTCGAAGATAATGAACAAGAGCGACACCAGGTAGAAGCGTACGTCGAATTTCATGCGCGCGTCGTCGAAGGCGTCAAAGCCGCATTCGTAGGCTGAGAGCTTCTCGGGATCCGGCTTGCTTGGAGCGATGAAGAAGGGCGCAAGCAGCAGCGCCGCGCTGATCGCAAAGGCGATGCCGATGAAAATGACAAGCGGCAAATAATTTTGCAGTAATTCGCCCATGTCCTCTTTTCCGGGTGTTGGGGGCCAGGAAATGGCGGGAGTGACGGGACTCGAACCCGCGGCCTCCGGCGTGACAGGCCGGCGCTCTAACCAGCTGAGCTACACCCCCTAGCGGGCCGTGCCGCGGCCAGAGGCGACAAACTGCATGTACGGCTTGGGATTCCCCAAGTCAAGGCAAGGTCGGACTGTCGGCGTTCCACAGCCCCTTCGCCGCTCGGCGAAAGGGCGAAGCTTGGTGGGCGGTGACAGTCTCGAACTGCCGACCTCCTGGGTGTAAACCAGGCGCTCTTCCAGCTGAGCTAACCGCCCCGCTTGGAGCCGAACGCGGATTCGAGCCCGGCACGGCATGGTGCAAACAATAAAAGGCGAAGCCCCGTCTTGGCGAGGCTCCGCCGCAAGACACTTCGCGTCTTGAGGCCTAGCTGTTGACAGCCTCTTTCAGCGCTTTGCCGGCGCGGAACTTCGGCACCCGGGAAGCCGGGATGTGCACCTCGGCGCCCGTGCGCGGGTTGCGGCCGGTGGAGGCTTTGCGTTGTGTGACCTGGAAATTACCGAAACCGACGATCCGCACCGTGTCTCCACCCTTCAAAGCTCTCTCGATGTTCCTGAACGTCGCGTCCACGGCCTTCTCGGCCGCATCCTTGGACAGATCGGATTCCTTCGCCACCTGGGCGACCAGCTCAGCTTTGTTCACGGCTCATCATCCTTTCGCTCGGGCCCCAATCGGAGGGCTTCGCCCTCGAGGCCTTGGGTACGCTCCGATTCACAAACAAGTAGTGTATGACTGGCGCAAAAAACCCGGAAAATCAACAAAAATGGTCCGACTCTCTCAAGGAGCCGGACCATTGAATTGGGGCAAATCGACGGCGAAATGTGGCTCAATGTGCCGTGATGCCAGGCTTGGTCTCGTCCTTTGCCGAGACGACCTGAGCGGCCTCTTCCCTCTCCTCCTCCCAAACGATGGGCTGGGGCGTTCGCGTGAAGGCGATCTTCAAGACTTCCTCCATGCGGGAGACGGGGCGAATGTCGAGCGCAGTCTTCAGCTCATCCGGTATCTCCGTGAGATCCTTGACGTTTTCGTCGGGGATGATCACCGTCTTGATGCCTGCCCGCAAGGCGGCGAGCAGCTTTTCTTTGAGGCCGCCGATCGGCAAAACGCGCCCTCTTAAGGTGATCTCTCCAGTCATCGCCACCTCGCGTTTGACCGGGATTCCGGTCATGAGCGAGATGATGGCGGTCACCATGGCGACGCCGGCCGAAGGGCCGTCCTTCGGGGTTGCACCCTCGGGAACATGCACGTGGATGTCGCGCTTCTCGAACAGCGGCGGCTCGATGCCGAAATCGACGGCCCTCGAGCGGACATAGGCGTTCGCCGCCTGGATCGATTCTTTCATCACGTCGCGCAAATTGCCGGTGACGGTCATCTTGCCCTTGCCCGGCATCATCACGCCCTCGACGGTGAGAAGCTCGCCGCCGACCTCGGTCCAGGCAAGGCCGGTGACCACCCCGACCTGATCCTCAAGCTCGGCCTCGCCATAACGATATTTCGGCACGCCGAGATAGTCCTCGAGATTCTTGGTCGAGACTCGAATCCCCTTCTTCTTGCTGGTAAGCAGCTCCTTCACCGATTTTCGCGCAATCTTGGCGATCTCGCGCTCGAGATTGCGCACGCCAGCCTCGCGCGTGTAGCGGCGGATGATCTCCTTCAAAGCGTCGTCTTCGAGGCTCCACTCATCCGGTTCGAGGCCGTGTGCCTTGGTCATGGCCGGAATGAGATGCCGCCGCGCGATCTCCATCTTCTCGTCTTCGGTGTAGCCGGCGATACGAATGATCTCCATGCGGTCCATGAGGGCCGGCGGAATGTTTAGCGTGTTCGCCGTCGTCACGAACATGACGTTGGAAAGATCGTAGTCGACCTCGAGATAGTGGTCGTTAAAGGTGTGATTCTGCTCCGGATCCAATACTTCGAGCAGAGCCGAAGCCGGATCGCCGCGGAAGTCGGCGCCCATCTTGTCGACTTCGTCGAGCAAAAACAGCGGATTGATCTTCTTCGCCTTCCGCATCGACTGAATCACCTTGCCCGGCATCGAGCCGATATAGGTCCGGCGATGGCCCCTGATCTCCGCCTCGTCACGCACGCCGCCGAGGCTCATGCGCACGAATTCGCGTCCGGTGGCGCGCGCCATCGACTTGCCGAGCGAGGTCTTGCCGACGCCGGGCGGGCCCACCAGGCAAAGGATCGGGCCTTTGAGCTGATTTGTGCGGTTTTGCACCGCCAGATATTCGACGATGCGATCCTTGACCTTGTCGAGGCCGTAATGGTCCTCATCGAGGATCTTCTGCGCTTCGTCGAGATCGCGCTTGATCTTGCCTTTGACGCCCCACGGGATCGACAAGAGCCAGTCGAGATAGTTGCGCACGACGGTAGCTTCCGCGGACATGGGGCTCATCTGGCGGAGCTTCTTCAGCTCGCCGAGCGCCTTTTCGCGCGCTTCCTTCGACAGTTTCGTCTTCTCGATCTTCTGTTCGATCTCGGCCAGATCGTCGCGGCCGTCCTCGCTGTCGCCAAGTTCCTTCTGGATCGCCTTCATCTGCTCGTTCAGGTAGTACTCGCGCTGCGTCTTCTCCATCTGACGCTTGACGCGGCTCCTGATCTTGCGCTCGACCTGGAGGACGGAGATCTCGCTCTCCATCAGAGTGAACACGCGCTCGAGGCGCTCCGACACCGTGGTGATCTCGAGGACTTGCTGCTTCTCGGCGATCTTGACGGCAAGATGGCTGGCGATGGTATCGGCGAGCTTTGAATAGTCCTCGATCTGGCTCGCGGTACCGAGAACCTCGGGCGAAATTTTCTTGTTGAGCTTCACATAGCTTTCGAATTGCGAAACGACCGAGCGCGCGAGCGCCTCGATTTCGTCCTCGGCGCCCAGCGTCTCCTCGACGCGTTCGACCTCCGCCTCGAAATAGGCTTCGTTGGCGGTGTAGCGGCGGATGCGGGCGCGGCGCGTGCCCTCGACCAGCACCTTCACCGTGCCATCAGGCAGCTTCAGGAGCTGGAGCACGGAGGCGAGCGTGCCCATCGAATAGATGGCGTCGGTGGACGGCTCGTCGTCGCTGGCGTTTTTCTGCGCGACGAGCAGAATCTGCTTGTCGGAACGCATCACCTCTTCGAGGGCGGCGATCGATTTTTCGCGGCCGACAAAGAGAGGCACGATCATGTAGGGGAAAACGACGATGTCGCGCAAGGGAAGGACCGGATAGAGGTCCGAGCCACCTTCTCTCGTTGTGGACGGGCTTGATTCGGTCATGGCAGTTCCGTCGCCTTCTCGTTGGGTGCGGAGCGCGAACGGCGCGCCGCTTATGTCTTTTCTCCCCCTGCCCCACACTGGGCCCGCCAGGCAGATCATCGCGGTTAGCGAAGTCGCAGGCGCTATGGCAAGTTATCCTGCCAATTTGCGTAAGTGGCGACCGCCACTCTTGCCGTCAAGTCCCAGGCGGAGCCGCAATTTCCCACATTCTGCGTGGGATTCGCCCGTGCCTGCAAGCAGGAATGATGCCAAGTCTTCAAGCGCTTGTGCCAAGCTCCTCGTGGCGATCCGAGTAGATACGCAAGGGCCGGGCCTTGCCCTCGACGACTTCGGAGCTGATCACCACCTCCTCGACACCGCGCAAAGACGGCAGCTCGAACATCGTGTCGAGCAAAATGCCCTCCATGATCGAACGCAGGCCTCGCGCGCCCGTCTTCCGGTCGATCGCCTTCTTGGCAATGGTGCGCAACGCTTCTTCGGCGAAGGTGAGTTGCACATCTTCCATCTCGAACAGGCGCTGATACTGGCGCACGAGAGCGTTTTTCGGCTCGGTCAGGATACGCATCAGCGCGGCTTCGTCGAGATCGTCGAGCGTAGCAATCACCGGAACGCGGCCGATGAATTCGGGGATCAGACCGAATTTCAAAAGGTCCTCTGGTTCGACTTCCTTCAAGATGTCGCCCGTGCGCCGTTCGTCAACGGCCTCGACCTTGGCGCCAAAGCCGATCGAGGTCGAGCGGCCGCGCGCCGAAATGATCTTCTCGAGTCCCGCGAAGGCTCCGCCGCACACGAACAGAATATTGGTGGTGTCGACCTGGAGGAACTCTTGCTGCGGGTGCTTGCGACCGCCCTGGGGCGGCACCGAAGCGATCGTCCCTTCCATGATCTTGAGCAGGGCCTGCTGCACGCCCTCGCCCGATACGTCGCGGGTGATCGAGGGGTTGTCGGACTTGCGGCTGATCCTGTCCACCTCGTCGATATAGACGATGCCGCGCTGCGCCCGCTCGACATTATAGTCGGCGGCTTGAAGCAGCTTGAGAATGATGTTCTCCACGTCCTCGCCAACGTAACCCGCCTCGGTGAGCGTCGTGGCGTCGGCCATGGTGAAAGGCACGTCGAGGATGCGCGCAAGCGTTTGCGCGAGCAGCGTCTTGCCGCAACCGGTCGGGCCGATCAAAAGAATGTTCGACTTGGCGAGCTCGACGTCCGAGTTTTTGCTTGAGTGATTGAGCCGCTTGTAGTGGTTGTGCACGGCTACGGAGAGCACACGCTTGGCGTAGTCCTGGCCAATCACGTAATCGTCGAGGACGGCGCAGATCTCCATCGGCGTGGGAACGCCGTCACGCGACTTCACCAGCGAGGACTTGTTCTCCTCGCGGATGATGTCCATGCAGAGTTCAACGCACTCGTCGCAGATGAAGACGGTCGGGCCCGCGATCAGCTTGCGCACCTCGTGCTGGCTCTTGCCGCAGAAAGAGCAGTAGAGGGTGTTCTTGGAGTCGGTTCCGCTCACCTTGCTCATTCGTTCATCCAGTTCTCAGTATCTCATGGGCGCCGGGCCAATGCCGCCCCAGCGCCGGTCTTCCTTCTTGCCGCCTCGCAAGTGTGAGCCCCCTCCTTGGAGTTAGCTGCCGGAGAGCGCAATCACAGCATGCTATGGCGGCACTGATCAAGGATTGATTAATCCCGGTTTTCCACCCGCGGACTGCAACCGCTGCATGATTCGTCTTTGGGTTAGCGGACGGGCGGCGGCGCCGAGGCCGTTCCCATCGCCAGTCATGAGCGCTGCCCGAAAAGCGCCTTGAACATTCGGGCAACTCGCCTTCTTTGCCTAAGTTACCGGCGCGAGCTTTTCCACCTTCTCTTCCAGCGGATGTCGCTTGGTAATCACTTCGTCAATCAGGCCGAAGGCGCGGGCGTCCTCGGCCGACATGAAGTAGTCGCGGTCGAGCGTCCGGTCGATCGTGGCGTAGTCCTGGCCGGTGTGCTTGACGTAGATCTCGTTCAGGCGCCGCTTCATCTTGATGATGTCCTCGGCATGGCGCTCGATGTCGGAGGCTTGGCCTTGGAAGCCGCCGGAGGGCTGGTGCAGCAAGATGCGCGCGTTGGGGAGGGCGTAGCGCATGCCCTTCTCGCCGGCGCAAAGCAACAGCGAGCCCATCGAAGCGGCCTGACCGATGCACAACGTGGCGACCGGAGGGCGGATGAACTGCATGGTGTCGTAGATCGCCATGCCGGAGGTCACGATACCGCCGGGCGAGTTGATATACATCGAAATTTCCTTCTTGGGGTTTTCGGCCTCCAAGAACAGGAGCTGCGCGGTGATGAGCGAAGCGACATGGTCTTCGATCGGGCCGGTGACGAAGACGATGCGCTCCTTCAACAGCCGCGAATAGATGTCGTAAGCCCGCTCGCCGCGGTTGGTCTGCTCGACCACCATGGGGACGAGGGTGTTCAGGTAGGTCTCGGCAGGGTCTTTCATACGCGCTTCTCTTCGGAGCCGGGCAGGCAAAAGCTAATCATTCCGGCACTTTGCTGGCCGCCGCCCTCCCCGATTCGGTTGTCGGGCTTTGAGCTTTACATAGGCGATAGCGGGGTCAAGCGGAAGGGGTCTTCACCCTTAACCGCTGGCCTCCCGTTTTGGGCCTCAGCCATGGTCGTGGCCATGATGATGCCCATGATGATCGTGGTCATCATGGCCGTGGGCATGCTCATGATGGTGATGGGCATGCTCACGATCGTGGTGGACATGATCGGCATCGGGATCGGCATATAGCTCTTCCGGCGTCACCGTCTTTTCCGAGATTTTCGCCAGTTCGAGGATGTAGTCGACGGTCTTGTCCTCGAAGATCGGGGCCCTGAACTCAGTCAGCAATTGCGGGTTGTTGCGGTAGTAGTCGTAGACCTTGCGCTCCTGCCCCGGGAACTGGCGTACGCGCTCGAGCAGTGCGCGGCTCACTTCCTCGTCGGTGACGACAATGCCGTTGCGCGTGCCCACCTCCGACAGCACGAGGCCGAGACGGACGCGCCGCGCGGCAATGGCGCGATAGTCTTCGCGCGCCTTCTCCTCGGTCGTACCCTCGTCCTCGAAGCTGCGTTTGGCGCGTTCGAGGTCCGCCGTCACCTGCTGCCAGATGGCCTGGAACTCGTTTTCGACCAGCGTCGGCGGCAGTTCGAAGTCGTGCGCCTCGTTCAAGGCATCGAGCAGCGCCCGCTTCAACTTGAGGCGAGAGGCGCCGGCCCTCTCCTGCTCAAGCCGCTGCTTGATCGTCTCGCGCAGCTTCTCGACCGATTCGAGTCCAAGGCTCTGGGCGAAGGCTTCGTCGAGCGGCGGAATCTCCGGCGCCCCCACTTCCTTAATCTTCACCTTGAAGCGCGCCTCTTTGCCGGCAAGTTTCGGCTCGGGGTAATCCTCAGGAAAATTGGCCGTGACCTCGCGCTCCTCGCCGGCACGGGCGCCGGTCAGGCCCTCCTCGAAGCCGGGAATGAAGTTATTGCCGCCAAGCAGAACCGGAGCGTCCTCGGCCGACCCGCCTTCGAACGGCGTGCCATCAAGCGACCCGACAAAATCGATGATCAGGCGGTCGTCCTTCTCGGCGGCGCCGTCCTTCGGCTTGTAACGCAGATTGGAAGCACGAATGCGCTCGAGCGACTTATCGATGTCTGCGTCGGTAACCGGAGCGACCGGCTTTTCCAGCTTCAGAGTCTTGAAGTCCATCAGCTTGATGTTGGGCAGAACCTCGAAGGAGAGCGTGTAAGCAAGGTCGCCCGTGCCTGAAAAAATCTTGTCGATCTCGGCCTCGTCCTGAGGGAGCGCCACAGTCGGCTGAAAGGCCGGACGCTCATTGCGCTGGGACAGTGCCTCTCGACTCGTCTCGGCGACGGCCTGCTGCACGACCTCGGCCATGACCGAGCGGCCGAAGACCTTGCGCAAATGGTCCTTCGGCACGTGACCCGGACGAAACCCTTTCAACCTCGCCTTACCCTTGAGCTCGTCGAGCCGCGCCGAAAGACGCCGTTCCAACTCATCGGCGCCGATCACTACTTTCAATTCGCGGCGCAAACCCTCAGCACTCGTTTCTGTGACGTTCATTCCACATCCATTGACATTACGCGCCGGGCCCGCGCATCTCTTCCGAATCCAAGAACCATCCGTGCCCTAAAGAGTAGGATGGTGCGGGCGGAGGGAGTTGAACCCCCACGGCCGAAGCCACCAGAACCTAAATCTGGCGTGTCTACCAGTTTCACCACGCCCGCGCTTTGGGTCGTCCATCCCCGCGTCTCGCGGCCCTGCGTCTATAACACAGCGGATTCCGTAGCTGCTAGCCTAAGGAAGTCCCAGTCCTTCAACTCCGGGGGCCCGTTTTCGTCCATGGTTTCACTACGCCTTACCGCAGCTCTTCTCCTGACCGTTGTAGCGACGCCGGGGCTGCCGTCCGTTTTCGGAGCCAGCGAGGCGGGAACCAGCGCTCCGGTCGGCTTTGTCAGCCGGGTGCAGAATGAGGCGTCGGTGCTTTCGGGCGGAAAAGCAATACTCGCCATTGCCGGCACGCCGGTCGCTATGAAAAACGAGCTTCGCACGGGTGCCGAGGCGAGACTCGAAGTGACCTTCAATGACGGAACCGTGCTCACGCTCGGCGAGCGCGCGAACATGATCGTGGATTCGTTCGTCTACGACCCCGGCAACGGCTCCGGAGAAGCCATACTGCGCGCAACGGAAGGCGCTTTCCGCTTCCTCACCGGCAAAATCAAGGAACTCGAAGGGCGAAGAATCGCCGTGGTCACGCCGGTTGCCGAAATTGGCGTGCGCGGTACCGAGTTCTGGGGGGGCCCGATCGACGCCGTATATGGGGTGCTCCTGCTTCAGGGAGAAGTCGCCGTTTCCACTCAGGCCGGAAGCGTGGTGCTGTCGCAACCGGGAGAGGGAACGCACATCGCCTCTCCGCTGGGGGCGCCGGCCTCCCCCGCGCCCTGGGACGGCCTCGCAATCGCGCGCGCGGTGGCGACGGTCTCCTTCCGCTAAGCGGGGTGCGGATGCTCGATGTACCGCTTTAAACAAAAATGGCGTCTTTCTTTCGGTACTTTCTTGAAATTTGCCGGTCTTGCAGCCATTGCCGGGGCTCATTAGTTTGCCCATTCGAATTCCGCGAAGGCCCGAAAGCTCCCGTGTCCTACCGCAACGGCATCATCGAGGCGATCGGCAATACCCCGCTGATCAAGCTGAAGCGCGCCTCGGAAGAGACGGGCTGTCTGATCCTCGGCAAGGCTGAGTTCATGAATCCCGGCCAGTCGGTGAAGGACCGGGCCGCCCTCTTCATCATCCGCGATGCGCTCAATTCGGGGCGCCTGCAACCCGGCGGCACGGTCGTCGAGGGCACTGCCGGCAATACGGGTATCGGACTTGCGCTCGTCGGCAATGCGCTTGGACTGAAGACGGTGATCGTTATTCCCGAGACGCAGTCGCAGGAGAAGAAGGACATGTTGCGGCTCGCGGGCGCCAAGCTGATCGAGGTGCCCGCGGTTCCCTACAAGGACCCCAACAACTACGTGAAATATTCGGGACGTCTGGCGCAGCAGCTTGCAGCAAACGAACCGAACGGAGCGGTTTGGGCCAACCAGTTCGACAACGTCGCCAACCGGCAAGGCCATATCGAAACGACGGCGCAGGAGATTTGGCGCGACACCAGCGGCAAGGTCGACGCCTTCATCTGTGCGGTTGGCACCGGCGGGACGCTCGCCGGCGTCTCGATGGGGCTTAAAGAGCACAATCCCGGCGTGGTGATCGGTCTCGCTGATCCGATGGGCGCGGCGCTTTACCATTACTACAAGCACGGCGAATTGAAAGCCGAAGGCAGCTCGATCACCGAGGGGATCGGACAGGGCCGCATCACCAAGAATCTCGAAGGCGCGATAATCGATGAGGCCTATCAGATCCCGGATACGGAGGCGCTCCCCATCATCTTCGACTTGCTGAGCCAGGAAGGGCTCTGCCTCGGCGGCTCGAGCGGTATCAATGTCGCCGGGGCTATCCGCCTTGCCCGCGACATGGGTCCGGGTCATACCATCGTCACGGTGCTCGCCGATTACGGGACCCGCTACCAAAGCCGCCTGTTCAACCCCAAATTCCTGCGCGAGAAGGGATTGCCGGCGCCGCCTTGGCTCGAGGAAAAGGGAGCGGAGAGTCCCCGCGTGTTCGTCTAGACAAAAATGGAGATTGCGCCTTGTTGCAAACCAAGACGTGGCTGACCGAGACCGACGAGCTTGCCCGCGAGCTCGATGCGCCAGACCTTGTCGTCATCGACGCCTCTTGGCATATGCCGAGCGAGGGCCGGGACGCCTATGGCGAGTATCTCGAAGAGCACATTCCCGGCGCCATCTTCTTCGATATCGACGAGATCGCCGATACCAAGAGCAGTCTGCCGCATATGCTGCCGCCGCCGGAGAAGTTTTCCTCGCGCATGCGTAGCATGGGAATCGGCGACGGCTCGCGCATCGTGGTCTACGATTCTCGCGGTCTGTTCAGCGCGGCCCGCGTCTGGTGGATGTTCCGGGTCATGGGAGTCGACGATGTAAGCGTTCTCAACGGAGGCTTGCCGAAATGGAAGCGCGAGGGACGCCCGCTGGAAAGCGGTCCGCCGCGCAGCCGAACCACGCGCCACTTCACGGCGCGACGCAATGCCGACCTCGTGCGCGACGTATCGGATATCAAAGCCGTAATCAAAGATAAGTCGGCGGAGATCGTCGATGCGCGGGCACCGGAGCGCTTCGCCGGAACCGCGCCGGAGCCGCGTGCGGGACTTCGCTCAGGCCACATCCCCGGAGCGCGCAATCTGCCCTATGCGAAGCTGCTCAACGCCGACGGCACGCTGAAATCGCCGGCGGAGATCGAAAGGCTGTTTAGGGAGGCCGGAGTCGATCTTTCGAAGCCGGTGGTGACAAGCTGCGGCTCGGGCATCACCGCTGGCGTGCTCGCGCTTGGCCTTGCGCAGATTGGCCACCGCAAGACCGCGGTTTATGACGGCTCCTGGGCCGAGTGGGGGGCCGATCCGAGCTTACCGATCGAGACGGGCCGGTGAGCAAAGGCACCGGGAAAGAAAGGGTCCTTACGCGGCTGGCACATGCCGGGCGCGAGCCTTCGTGCCAGCACGGCTTCGTCAACATGCCGATCTATCGCGGGTCGACCGTGCTCTTTCCGACTATGGCGGCGCTGGAGGCGAACGACCAGCCTTATACCTACGGGCGAACCGGCACGCCCACGGTCCGCGCACTCGAAGAGGCGATCGCCGAGCTCGAGGGCGCGCACCGCACCTTTCTAACGCCGTCGGGCCTATCCGCAATCGCCACCACGCTCTTGTCTTTCGTCGCGGCCGGCGACGAGATCTTGGTCGTGGATGCGATCTATCGTCCAGCGCGACGCTTTTGCGATCAGGTACTCGCCCGGCTGGGTGTGAAGATCACCTATTACGATCCGTTGATCGGCAAGGCTATCGAGCGCCTAATTGGCGAGAAGACGCGAATCGTATTTGCCGAGTCGCCTGGATCGCAAACTTTCGAGGTCCAGGATATCCCCGCGATCGCCGAAGCCGCGCACGCAGCCGGCGCAATTCTCGTTCTCGACAATACGTGGGCGACGCCGCTCTATTTCAAGTCATTCGCCCACGGGGTCGACGTTTCTATTCAATCCGCCACCAAATACATCGTAGGCCATGCCGACGCGATGCTCGGGGCCATCAGCGCCAGCGAGAAGACCGCGCCGGCAATTCAGAAGACCTATGAGGATCTCGGCCTTTGCCCAGGCCCGGAGGACGTTTATCTCGGCCTGAGGGGTCTGCGCAGCCTCGGCGTGCGGCTTGAGCGGCATCAGAAATCTGCGCTCGAGCTGGCGCGTTGGCTCTCCGAACGCCCGGAGGTCGCCCGCGTCATCCATCCAGGCCTCCCCTCGCATCCGGGGCACGCGTTGTGGAAGCGCGACTTCGCGGGGGCGTCGGGATTGTTCTCCATCGTGCTGAAGCCGGTCGCGCGCGAAAGACTCGCCGCCATGCTGGACGGGCTGCGGCTCTTCGGCATGGGCTATTCCTGGGGCGGCTTCGAGAGCCTCATCATCCCCTTCGATCCGAGCAGCTACCGCACCGCCACCGAGTGGAAGGCCGAAGGGCCGGCGCTACGCCTGCATGTCGGGCTTGAAGACGTCGAGGACTTGAAGGCCGACCTCGAAGCGGGGTTCGCCCGCCTGCGGGGCCAATCGCTCTAATCCAGCGTATAGGCGACGAGCGAATTGCTGAGCATAATCGGCACGATGGCCGTCTTGGTCTCGGGCAAATAGAGGAAGTCGGCGCTGCCCTTGCCGAGCTTGAGCGCCTGTTCAGCCCTGCCTTTGGCCTCAATGCGATAAAGTCCGCCGGCGGCCCAATCCGACACGAGATAGAAGCCGGGCTGAAGCGCTTGCAGTCCGTCGAGGTGGCCGACCGCCTCGCTTGCTCCGACTTTGGCAATTGATTGCTTCTCGATGTCGATGGCGTAAAGGCCGCCGAGTTCTTCCTTCTGCCCTTGGTCCGGCAATTTGCCGAAGGTGGCAACGATGAGCTTGCCGTCCTGCACGAGAAGCCCGTTGGGGCCGTTCAGCGTGTCGTTGGCGAGCCAGGGCTCGAAGGTGTCATCCTTCAGGCGCCAGATGGTGTTCATCGGCGTGTCGGAAACGTAAACGGTCCCGTCTTCCGCGGCGACAACATCATTCAGGAATATCGCGCCCTTAGCCGGATAGCGTTTCACGATCTCGCCGGAGGCGGCGTTGATTTCCACGAGCTCATCGACGTCGGCAACGAAGAGGCTTCTGTCGTGCAGAGCGAGCCCTGTCGGCGCGTTCAAACCTTTAGCCCATTCCTTGGTGGCGAGGGTCCCGTCGGACTTGAGTTTGGCGATGAAGCCATTGCCGTCCTTCTGCATGATGGCGCCGCCGATATTGCTGACATAGAGTGCGCCGGTTGCCGGGTCCTGCACAACCGACTCGGGCTGCGCGAGGCCTTTGACCTCCCACAGCAGTTGCGCCGCGCGCGCGGGTGCGACCGCGACAAACAGAAGAAGGAGAAAGACAGCAAGACGCATAACGTTCCCTCGCGTTCTCACGGTTCGTCGCCGGCGACGTTCGCCAAGCCCATAAAAATGGCGGTCCCGCAAGGATTCGAACCTTGAACCCTCTGCTTAGAAGGCAGATGCTCTATCCCTTGAGCTACGGGACCGGAAGCGACCGGCGCGGCGGACTATAGCGCGAAACCGTCAGTCAGTGTGTCCAACGATCGGGCCGGCCGAACTTGAAATTCTCGGCATAGGATTTCGGTCTGACCGGCACTTCGCGCGGCTCCTCGAGGCGAAAGCCGATGCCGTGGCGGGTGGCGAAGGCGATGGCCTCCTCCTTGCTGGCAAAGGTGAGCTTCACTTGCGGCTTGGTGTCGGTGGCGCTGGTCCAGCCCATCAAGGGCTCGATCTCTAGCGGCTTGTCCGGCTCGAACTCCAACACCCATTCGCGCGGGGCCGTGCCCTGCTGCATCGCATTCTTCGCGGGCTTATAGATGCGGGCGGCCATGGCGGTCCTCGTCCCTTCGTGCGACAAAAGCGATGGTCGGGGCAGCAAGATTCGAACTTGCGACCCCCTGCTCCCAAAGCAGGTGCGCTACCAGACTGCGCTATGCCCCGATCGCTTCGCCAGATACATAATTCGCGGCAAAGCCCGAGGCTAGTCTTTAGGCTTAAGCAAAGGGCTAACGGCCGGCCCTCGCTAATGACTGCCGAGGCCGGGGAAAAGCACCTTATCGCCCCGCTTCAGCCCGATTTTTCGTGCCTGACCGGCATTGATCTCGAGCACGGCCAGAACGTCGCCTTCCGAGCTGATCAAGGCGGTGGAGAAGGGCTCGGTTTCGCTTTCGATGCGATGCACGGTCCCGTCCGCGGCGATGAAAATCATGTCGAGCGGGATGAGCGTGTTCTTCATCCACATCGTTGCAGGCCGAGGCCGGTCGTAGAGGAACAGCATGCCGCCGTCCTCCGGCAGCGAGCGGCGATACATGAGCCCGAGCGCGCGTTCTTCGTTGGTGTCGGCGAGCTCAACATGGAAGCGGTGCTCGCCGCTGTCGGTCTTGAGCACAAGCGTCTCCGTGCCCGCGGCAGACGCCCCTTGTGCGACGAGCACCAAGGCAAATAACCCGGCGGCGCCGGTTCTGGCGAGCCGGGCAGTCATGCGCGCGATCAGTGCGACGACGGTCCTTGCGAGCCGTCCGGCTTGAGTTCCGCCGCCATCAGGCCCTTCGGTCCCCGGCCATAGCGCACGAGCAGCGTTTGCCCCGGCCGAAGTTCGGTGAAGCCGCAGCGCCTGAGCGTCTCCATGTGCACGAAAATATCGAGCGTGTTCGGCCCGCGGGTGAGAAAACCGAAGCCGCGCAAGCGGTTGAACCATTTCACGGCGGCCCGCTCCCAGTCGCTCTCGGGCACCACCACCACGTGGGTGCGCTGCGGCAATTGCGAGGGGTGGATCGCCGTGGAATCGTCCATGGCGAGAATACGGAAGGCCTGCAGCCCTTTCGGGCGCCGCAGCACTTCGCACACAACCCGCGCGCCCTCGTAGGCGGTTTGGAAACCGTCGCGGCGTAAGCACGTCACGTGTAACAGAACGTCGGGAAGGTCTTCGTCCGGAACGATAAATCCATAACCCTTTGACGCATCGAACCACTTAATCGAACCTGACACTTCGAAGACATCAACTGTGACTTCCTCGTCGCGTTGGGTATGGCCCTCTATCAGTGGCGGTTCTTTCGCCCCCATTGCCGCATTCCCCCGCTTCACTTCCTACCCAACCGACCGACGCCCCACATCCGAATCGGTTGGAAACACTCGGTTGCGAAGATAGCATTGCCGCTTCGTCAGGCCACTGGAATTTTCCGCAGTCTTCCGCCTTCTCCACAAACGCTCCGCGTTTCCGCCATTGTCCGGTAAGATGCGCGCGCAAACCTCTGATCGGAAAGTGAATCTCTTGCAAGTTTAGGCCGGGGCGCGGTTTTCGCCAGAAAGCGGGAACATTCCGCGCTTCGATCTGCGCAAATATTTATCTCACCGAGAGAATTTTGGCTTCCCGCGGCGCGAAGACGCGCACGCGGCGCGGCTGTGGACCGCGTGCAACAGCGCGGATGGAATTTGCGCGAAAAGAAGTGCTTGCGTGACGCGCTTGCCACAGGTGACTCCTCCGCGCTAAGGGAGCGCTGGCCTCCGGTATGCGTAAGGAGACGAGACGATGAAATATCTGCACACGATGGTGCGCATCTCCGACGTCGACAAGTCGCTCGACTTCTATTGCAACAAGCTCGGCTTAAAGGAAGTGCGGCGGATGGAGAATCCGCAAGGCCGCTATACGCTCTATTATCTCGCAGCGCCGGGCGACGAGGACGCCCAGATCGAGCTCACCTATAATTGGGATCCGGAGGTCTATGGCGAAGGGCGCAATTTCGGCCACATCGCTTACGAGGTGGACAACATCTACGAAACCTGCGAGCGGTTGATGAAGGCGGGTGTCACTATCAACCGGCCGCCGCGCGATGGCTACATGGCCTTCATCCGCTCGCCGGACAACATCTCGATCGAATTGCTGCAAAAGGGCAAGCCGCTACCGAAGCAGGAGCCCTGGGCCTCAATGCCGAATACGGGCAAGTGGTAGGCAAGTGGCGCCCCCTAG
Source organism: Methyloceanibacter sp. (assembly GCA_035575415.1). Classification (GTDB taxonomy): domain Bacteria; phylum Pseudomonadota; class Alphaproteobacteria; order Rhizobiales; family Methyloligellaceae; genus Methyloceanibacter. Next base: position 1,490 of record DATLXW010000096.1, on the reverse strand, counting down.
GGGGATCGAACCCCTGTTTTCAGGTTGAAAACCTGACGTCCTGACCATTAGACGAAGGGGGCGCGCCGGCTGAGCCTCGTCATATAGAAAGGTTTGGCGGTGGCCGCAAGCAAGCGGGTTCTGGCACAAGCTCTACCCGCATTGTCATTGCCCGGCTCGACCGGGCAATCCAGTAACCCCGGACCTCGCCGACGACGCAAGCCTAGCCTTTACTGGATGCCCGCTTTGGCGGGCATGACAAGCGAAAGATGGCGCGGTCACGCGCGGGGGTCGGCGGCGTCCTCGATCAGAAACTCGATGCTTTCCCGCCCCTGCCAATTCGAGCGGCGAAGATGGCCGGCAAGGTGCAGGGTTTGGCCCTCCCCTTGCGCCAGAAGCTTGCCGAGCGGCGTCTCGGCCACGCGGAAAGCACAAGCCTCGATGCGGCCGCCGTCCGGCGCCTGCAAGGTGCAGCGAAGATGCGCGTCCTTGATGGCGCGCACACGCAAGAGGCGATGGGAGGGGAAGGCGAAGCGCGGTTCTGGATGGCCAGGCCCGTATGGCCCGGCACGGTCGAGCAGGTCCAATAGTTCTGAATTTGCGCCGCGCGCCGAAAGCGCGCCGTCGATGGGGAGCTGGTGAGACGCGGCCGCAGCCGCCACGGGCGCGGCGAGGCGCCGATCGAGGAAGGACTGGAGCCTCTCTTCCTTGCACCGCTCATATCTGAAGCCCGCGGCCATGGCATGGCCGCCACCCTTCTGCAAAAGACCTTCCGCAACAGCTTCGCGCACCACCTTGCCAAGATCGACACCGGCGATGGAGCGCGCCGAGCTAGTGGCAAAGCCGTCAGGTTCAAGCGAGGCGGCGAAGGCGGGGAGGCGAAAACGCTCGGCGATGCGCCCGGCAATCAATCCAAGTAGGCCTTTGTGCCAGCCTTCGCGACCGAGGAACAAGAAGGAACTGTCCGGGCTGGCCTCCAGCGCTGTTTCGGCAAGGGCGAAGGCCTCCTCAAGCATGCGCTCCTCGATCGCCTTACGCTCGGCGTTTAAGCCTTCGAGCCGCGCGGCGATGGCGCGCGCCTCGATGTCGTCGTCGCAGGCAAGAAGCTTGGCGCCCAGGCTCGAAGCGCCAGTCCGGCCGCCGGCATTGATCCGCGGTCCCAAAATGAAACCGAGGGTGTAGCAATTGGGCGCGCCGTCAAGCCGCGCCGCATCGGCGAGCGCGCGCAAGCCAGCATTGTGCCTGAGGCGCAGGAGTTTCAGACCCTTGGCGACGAAGGCGCGGTTCACGTCCTTGAATGGCACCACGTCGCATACGGTCGCAAGCGCCACGAGATCGAGCAAGGAAAGAAGGTCTGGTTCGTTGCGGCTGCGATAGAAGCCGTTCCGACGGAGCGCGCGGGTCGTGGCGATGAGGAAGAGGAACACCACGCCCGCGGCGGCAAGATGCCCCTGGCCGGAGAGGTCATCCTGCCGGTTCGGATTTATGACAGCGAACGCTGGCGGCAGCGC
>DATLXW010000095.1:0-5971 GCA_035575415.1 Methyloceanibacter sp. | reverse complement strand
ATCGCCCCGGCGAGGATCGCCGTTCCGCGCCATCGTCAGCCTATGTGGCGTGTAGCTCGTCATTTGCCAAGAAGCGGCTACGCTTTGCCGCCGCTATCACAGCAATTCTAGCGGCAACCGGCAAGCCGCCGCAAATCGCCGCTTCCCAACCTCTCTAACATAGTCGCAGTTGCCGACAGGAAAACGGCAAAAAAAAAAGACCCGGGACAGAGCCGGGTCTTTTTTACTGGGAAGGCGAGCTTGACAGGAAACCGCTATGCGACCTTTTTCGCAAAGGCAGCCTCAACCGGCTTGTAGGCGTCCTTGGCGAGGCCGACATACATCTCTCCGAGCTTCGAAACCTCGGCGACATAAGCGTCGTAGGCCTTCTTGGCGTACTGAGACTGAATTTCGATGGCCTGCTCGATCGACTTAGCGCCGATCAACTGCTCGAAAGCGCGGGTTCCATCCTCGAACGCCTTTTTGGAATAGTCGGTGACCTCGGCGGCAATAGCCTGGAAACCTTTGTTCATCTCACCGAACGAACGGACGGCCGCATCGAAGCCGTCCTTGCCTACCTTCTGAAACTCTTCAAAACCTTTGAGCATGTGAGCCCTCTCCTCGAACCGGGTTTGCGCGATTACTGCGAACGCAAGCGGTTATATATGCATTGCACAAAAAAAATCAACAAAAATTTTGCAGTGCACAATTTGTGGCCGGGAAGGCACTTAACGCTTTGGCAAGGGCAGAATTTTAGCCTTCTTCTCGCCATGCGGCCCCAGCATTTTGCGGCTTCTGCGCGGTGCGCGCCGCTGCTAGGCTCGCTTCGGGAATCGGGCCGTCAAACGGGGGAAGGCCTAGCGGCCTTCGGGGGGACTGTGGACAGCGTCGAACGTGGGGTTGGCAGGAAGGAGCGTCGGCTCGCGCGTCTTGTCCTCGCGCTATCGTTTGGCCTCGCGCTTGTCTCTACGGCGCCGGAAGCGGCCTTCGCTGCGCCAAAGAACAAGAGATCGGCTCCCTCCACCGCAATCGCTGCGGCAATTGTCGTCGACATGAATTCGGGCACCGTATTGCATGCCGAGGCGGCGGACACGCCGCGCTACCCTGCCTCCCTCACCAAGATGATGACCCTTTACGTCCTCTTCGGCTACATGAAGGCGGGTAAGATCAGCCCCAACAGCGAATTTGTGGTCACCGCACACGCCGCGAGCCAGCCGCCGACCAGGCTCGGCCTCAAGGCCGGCTCGAAGATCACCGTCGCCGACGCCATTAAGTCCCTAGTGACGCTTTCGGCCAACGACATGGCGGTAGCCGTTGCCGAGAATATTTCCGGCAGCGAGGAAAGCTTCGCCAAGCTGATGACCGAGACGGCGCGGCGAATCGGCATGAAGAATACGGTGTTTCGCAACGCCTCAGGCCTACCCAACGACGAACAGATTAGCACGGCCCGCGACATGGCCATTCTCTCTGTGCGGTTGATCCAGGACTACCCGGAATATTACGGCGTCTTCGAAACGCGCACTTTCGCCTACAAAGGGCGCAGCTACCGCAACCACAACCGCTTGCTCTTCGGTTACGCGGGGACCGACGGCATCAAGACCGGCTATACGCGGGCAAGCGGCTTCAACCTCGCCGCTTCGGTGAAGCGTGACGACAAGCATCTGGTTGCCGTAGTGCTCGGTGGCCGAACGGCCGCTGGCCGCGACGCGGCCATGCGGGCGCTGCTCGACAAGCACTTCCCCAAGGCCTCGACCGGAAAGACGCCCGCGAAGTCCCTTGTCGCCTCTCTGCTCGGCTCGCCCTCGGTCTCTCCCGCCATTTCCCTTCCGCCGGTGCAGAAACCCGCCCTCGCCGAGACCGCGCCGGCAGCCGCCGACCCGAGCAAGGCCGGCTTTGCCCTCGCCGCGGTAACGCCGGGATTTGCCGCGGCGACAACGAGAGAGGGCGATCTCACCGATCCTTCGGACACACCCGCGAAGCGTGCGGGCGGCGCCAACCTTCGCTTCAAGGGCGACTTCCATGTGCAAGTGGGAGCGTTCACGTCTCAATCCGAGGCCGAATATCGTCTGGGCGTGGTGCAGCAGCGGGCGCCAGACCTGCTTGGCGGGCACCTGCCCTTCACCGCGAGCTTCATGAAGGGCGATGAGGAGTGGTTTCGGGCGCGCTTCGCCGGATTCTCCAAGGAAGATGCGCGCAAGACCTGCGCGGCGCTCAAAAAACGCTCGTTCGAATGCGCTGTGATGCCCGCCGAGTAAGCGCTTCCTCAACGTGCCCCCTACCGCCGCCCCAGTAGAACTTCCTTTGCCTCGTTGATGCGCGCGGCAAGATAGGTCGAGCCGCCTTGGTCGGGATGGAGCTTCTTCATCAGCTTGCGGTGCGCCTGCCTGATGTCACTCTCGCTCGCGCCAGGGCCGATGCCGAGCACGGCATAAGCCTCCTCGCGGCTCATGCCGCCAACGCGAGCGCCGCGCGGTGACGTTTTTGCTGCTTCGGCTTCTTCCCGATCACGCCATCCCGGCAGCCGCCAATCGAGATAGGCCTCAAGAACGGCAGCTTCCGGGGCATTTGCCTGGTGGAGCTCTGCGAGCAGTTCCATGACCTCCCGGTCGCTCAGGCTTGAAAGGACACGTCCTGTGAACCTACCGGTGAGGCACCGTCCTTCCATCTCGCCGCTGTCATGGTCGAGTTCCATTTCCAGCCGGTCGGTCTTGATGCGGGACTTTTGTCCCGGCGTCCTGCTGGCCGAGCCGAAAGGTCCGCCGAACCCGCTGCGTCGCAGGAGCGAAAAGCCGAACACCGCCAGCGGAACGGCAATAGGAACGGCGCCGCGCAGGATGAGGAACCCGGCCAAGGCCAGGGCCGCCATGCCGCCGGCCTTGCGGACGACGGCGGCGAGCGTCCGCGGGTCCGCCTTCGCCACAAGGCGTGCGGCGAGAATAAGCAGGATGAGGAGCACGCAACCGGCGAGGAAATACGCCATCGTCTCAGGCCATCAGCGCAACTGCTCGAGCAGCCTCGTCGCGCCGACGCTCTTCGTTTCGCTGGTAAAATCCTTGAGCGCCTTGCGGCCGCCCGTGGCGTAAACAGCAACGGCGGTGAGAAGTTCGCGAAGCTGCCTCGCCGAACCGGCATCGAAGGGACAATAGGCGCCGCGCGAAAGGCGCGCGATCTCTCTGAACGCCAGCTCGGCCCTCGGCTCGCGGCCCTCATGGAAAATGAAGACCGGGACGCCGATCAGCCCGAGCTCGCCGGCAAGCTGCGCCAGTTCGTCGACATTCTCTTCCATGCAATCGCCGACATAAACCAGTGCGTTGACTTTGCACGCCGCGCTTTCGCGTTTGGCATGGGCGAGCACTTTGCGAATCTGGGTAAAGCCGCCCTCGCAATTGACCTTGCGCATCAGCCGAGCCAAGGCTTCCGTATCGCCGACCCATTTGGAGGCCTGACACTCGTTGAAGCCACGGAAATAGACCAGCTGCACATCGAGCCCGCCGACCGCCTTGACCGCATTGAACATGTCGGCCTGAAGCTCGAGCGCAAGGTCCCAAGAGGGCTGCCGGCTCATGGTCGCGTCCATGGCGAAGATCAGCCGTCCGCGGCCTGCGCCAGCCGGTTTCAGCGTTCGCACTTGCTTGAGGAAAGCGTCGATCTCGGCGCGCGAGGATCGCTCTTCGACCATCTCGCCCTTTTCGGTCTTTGCCGGAGCTTTCGGCCCAACCATCGTCTTGGCACTCCGCGGCGCTACCATGCCGCCGCCATAATAGATGGACCCTTAGGAGGCCGCGGACAATGCCGTCTTCAAGCCTCCTCGCTTCCCGCCGCAAGCAGGCTCGCATTGCCGCCCGAGGCGGTCACATTCGTCGATCGCACCCGTTCAAGAGCAAAGGCTTCGAGATAACGCGGACCGCCGGTCTTGGGTCCTGTGCCTGACAGACCTTCGCCGCCGAAGGGCTGCGCTCCTACCACCGCGCCGATCTGATTGCGATTGACGTAGAAATTCCCGGCCTTGGCGCGCTCCGCCACGAAATCGGCCGTCGCCTTGATGCGGCTATGCAGACCGAGGGTCAGTCCATAGCCCGTGGCGTTGATGGCCTCGCAAACCTCACCGAGCCGGTCGCTGGCATAGCGCACCACATGCAGGATCGGGCCGAACACCTCCCGCTTCAACAGGGATAGCGCCGGAATTTCGAAGATCGCCGGCGCGACAAAGGTCCCGGCGGCATGCTCCTCGCCAAGCGGCAAATCGAGCAGTTCGCGCCCCTCCTTCCGCATCCGCTCTTTGTGCGCTTCGAGCGCCGCGCGCGCCTCCTCGTCGATTACCGGCCCGACATCTGTGGCATAATCGATCGGATCGCCGATCTTAAGTTCTTGCGCAGCTCCGACCAGCATGCGCAACACCTCGTCCGCCACCTCCTCTTGGAGGAACAGCACGCGCAGAGCCGAGCAGCGCTGTCCTGCGCTGTCGAAGGCCGAAGCGAGCACATCGTCCACAACCTGCTCGGGCAGGGCCGAAGAGTCCACGATCATGGCGTTGAGGCCGCCGGTCTCGGCGATCAGCTTGACGATCGGCCCGTCGCGCGCGGCCAGCACCCGGTTGATGGCGATGCCGGTTTCGGTGCCGCCGGTAAAAGCGACGCCGGCAATGCGCAGATCTTTGACCAGAGTCGTGCCGACGGTTTCGCCGGTCCCCGGCAAAAGGTGGAGCACGTCGGGCGGAATGCCCGCCCGGTGCATTAGCCGCACCGCCCGCGCAGCAACGAGCGGGGTCTGTTCCGCCGGCTTGGCCACCACCGCGTTTCCGGCAGCAAGGGCGCCGGCGATCTGTCCGATGAATATGGCGAGCGGGAAGTTCCAGGGCGAGATGCAGGCGAACACGCCCCGCCCATGCAAGCTGATCTCGTTCTCCTCGCCGGTTGGACCTTTGAGACGCTCTGGCTCCGCGAATAGCCGCCGCGCTTGGGCCGCGGCATAGCGCAGATGGTCCACTGCCTCGCGCAGATCGCTTTGCGCATTGGCGAGCGTTTTGCCGGCCTCGCGCACGAGAAGCGCCATCAGCCCGACACGATCCGCCTCGAACAGATCGGCGGCGCGATCCAAGAACTCGGCCCGCACAACGCCGCCCAGCCGGTCGAAATCGGCGGCGGCGGCGCTTGCCGCCGCAAGCGCCCGGTCGATGGCCTCAGGGCTTGCGCTGCGGCAGATGCCGACCACGATCTGGCGGTTATGCGGCGAGGCGATCCACACCGTTTCGCCGCCCTCCTCCACTGCCTGACCCGAAACGATGGGTCCTGCCTCCGCCGGGTTGGCGAGAGCGCGCTGTATGTCGCCAAGAAGCGGTACGCGAACCGCCGGATCGAAGAGTGGCAAGCCGAGGCTATTCTTGCGCTCTGGGAGGAAGAGATTGGGCGGCACCGGGATCAGCGGATTGGCTTTGGGGTTCAACCCTGCCGCACGCTCCACAGGATCGGCGACGATCGTCTCGATTGGCGCCTCGTCGTCGGCGAGGCGATGCACGAAGGAGGTATTGGCGCCGTTTTCGAGCAGCCGCCTCACGAGATAGGCGAGCAAATCGCGATGACCTCCGACTGGCGCGTAGACGCGGCACGGTTTTCCGATTCTGCTGGGAGGCAAGACTTGGCGATAGATCGCTTCCCCCATTCCGTAAAGGCGCTGGAACTCGTAGGCACGGTCGCCAGCGAAAGTGGCTATGGCGGCGATGGTGTGCGCGTTGTGCGTGGCGAATTGCGGGTAGAAGCAGTCGGGGCGCGCTAGGAGCGCCCGCGCGGCGGCAAGGTAGGAGACATCGGTATTGACCTTGCGCGTGAACACCGGATAGCCGGCAAGCCCGGCCTCCTGCGCCCATTTGATCTCGTTGTCCCAATAGGCGCCTTTGACCAGGCGCACGGGGATACGCCGTCCGCCGGCCTCGGCCACGCCGGCGAGCCAATCGATTAGCGGTAACGCACGCTTGCTGTAAGCCTGCACGGCAAGC
>DATLXW010000094.1:0-3628 GCA_035575415.1 Methyloceanibacter sp. | reverse complement strand
AGGCGCTCCTTCACCGATTTGCTCAAGCCCACGCCAGTGTCGGTGAGATCGAATCTGACCAGCGTCCGGCCTTGCGATTCCGCCGCGCTCGCATACAGCCGCACCGCGCCGTGCGCGGTGAATCTCAGCGCGTTGTCGATGAGGCTCATGAGCATCTGGCGCAAGCGCGCGGCATCGCCGACGACGAATTGCGGGCAACTCGCGCCGATGTCGTAGCTGCCGATCAAGCCTTTCTCGCCGGCCCGGGTCTGCAGCACGGCGCCGACGCTGTTGATCAACTCGTGCAAATCAAAGGATGATTGATTGAGCTCAAATCGGCCGCTCTCCAGCCGGGCGAAATCGAGCACATCGTTCAGCGCTTCGAGCAGATTGCGCGCAGAGCGGTGCAGGGTCTCGACGTACCGCGAAGCGGGGCCATCGATCGACCCGGCAAGCAGCGCGTCGGAGATGGCAACGATCGTCTCCATGGGCGCGCGCAGCTCTTGCCCGATCGTGGCAAGGAGGTCTGCCTTGGCCTTGTTAGCGGCGTCGGCGGCTTGGCGCGCGGCGCGCTCGTCCGCGAGCCGGTCGACGAGCCCCTGGATCTGCGTAAACAGGTCGTCAGGCCGAAAATCTTCAGGTCGCATCGACACTTTGCCCCACCTTGGTGTCCTGAACCTGCTTTGAGCATGGCAGAGATGGCTTAAAACTGGGCTAAGGCGAAGGCGTTGAAAGGATATGGAAAATCACCGGTTAAGAGCGGCGCTCGGTTGACGAGCTGGCGCGGTTTCGGGCTTAGAGTAGCGCATGATCGTTTGCTCCTGCACTATGATCACCTCAAAGGACATCGCGGAAGCGGTGACGGCCCTCCGCACCAAGGACCCGTTCGTGGTGCTCACGCCCGGCCTGATCTACCGCCATCTGGGGAAGCGCCCCTCCTGCGGCGGATGCTTGCCGCTCATTACCAAGTTGATGGTGGCCTACGACGAGGAGGGCCCCAATACGATGCCGCACTTCGAGCCCGTGCAGAGAGCTTCTGGCGAAGAGCGCAAAGACAAGTCATGATGCAGCAAGGTTGAGAAAGAGGAGCGAACCATGAAGGGTAATCCCCGCGTCATCGAGTATCTGAACAAGGCGCTGACGCACGAGCTTACGGCCGTGAACCAGTACTGGTTGCATTACCGCCTGCTCGAGGACTGGGGCTACACGCGGCTTGCAGTCAAGGAGCGCAAGGAGTCGATCGAGGAGATGCAGCACGCCGACAAGCTCGTGGCGCGCATCATCTTCCTCGAGGGTCTTCCCAACATGCAGCACATCGATCCCCTGATGATCGGCCAGAACATCAAGGAAGTGCTGGAATGCGACCTCAAGGCCGAGTACAGCGCCCGCGCGCTTTACATGGAGGCGCGTGCCGCCTGCCGAAAGGAAGAAGACTATGTCAGCATGGACCTGTTCGAAGAGCTTTTGAGCGACGAGGAGGGCCACATCAACTATCTCGAATCGCAGCTCAAACTGCTCGAAGAAGTCGGCATGCAGAACTACGGCCAGCTGCAAGCGCACTCCGCCGACAAGTTGTCGGAAGAGGGCGGCGCGCCGGTCTAGAAGGGCAAATTAGCCGATGCCGGCAGCACTGATCGATGGGCCGCGGCTTCCACCGGCCGCGGGCGGGCCGCCGCGTCAGCTTGTCGTGTTCCTGCACGGCTATGGCGCGGACGGCAACGACCTCATCGGGCTCGGACGCGAATGGGCCAAGCTCCTGCCGCATGCGGTCTTCGTCTCGCCGCACGCACCCGAACGGTGCGGGATGGCGCCGATGGGGAGGCAGTGGTTCAATCTCACCTTCCGCGATCCGGGCGAGATGGCGCGCGGTGTCAAGCAGGCAGCGCCGGCGCTCAATGCCTTCCTAGATGCCGAACTCAAGCGGCACAATTTGCCGCCGCGCGCGCTGGCACTCGTCGGCTTCAGTCAGGGCACGATGCTCGCCCTCGGGGTGGGACTTTCCCGCAGCCCCGCGCCGGCGGCGATCGTCGGCTATTCCGGCGCGCTCGCGAGCGTCGAGGCGCTGCCGCAGGATCCAGCGGCGGCGCCGGCCATCCTGCTCGTGCACGGCGACATGGACGAGGTGATCCCGGTCGAGGCCATGTTCATCGCCCGCGAACAGCTGGCGCGTGCGGGAATTGCGGTGGAGTGGCACTTGGCGCAAGGCATCGGCCATGGCATCGACGCCGAAGGCCTGCGCCTTGGCGGCGCATTTCTGCGCCAAGTCTTCGCAACGGCTCAGGCAGTGCAATAACTTGATCGGGACCACAGCATCTAGGGGCCTTCACAATCGTGACATGCCCCTATAGTATCCGGCCCGGTAAGGAGGATGGTCCCGAGTGCGACGGGCAAAGCTAAGGAATTGCTCGCCTTGAACGTCGCAACCGCATCGGCCGCCCCCGGCACGTTTCCAGCCCTCGTGCTCAACGCCGATTACCGGCCGCTCTCCTATTATCCGCTTTCGCTGTGGGGCTGGCAGGACGCCGTCAAGGCCGTCTTTCTCGACCGCGTCAATATCGTCTCGGAATACGATCGCGCCGTCCGCTCCCCTTCTTTCGAGATGAGGCTGCCGTCGGTGGTTTCGCTCAAGACCTATGTGCGGCCCGCCCTCTATCCCGCCTTCACGCGATTTAACGTGTTCCTGCGCGACCGCTTTACCTGCCAATATTGCGGCGACGATCAGGATCTGACCTTCGATCACATCGTGCCGCGCTCGCGCGGCGGACTGACGCGCTGGGAGAACGTGACCACGGCGTGCGCGCCCTGCAATTTGCTCAAGGGCGGAAAGCTGCCGGACGAGGCCAAGATGTATCCGTCGCAGAAGCCTTACCGGCCGACGGTATTCGAGCTGCACCGCAACGGGCGGCTGTTTCCGCCGAACTATCTGCACGAAAGCTGGCTCGACTACCTCTACTGGGATACCGAGCTCGAGCCGTAATCCCTCCTCGATCTTACATCGTCATCAACCGCGCAGGCGGACGATCCAGCAATGGCCGTCTTGGCGACCGCGCGCGCCAGTGGCGGCGTCTGCGGGCATGACCCGGCAGTCAGAATTGCGTGGTCAGGCGCGTGAGCCATTCGGGCGAAGCGTCGACCAGCCTTGCCTCCAGCCACTTGTCGAGACCGGAGGCGACGAGAAGGCCGATCGCGATCAGGAGACCGCCGAGCAGAGCTTTTCCGGTCTTGCCTGTCGCCATGAGACGGCTTCTCCAGCGCATCATCGCTTCGCGCGACAAGACGCCGAGCAGCATCAGCGGCAGCGCCGCGCCGATGCCGAAAACGAGCATGGTCAGCGCCACTTGGCCGAGATCCTCGCCCTTGGCGGCAAGAACGGAGGCGGCGCCGAGCGTCGGTCCGACACATGGGCTCCACACCGCCCCGAGCAATAGCCCCAGCGCGAATTGTCCGGCGAGGCTCGAGGGCGTGAAAGCATCGGCATAGGAGCCCGCCCAGTTGCTGGCCGGAGCAGCGGCCAGCGCGAATTGCTCCTGTAGCCGCGGCACCAGCAGTACGAGTCCAACGCCGATCAAGAGGAAGGCCGCGACGAGGCGAAAGACGCCGGTATCGATTCCGGCGGCGAAGCCGATGGTCGCCACGAACAGCCCGATGG
>DATLXW010000093.1:0-12153 GCA_035575415.1 Methyloceanibacter sp. | reverse complement strand
CCGATCATGTGGAGTCACGGGACCGGCGCGGAGGTGATGCAACGCATCGCCGTGCCGATGATCGGCGGCATGGTGTCATCGACCTTGCTGACGCTCATCGTCATTCCGGCCATCTATGCGATGGTCAAGGGTATTCCGTTCCGCGTGCCGCGTAAAACGAACGTGCCCCAAGCCGCCTGATCCCGGATCACGGGACAATCACGCTAAGCGCCCCAGGACGCGCGCGATAATGCAAGGGCATGTGCATGACCTCCACATCGCCGTCGAGCGCGACCGGCAGCCGGCTCGCCTTGGCAGTCACCACTGCGGCGCTGAGTTCGAAGGTATCGAGGTCGTGGCTTTGGTCCATACGGCCGAAGCAGAGCCGGCACACCATCCAGAAAAAGGCGAGCGGCTCGCGCGGCTTAACCACATAGAACCAGAGCTTGCCGCTATCGAGCCTCCGCCTTCGGCCTAAGGTGAACAGTTCCATGCTGTATTCATTGTTGCCGACGAACAAGCAGGGCGTGCGGTAGGGCCGTTCGAATCCTTCGGCACTGATGCGCAAGCGCCGGCGTGGGAAATGGCGCAGCATACGGAAGAAGGCCGGCACCATGGCCGTCCATTTTGCGAGTTTGCGCCCTGTTCTCCGGCGCTCGCGATCGATCACCATGTAGGGATAGATTCCAATCGAGGAGTTATTGATGAAGATTTCGCCATTGACCTCGGCGAGATCGACAGTTCGCACGCGCCCGAAGGCAATGGTTGCGACGGCGTCCTCCATGCGCAGGGGAAGGCCGAGGTCCTTGGCAAAGTGATTGAGCGTGCCGAGCGGCACGATGCCGAGGGGAATCCCTGTGCCGGTTAGAACGCACGCGGCCACGTGCACGCTGCCGTCGCCGCCGCCAATGACAATGGCATCGATCTCATGGCGCTTTGCCCGCTCCCTTGCGCGCTCGACCCGAGCGCGAAGTCCGTCGCCGTCAATGAGTTCGAAGTCCGCAGCGATTTTATGGTGCGCAAAGGCGCTTCTCAGCGCCTCTTCGATGTCGGAATGCCTTTGCCGAATCGAGCCTGCGCGGCAATTGACCAGCACGACGACGCGCTCCAGCCCATTGGCGGGGCGCGGCGTCACGACTTGCGCGCCTCCTCGATATAGAGCTCGCGGAATTTGCGCGCCAGCGGCCCCGGACGTCCTCCGCCGATGCCGACCCCGTCGATCTCGACCACCGGCAAGACGAAGGCTGAAGCCGCCGTGAGGAAAGCCTCGCGCGCCGAAAGCGCTTCCGCGACGCTGAAGGGACGTTCTTCCAGACTCACGCCTTCGAGCGCCGCCAGCCTCAGAATAGCCCTCCGCGTCACGCCTGGAAGTATGTGATGACCGAGCGGTTGAGTGCGGATCACGCCTTGCGCGTCGAAAATGAAGGCGCTCGACGACGTGCCCTCCGTGACCATGCCGTTCTCGACCATCCAACCCTCGTAGGCGCCCTTGCGTTTCGCCTCCTCCTTGCCCATCGCCTGCGCCAGCATGGACGTCGATTTGATATCCCTGCGTTTCCAGCGCAGGTCGGGGATAGTCACCACCTTCACTCCCGTTTCGGCGTAGGGATTGGCGATCAGCGGCCGGTTCTGCGTGAAGGCGACGACGGTCGGGACCGTGTTCTCCGGATAGGCGAAGTCACGCTCGGCGTTCCCTCGGCTGATTTGCAGATAGACGATGCCCTCGTTGACGCTGTTCCGCCGCACCAGTTCCTCGTGCAAGGCGCGCAACTCGGCGTGACCGACGGGGGAGGTGAGCGCGATCTCTTTCAGCGAACGTTCGAGTCGCTCGAAATGCGGCGCAAAATCGACAAGCCGGCCGTCGAGAACCGCTGTCACTTCGTAAACGGCGTCTCCGAACAGGAAGGCGCGGTCGAACACCGAAACCTTGGCCTCCTCTTCAGGCAGATAGGAGCCGTTCACATAGATGGTGCGGGACATGGGCGAAAAGGCTGGGAAATGGAAGGACTTGCTAACGCCCTGTTAGAGAGAAGGCAAGCCGTCAGCGCACCTCCTTTGCTCAGTCTAAGCCGTTGAGGCATACTCGGCACCTAATCGGCACCGGCCGGATTGGCAATCGCGTACCGGCAAAAAGGGGGAAACCATATGACTTCAGCGAGCCTATTGATTGTCTTGCTGGTCGGCACCGCGGTTGGCGCGGTCATCGGCCTTGGCGTGGGAACGTCGCTTGGCAGCCTGACGCTGGCCGTTCTCGCGGGATTCCTCGGCGTAATTGCTGGCGTTGTGGTGCGCAATTTCATTGTAAGACGCGGCGCTGGCCTGGGCCCGGACGATTCCCGCACGCCGTTGCTGGTGGTCGTGTTCGGTGCCGTCGCCTCACTCGCGGCCAGTTCTGCCGCGCTCGAACTGGCGAGGCGAAGCGATCTCGCCGGGTCACCAGTGTGGATCGGCACCTTGGCGGGCTTGTTCGCCGCCATCCTCATGGCGATGTTGATGATCACCTACCACACCCATCCCGGCGAGACGCCGCGGCTTATGCGCTAGCAGCCGGAAGAAGCGCCGCGCTCCACGCTCAGTCCCGCCTGTTCGATCAAGGCAAGGTCGTCCGCCGCGTCGTTATTGGGGGTGGTGAGCAGCTTGTCGCCGTAAAAGATCGAATTGGCGCCGGCGAGGAAGCAGAGAATCTGCGCCTCCTTGCTGAGGGTGCGGCGCCCGGCCGATAGCCTGACCCGCGACAGCGGCATCATGATACGTGCCGCGGCTACCATGCGCACGAGATCGAGCGGATCGACGGGAGGCTGATCCTCTAACGGCGTGCCCGAGACGGCGACGAGCGCATTGATCGGCACGCTTTCAGGATGGGGCGAGAGATTGGCGAGCGTCTGAAGCAGCCGCGCGCGGTCCTCGATCGTTTCGCCCATCCCGATGATCCCGCCGCAGCACACCTCGATGCCGGCTTTCCGCACGTAAGCCAAAGTTTCCAGCCGGTCCTGATACGTCCGCGTGGTGACGATCTTGCCGTAAAATTCCGGCGAGGTATCGAGATTATGGTTATAGGCGGTAAGCCCGGCCTCGGCGAGTCGATCGGCTTGGGCTTGGCTCAACATGCCGAGCGTGACGCAAGCCTCCATGCCGAGCGCCCGCACGCCCTTTACCATTTCGAGCACGGCGTCGAATTCGGGACCGTCCCTCACCTCGCGCCAGGCCGCGCCCATGCAGAAGCGATTGGCGCCGGCGGCCTTGGCCATGCGTGCCTTCTCCAGCACCTCCTTGACATCCATAAGGCGTTCGCGGCGGAGGCCCGTGGTCTTGGCGTAGTGCGCCGACTGCGCGCAATATTTGCAGTCCTCCGGGCAGGCCCCGGTCTTGATTGAAAGCAGGCTCGCGAGCTGCACCTCGCCGTTGGCATGGTGGCGGCGATGGATCTCACGGGCCTGGTCGACGAGGCTGAGGAGAGGCTGCTGAAGAAGGGCAAGCACCTCTTCGGCCGTCCAATCCTGGCGGATTTCAGCGGCGGCCCTGGATTCGCGCGAGGTGTCTACCCCGCAGGCTTTGCCATTGATACGATTCGCGGTTTTAAGAGTGTCGGTCACAGGCTTTTGGTTGATTGCTGGAGCGTGGCCCCCTCGCTAATACAGGATCATGACAGCAAACGAAAGGAGCTACCGGGCCTTTCTTGACGCCCGCACCCGCGACGGCTTGCGCCGCTCGCTGCTTGCGGTGAGGGCACGTGACGCTCGGCTGATCGAGGTTGGCGGAACGGCCTATATCAATCTCTCCAGCAACGATTATCTTGGCTTGCGCTTCCACGAAGCTCTGATAACCCGCGCGGTTGAGTGGGCCGAGCGGTATGGAGCGGGCACGGGAGCCTCACGTCTCGTCACCGGCAATCTCGACCTGTTTGCTCCAATCGAAGCCAAAGTCGCGCAGCTCAAAGGTAAAGAGGCCGCTCTCGTCATGGCCTCCGGATTTCAGACCAACGCCGCCGTGCTCCAGGCACTGTTCGACCGCAACGTGCTCGGCGCAGAGCCGCTCATCTTCGCCGACCGCCTCAACCATGCGAGCATGCATTTCGGCTGCCAGGCTGCGAGCGTGCGGCAAATCCGCTACCGGCATTGCGACGCAGCCCACCTCGCAGAGCTTCTGAGTCGATATCAAGGGGATAACCGTCCGAAATTCATCCTGACCGAGAGCGTCTTCTCCATGGATGGTGACGTCGCTCCGCTCGGCGAAATTGCGGCGCTCGCGCGCCGGCACGACGCCACTCTCATTGTCGACGATGCGCATGCGACCGGCATCCTCGGGGAAGGGGGCGCCGGCCTGTCCGGCCATGCCGACATCGTCATCGGTACCTTCTCCAAGGCGCTCGGTTCCTTCGGAGGCTTCGTCGCCGCGAGCGAGGCGGTGCGCGATTTTCTCATCAATCGGTGTGGCGGTCTCATTTACTCGACAGCGTTGCCGCCTCCCATCCTCGGCGCGATCGATGCAGCGCTCGATCTGCTGCCAAGCCTGAATACTGAGCGGGCGCACGTCGCTGCTCTCGCCGAACGCTTCCGCGCCGGCGCGCGGGCTGCCGGCTTGGATACTGGCGCTTCTTGCACGCAGATCGTGCCGCTCATTCTCGGCCCACCGGACTCTGCCCTTGCCATGAGCGCGAGGCTGCGCGAGGCGGGCATTTGGGCGACCGCGATCAGGCCGCCCACAGTTCCCGAGGGCGCGGCGCGGCTCAGACTGGCTTTTACCGCTGCGCACCAGGATTCCGACATCGATCGGCTCTTGCAGGTCCTCTCTACAACGGACATGCCCCGCCAAGCCCGCGCGATTTAAGGCCTTAAGATGCATTTTGTGCTGGTTCACGGCTGGGGGTTTCATGCGGGAATTTGGTCCGATGTGGTACGTCATCTCGACGGCGCCACTGTCACCCTTGTCGATCTCGGTTTCATTTCCGGAGGACCGAAGGGCGCGACGGTTTGGCCCTCCGACGCCATTGCCATCGGTCATTCGCTCGGTCTTCTTTGGCTGCTCAAGCAGGGCGGCAAACGCTTCCGGGCCCTGGTCAGCATGCAGGGCTTCGATTGCTTCTCCTGTCATGTCGCGCCGTCGCGCCTACAGGCGCTGAAGCGCGGCCTCGAGCGCGAGCCACATGCCACACTTCTGGCGTTTTGGCGTTCCTGCGGCGCTGCCGGCTTTGCCTTGCCGGAGGCACTCAATGTCGCACGCCTCGGCCAGGGCCTCGATTGGCTGATGCATTGGGATGCGCGAAAGGCTAAAGACGAGCTGACCTGCCCGGTGCTTGCGCTTGCTTCTCGCGACGACGTCATCGTGCCGCCGCCGGTGAGCGAGGCGATCTGGCAGGATCGGGGCATCGTCTGGTCGGAAGACGGCGGTCACGTGCTTCCCTTAAGCCATCCGCAATGGTGCGCGCGTCATGTCCTTAAGTTCGCCAATGCTCTCGCGGCGTAGCGCCGCCGTTGCCGCTAGTTTCGGCGCGCGGGCTGCAGACTACGAGTTGCATGCCGGGCTGCAACGCGCCGTAGCCGGCAAGCTTGCAACCTTTTTGCCCGAGCTCGAGCGCCCGCGCGTGCTTGAGCTTGGCTGCGGCACTGGTCTCCTCAGCCGGCATCTCCTCAAGCGCTATCCCGGCGGGTACTTCGTGCTCACCGATGCCGCGCCGCAGATGATCGCGGAATGCCGCCGCAATCTGGCAGCGCTTGGCCCCGCGCATATTAGCTTCGAAGTCATGGATGCCGGCGAGGCTGGCGGCCATGCGGAACTCGATCTCATCGTTTCCAGCATGACCTTGCACTGGCTTCCGGACCCTGTCGCGAGCCTCAAGCGGCTGGTTCGCTTGCTCGCCCCAGAGGGGCTTCTTCTCTATGCCACACTCGGTCCCGACAGCTTTGCCGAATGGCGCGCGGCGCTTGCGCAAGAGGGCTTGCCGAGCGGCGTCCTCGACTTTCCGGCTCTTCCCGGCGTGATCGAGGAAGAGCGTCTCGTTCCCGATAACGACGCGCTCTCCTTCTTGCGGCGCATGAAAGCGGTCGGCGGCCTCACGCCGAAGGAAGGCTATGTGTCGCTTTCCGCCGGAGCTCTGCGCCGCGCCATCCGCGCCGCCGATGCCGCTTTCTCCGGAGGGATCACATGGCATCTCGTCTATGGCGCGCTGAGATCGCCGGCGGCCAATCTGTCGAGCCCTTCCACCATCCCCGCATAAGCGCGGGAAAGCTCCTCGTCGGAGATGCAATAAGGCGGCATCAGGTAGACGGTCTGCCCAAGGGGCCTGATATTGAGGCCGCGCGAAAGATAAAAGTCGCGCAGCAACCTGCTCTCCAACGACTGATAGGCGCCGCCTGCGGACTTGACATCGAACGCGAGTATTGAACCCATCACGCGCGGACGAGCGACATCGGGCCGCGCCGCGAGGTCCGCTATCATTTGCCGATGGAGCGCGTTGATGCGCGCGATACGTTGCAAAGTCTGCTCTTCTTCGAACAAGGCGAGCGAGGCGAGGGCGACGGCGCAAGCGAGCGGATTGGCGGTGAAGGTATGGCCGTGAGGCAGCGCCCGCTCGAACGTTTCGCCGAGAAAGGCCTGAAACAGTTCTTCACGCGTCACTGTTACTGCGAGCGGCATATAACCCGCAGTCAATCCTTTCGACAGACAGACGAGGTCGGGAACGATATCGGTTTGCTCCATGGCGAACATGGTGCCAGTGCGCCCGAAGCCGGTCGCCACTTCGTCGAAGATCACAAGCACGCCGGCCTCGCGCGCGGTTTCGGTCAGGCGTTTCAAGAAGCGCGGGCGGCATATGCGCATTCCGGCCGAGCCTTGCAGCAGCGGCTCGATGATCAGTGCGGCGATTGTGCTGCCGCGATCCTTGAGCAGAGCTTCGAAGGCGGAAAGGGCACCGGCCTCGCGCTCGTCGGCGGCATCGTCACCCTCGAAGGTCGTGGGGCAAGGGAGGACCATGACTTTGCACATCAGGTCGCGGAACGGGTTGAAGAATTTCGATCCGCGCCCGACCGACATGGCGCCCAGCGTGTCCCCGTGATAACCGCCGTCGAAGCCGATCAGGATGCGCCGGCGCGGCTCTCCCACGTTGATCCAATATTGATAGGCAATCTTGATCGCCACCTCGACCGAGGTCGAGCCGTCGTCGGAGAAGAACACGCGCGTGAGGTCGCCGGGCAGAATATTGGCGATCGCCTCGGCGAGATCGACGGCGGCCTGATGCGTGAAGCCCGCGAACATCACATGTTCGAACCGCGCTGCCTGTTCGGCGAGGGCAGCATTGAGCTTCGGATGCGAGTGACCATGCGTGCAAGTCCACCAGGACGAGATGAGATCGAGGATCTCGTTGCCGTTGGCGTCGAACAGCGAGGCGCCCTTGGCGCGGGTGATGACGATCGGTTCGCCCTCCGTCGCATGTTGCGTATACGGGTGCCACACATGGCGCCGGTCGCGTGCGAGAATCGCCCCAGCAAGAGAAGCGCGAGTTTTGGGGTCGTCATTCATGCTGCCGCCTGTGCGAGCCTGGCAAGATCGAGTTCAGGCTCGATCGCCATGAGTTTGGCTCCAGTGAGCTGATCGAGCCAGGGAATTTCGGCGATGATCTCCACTTTGCCGTAGCGCTCGATCGCCGCGCGATTATGCGGCGTCTCCGGGCCGTTCACCACCACGCCGGCGAGCGGCAGCCCGCGCCGCCTGATCGCCTCGATAGACAGCAGGGTGTGATTGATCGTGCCGAGCGTCGACCGCGCGACAAGAACTATCGGAACATGAAGCTCTGCCGCCAGATCGATCACATAGACGTCGTCGTTGAGCGGCACAAGCAGCCCGCCCGCGCCCTCGACCACGACCGGGCCTTGGCAAGCGGGGGGGACGAGCCTGGACATTTCTATTTTGGTTCCCGCCCGGCGCGCGGCTTCGTGCGGAGCGATAGGCTCGGGCAGCACATAGGCTTCGGAGAGGATGCGCTCGGCCGGAACGCCGGTCAGGCGCCGCACGATTTGCGAATCCGTTTCCGGGTGATTGCCGGCCTGCACCGGCTTCCAATAGAAGGCGTCGAGCCGGCCGACCAGCCAAGCCGAGACGATGGTCTTGCCGACATTGGTGTCGGTTCCCGTGACGAAGAAACCCTGCATGCTGCCTCGCATCCGGTAAGCCACAATTTGCGGCGCGACTGTATAGAGGCCGGGCGATCAAGGCAAAGGGGTGGACGGGCACCCGCCTTTAGAGTGACATAGAGCGGCTATGCCTTCAGTTCTCGCCCTTGCATTTACCCTTTTCTGCACGCTCTGCGTCCTAACTCAGGCCGCCGCGGCCAAGACCTTGCGCATGGCCTATGATTCCGACCCGACTTCGCTCGACCCGCACGAGCAGCTATCCGGCGCCACGTTGCAAATGTCGCATCTTCTGTTCGATCCGCTGATCCGCTTCCGCCAGGATCTCACGCTCGAACCGCGTTTGGCCAAGAGCTACGAGCAGATCGACGCGCGCACGACGCGCTTTCATTTGCGCGAAGGGGTGAAGTTTCACTCCGGCCGCACGCTTTCCGCGGAGGACGTAGTGTGGACCTTCGACCGTCTGAAGCGGAGCCCCGATTTCAAGGCCTTGTTCGAGCCTTTCGAAGCGGCCCGCGCCGTCGACGAACTCACTGTCGATCTCATTACCAAAGAGCCGTATCCGCTCGTACTCAACCTGGCGACCTATATCTTTCCGATGGATCGCATCTTCTATTCCGGCATGGGTGCCAACGGCAGGCCGAAAGATATGATCGTCAAACACGGCGCCTCTTTCGCCTCGATGCGGGCGAGCGGTACTGGCCCCTTCATCGTCGAGGAACGCGAGCAGGGGGTCCGGCTCAAGCTCAAACGTTTCGCCGATTATTGGGACAAGGATTCGCCTGGCAATGTCGACGAAATCGTCTTCACGCCAATCAAGGAGCCGGCGACCCGGGTTTCGGCATTGCTCGCGGGCGACGTCGATTTCATCGCCCCGGTACCGCCGACCGACCTCGCGCGCGTAAAAGACTCGGTCTGCTGCACGTTGATTACCATGCCGAGCACCCGCGTCCTCACTTTCGAGCTCAATCAAGACCGCGTCCCCGCCTTCAAGGACAAGCGCGTGCGGCTGGCCATGGTCTATGCGGTGAATGGCGAAGGCATCGCCAAGAAGATCATGCGTGGATTAGCCACCGCCGCGGGCCAGCTCAGCC
Source organism: Methyloceanibacter sp. (assembly GCA_035575415.1). Lineage (GTDB taxonomy): Bacteria > Pseudomonadota > Alphaproteobacteria > Rhizobiales > Methyloligellaceae > Methyloceanibacter. Next base: position 2,957 of record DATLXW010000093.1, on the reverse strand, counting down.
CACCCGGTTACGCCGGCCACGACCCGGAGCTTGTCCCGCGCTTTGATATCGCCAAAGCCAAGACGCTAATGCAGGAAGCCGGCTACGAAAACGGCCTCTCGGTGACGATGATGGCTCCTAACAATCGCTATATCGAGGATGCGCGCGTGGCAGAGGCCGTCGCCGCCATGCTCGCCAAAATCGACATCAAGGTCGATCTGCAAACCATGCCGAAGGCGCAATATTGGCAGCGTTTCGACGAACGCGCCGGAGACATCATGATGATCGGCTGGCAGTCGGACACGCAGGACTCGGGAAACTTCTATGAGTTCCTGGTCATGACGCCGGACGAGGAGAAGGGCTTCGGACAATATAATGCCGGCAATTACTCCAACCCCGAGGTCGACCGGCTCACGCTCGAAGCCCAAACCATGACCGACCCGAAGGCCCGAACGGAAACGCTGAAGAAGATCGAGCGCATTCTCTATGACGACGCGGCGCTGATCCCCCTGCATTGGCAGCATCTGTCCTGGGCTGCGCGCAAGAACGTCAAGATCGGAGCCGTGGTCAATGTCATCGATATGCCGTATCTCGGTGATCTAGTCATCGAGGACTCCGAGACCGACTGAACGACCCTGGTTTAGGGAGGGCAGCATGTGGAAGAAGATCCTCGTCGTCCTCGCGGCGATCATCCTCATCTTCGTGGTTGTCGTGGCGCTCCAGCCATCGGATTTCCGTGTGGAGCGGAGCGCGACCATGGCGGCTTCACAGGCGGATGTCTTTGCCCAGGTGAACGACTTGCACAAATGGGATGCTTGGTCGCCTTGGGCGAAACTGGATCCGAATGCGAAGATTACCTTCGAAGGGCCTGAGGCTGGTCAGGGCGCGGTTTTGTCGTGGGCCGGCAATGAAAAACTGGGCGAAGGCAAAATGACTATCGTTGAGAGTCGGCCCGACGAGGCAGTTAAGCTCAAGGTCGATTTCGTCAAGCCCTTCGAAGGGACCAGCAATTCGGAGTTTGTGTTCGAGCCTGAAGGTGACAAGACGGCCGTCACGTGGACGATGACCGCACATCACAACTTCTTTGAGAAGGCCCTCTGCCTCTTGATGAACGGTAAGAAGATGATCGGTGCCGAGCTCGAGAAAGGACTTGCCCAAATGAAGGCGATTGTCGAGCAGCCGCGCTCCGCAAGTAACTAGCCCTCTCTCTACGCTAGTCGGCGCATTCGCCGATATGGTTGAGCTGGACCTTGGCGGCCCGCAACATGCATTGATTGCCGTAGGTCTCTCCGTCGCAACCGCAGACGGGCACATAGTCCTGGGTGCAGACTTCCGGCGGCCTGATACATTGGCCCGCGGCATCGGCAACCTTGCACTGTCCCGCAGGGTGCTCGCACCAGAGCCCCTCATCGCATTGAAGGGCTGCGATCCCGTCGCAGGTCTCTCCAAGCGCAGCCGCGGTCCCATATCCCGCCGCAGTCAACAGCAGGGCAAATCCGGTCAGGAACGCAACAATACGCATGGACCCCTCCATGGGTTGAGGCGTGGCGGCGAGCATAGCATATTGCTAAGATCGTGCCTCGGCTTGCCTCATGGCGCGGGGCTTCAATGGGCTCGTTGCTTGCCAGCGTAGCGGTTCCGGGAAGGCCGCCTGCGCGCGCCCGTGCCATCGCTATTTTGGCCGTGATCGGCGGTTTCACTGGCCTTCTCTCCAGCCTTCCTTCGCCTTTGCCCGACATGCGACTCGACAACCCGGAAATCCTCATCAACGCGGAAGGCGTTCCGCTTCATGCCGGCATCGTCTTCGGCGCAGCACTGGCCTTCATGTTGTGGCGCTGGACGAGCCGCGATTTGAGTAAATGTCTGCTTGCGCTCGCCCTCACGCTGATGGGATGGCTGGCTGCCGTGAATACCGCCAATGACGTGATGAACGCCGTGACAGGCTCCGAACTTTTCGGCACCGTCGAGGGCGCCAAGGCGAGCCGCGAAATTTTGGGCTGGGTGCTGGCCGGCTTGACCGGAGGCGCGGTCGGCGCCGGACTTACCGCTTTCGGTGCGGGCATTCCCGCCGAATCGATCCGGCGCACCGATGCCTGGTCGGTCATCGCCGCGACCGGCACGCTCTTTGGCCTCCTGCTTTATCCCGCCGCGCGCTTCGACGCGACTATTCTCCTCTTCGTGCCTTGGCAGGCTGCGGTCGCCGCCGCAATCGCCTATGGTCTGACCCGTCCCACGGCGTGAAAGCTTGGACGGGTCTATGCAGGCAATCGGTGCCGGATTTGTTTTCTTGGCCCGCCGAATCGGGCAGGCGGCGTTCGTCATGCTTGCAATTCTGATTGTCGCCTTCGCCGTCAAAAACGCACTTGGCGATCCTTTGCGCGAAATCCTGGGCGAGGCTGTGCCGGAATCCCAGCGCGAGGAGCTTCGTCGCGAGCTGGGACTCGATCGGCCTTGGCCCGTGCAACTCGCGCGCTATCTCGAGCGCGCCGCGCAAGGCGATCTCGGCACCTCATACATCTATAAACGCCCGACGTTGCAAGTAATCCTCGCCAAGTTCCCCGCGAGCTTCGAGCTCGTGCTCGCGGCGAGCCTGATTGTGCTTCTGCTCGCCCTGCCGGCCGGAGTCTATTGCGCCGTCCAGCCGCTGGCGAGGGGAGGGCGGGCAATTCTCGCCTTGAGCGTACTCGGCATCTCGATACCCGTCTTTCTGACCGGAATCTTTCTTATTACCGTCTTCTCGGTCTGGCTCGGATGGCTGCCGGCCTTTGGCCGGGGGGAGACGGTGCGCATCGGCTTCTGGGAGAGCGGGCTTCTCACAGGCGATGGTCTCGTTCATCTCATCCTGCCCGCGATCACACTGTCCTCGATCATGCTGCCGCTTTTCATCAGGCTGGTGCGCGGCGCTATGCTCGACGAACTCGGGCACGACTATGTGCGCACCGCCCGCGCCAAGGGCGCCTCGCATCTCAGGGTGTGGA
>DATLXW010000092.1:0-33748 GCA_035575415.1 Methyloceanibacter sp. | reverse complement strand
TCTACTTGACGCGGCATCGATGGCACTCCCAGTCTCGGTCGGCGTCGAGCGGCGATTCTAGCGAACGCGCATGCCGGCCGACGCGTCGTAGTGCAAGGGCTTGTCGGATTTCGTCAGCGGCGCATCTTCGGGCCCGATCATGTCGCCATAGGGCCAGTCGGGCGGACAGACCGCTACGTAGCGCGCATAGCCGCCGAGGCCGCCTCCGAACTTGGGATAGCCGATAATCACCAATGCGCCCGTTTCCGGAACCTTGTCGAGATTGGCGACTCCTTCCGCCTGCGCATAGCCGTGATGCATCAACCAATGCTCGCCCTCGAGTGTCGGCGTCGAATCCGTGTCGAGCGGTTCATGCCCGTGGAAAAGTATCTTGCGCTGTTCGTGCAAAAATTTGAGCGCCTCGAGTCCGACGCCCGGAAACTCCTTCAAGGTAGCGAGCTTGGGATCGGGCCAGGCTTTCGACCAATCGGAACGTACGAATACGACGGAGCCCTCGGGAATGCGTCCGTGCTTCCTCTCCCAGGTCTCGATATCGGCGACCTGTAAAGCGTAATTTGGGTTGGTTTTGACCTGGTCCGCGATCGAGATCACCACGAGCGGCCTGATCGCGTAAGTCGCGGGCAATTCGTCGATGGCCGGATATTCAGGCGCCCAATGTGCGGGCGGATCGAGCTGCGTGCCGAGCTGGTCGGTCCTCAGGACGTACTCCGTTGCCTCGAAGCCGTGTTTGGCATAGGTGTAGGCTTCGCCCTTCACTGCATATCCCTCAATGTCGGTGCCGGCCTTCGCCGGCGAGAAGCTCGACGCGGCAAAACCTGACCACACCGGAATACTGGGAGTGATCGTGTGGGTCAGGTCGACATATTTGGCGCCCTTCAACGCCTCTTCATAGACGCCCCACAAACCCTTGTTCTCGCCGGCTTGGCTGGGGGTTGCCCCCGCCCCCGCAATAAGGGCCGCCAACGCGGCGGCCAAGAGCGGCATAAACTGGACTCGTCCCTTCCCCAATCTCATGATCGCCTCCATGCCCTGCGGCACCCCCAAAACCAATTCTGCGGGGCGCCTGATAGCTCTACCGCAAGAAAAGGAATAGCATTTGTTACCCAGCCCGTGAGTGCGACGAACCCGCCGCAAGCTGAGGGCCATTCGCCCGCTCAGATGAGGTGACGGCGCCTCAGCTCTTGCAGTACCATTTCGGCATTCGTTTCCGGCGTCGCTCCGCGCGTGTCGAGCGTAAGCTCGGCCATTTCCGGCGGCTCATAGATCGAATCGATGCCGGTGAAATTAGCGATCAGGCCGGCACGCGCTTTATGATAAAGGCCCTTGGGATCGCGCGCCTCGCAGACTTCGAGCGGGGTATCGACATAGATCTCTATGAATTCCCCCTGCTCGAACAATTCGCGCGCCATGCGGCGTTCGGAACGGAAAGGAGAGATGAACGACACCATGACGATCAGGCCGGCATCCACGAAGAGCCGTGCCGCTTCGGCCACGCGGCGGATATTCTCCACACGGTCGGCGTCGGTAAAGCCGAGATCCTTGTTCAGCCCGTGGCGGATATTGTCGCCGTCGAGCAGATAGGTATGACGCCCCATGGCATGCAGGCGCTTTTCCAAGGTATTGGCGATGGTGGACTTGCCGGCCCCGGATAGGCCCGTAAACCACAACACGCAAGGCTTCTGCTCCTTAAGCCCCGCGCGCGCAGCCTTGTCGATTGAAAGCTCCTGCCACTTGATATTGGTGGCACGGCGCAGGCCGAACTCGATCATGCCGGCCGCGACCGTGGCATTGGTGAAGCGATCGATCAGAATAAAGGAGCCGGTGTCGGTATTCTCCGCGTAAGGGTCGAACACGAGCGGCCTCGTCGTGCTGATATTGCAAGAGCCGACCTCGTTCAGCTCGAGCGTCTTGCCGGCCACGTGATCGAGATTGTCGACATTGAGTTTGTATTTGAGGTTGAGGATGGTCGCCATCGTGGTCTGGGCGCCGCATTTGAGCGTATAGGCGCGCCCCGGCAGCATCGGCTCGTCGTCGAACCAGATGATCCGCACCGCCATCTGATCGGCGATCGAAGGCGCGCTATCGACGTGGGTGACGATATCGCCGCGGCTGACATCGACCTCCTCGGCGAAGGTGAGGGTCACGGCATCGCCTTCTTGTGCCAAATCGAGATCGCCGTCGGCTGTGACGATGCGGGCTACATGCACGCGCTTGCCGGAAGGGTGGATAGCGACTTCATCGCCGCGCCGCACCACGCCGCTCGACACCGTCCCCGCATAGCCGCGGAAATCGAGATGCGGCCGGTTCACATATTGCACCGGAAAGCGGAACGGCCTCTCATTCTTGCGCCGGGTCACCTCGACGGTTTCGAGATGCCCAAGCAAAGTCGGCCCGTGGTACCAGTGCATATGCGCGCTCGGGCTGATGACGTTGTCGCCTTTCAGCGCCGACACGGGGATCGCCGTCACTTGCTCGAAGCCTAGTCCCTTGGCGAAACTTTCGAAAGCCTCGGCAATCGCCTCGAAGCGGGCCTGGTCGAAATCGATCAAGTCCATCTTGTTGACGGCGAGCGCGACCTTGCCGATGCCGAGCAGGGACAAAATGCAAGCGTGCCGCCGCGTCTGGGTGAGCACTCCCTGGCGCGCGTCGACGAGCAGAACGGCGAAATCGCAATTCGACGCGCCCGTTGCCATGTTGCGCGTATACTGCACGTGTCCGGGCGTGTCGGCGACGATGAACTTGCGTCGCGGAGTGGCGAAATAGCGATAGGCGACGTCGATCGTAATCTTCTGCTCGCGTTCGGCTTCAAGACCATCGACTAGAAGCGCGAGATCTATCGGCCCTCCCCTGGTTCCGTTCGACCTGCGCGACTCGCCTTCGGCGCTTCTGATTAGATCTTCGTACACGAGCTGCGAGTCGTAGAGGAGCCGCCCGATTAGGGTGCTCTTGCCGTCGTCCACGCTGCCGCAAGTGAGAAATCTCAACAGGCCGCGATTCTCTTCCGCTGCAATCCGGGCGTCGACCCGTGCGCGCGCATCGTCCTTGTCGCGTTCTACGACGCTCAACTGCGGCATCAGAAATACCCTTCCTGCTTCTTCTTCTCCATTGAGCCGGATTGATCGTGGTCGATGACGCGCCCTTGGCGTTCGGAGTAGCGGGTGGCGATCAGTTCTTCGATGATTTCCGGCACTGTCGATGCGTCGGAGAGGATCGCTCCGGTCAGAGGATAGCAGCCGAGCGTACGAAAACGCACACGCTCCATTCTCGGCTTTTCGCCCGCATCGAGCGGAAGGCGGCTGTCATCCACCATAATCAACATGCCGCCGCGCTCAACGACAGGACGTTCGGCCGCGAAGTAGAGCGGCACCACCGGTATGTCCTCAAGATAAATGTAGGTCCAAACGTCGAGCTCGGTCCAGTTCGACAAGGGGAAGACCCGCATGCTTTCGCCCGGGCCGATCTTGGTGTTGGCGATATGCCAGAGTTCGGGCCGCTGCCGCTTCGGGTCCCAGTTATGCGCGGCATTGCGGAAGGAAAAGACGCGCTCTTTCGCGCGCGATTTCTCTTCATCGCGGCGCGCGCCGCCGAAAGCCGCGTCGAACCGGTATGCGGTCAGCGCCTGTTTCAGCGCCTCGGTTTTCATGATGTCGGTGTAGAGCGCGCTGCCGTGGGTAATCGGCGAGATGCCGTCCTTCACGCCTTGCTCGTTGGTATGGACGAGAAGATCGACTCCGAGCCGCTTGGCCTCACGGTCGCGAAATTGGATCATCTCGCGAAACTTCCAGGTCGTGTCGATGTGAAGCAGGGGAAAGGGCGGTTTGGCGGGATAGAACGCCTTGAGGGCGAGATGCAGCATGACCGAGGAGTCCTTGCCGATCGAATAAAGCATGACCGGATTGCGGAACTCCGCCGCAACCTCGCGCATTATGTAAATGCTTTCCGCTTCAAGCTGCCGGAGATAGCTGGAGAGACGCTGCTTCATGGCTTGGTTCTAAGACGGACGACCTGGTCCTTGGCGCTCGATAAGGGTTCGCCGGAAGTCTCCCCTTGCTCAAGTTGCTCCTTGAGACTTTTCGCTCCCTTCCGCTCCTGGACGCGATAGCGGTAGGCGGAGACCGGGATCAGCGCAAGATAGAGCAGCGAGCCGGCGGCCAAAGTCAGCGCGGGAAACGTCAACAGCAGAGCGATGAACAGCGCCGCCGCCACAAAAACCGGCGGCACCCATTCGCGCGCGATCTTTTGCCCGATTAACTTGCCGGAGAAGGTCGGGACCTTGCTCACCATGAGCAGCGCGATGCCGAGCGTGTACACGAGCACAAGCGGAGTGAGGCTCGGCAGATGCAGACCGAGATCCTGGGCGTAGATCGGCAACAGCAAGATAATGGCCCCGGCAGGGGCGGGCACCCCGACGAAGTAGTTGCTCTTCCATGCCGGTTGGTCGGTGGCGTCGAGCGACACGTTGAAGCGGGCGAGGCGCAGCGCCGAACACACCGCGAAGACGAGCACGGCGATCCAGCCGACGCTGCGCAAGTCCTCAAGCGCCCAGCTGAACATAATAATGGCCGGTGCCACGCCGAAATTGACGAAATCGGCGAGGCTGTCGAGCTCGGCGCCGAAGCGCGAGGAGGCCTTCAACAGCCGTGCGACGCGACCGTCGATCCCGTCGAGGATCGCCGCGAAGACGAGGGCCGCCACCGCCAGATCCCAGCGATGCTCGATGCCCATGCGGATCGCAGTCAGACCGGCGCAGAGTCCGACCAGCGTGAAAATGTTGGGAATGAGCACCCTGACGGGTACCTGACCTCGCGCAAAGGCGAGCGGCCGCTTCTTGCGTTCCTCTCGGTCGGGATCGAAGGGAGGAAACATAGCTTAGCCCTCCGTTACGCTTGAGCCTAGCACGGAACGGCTGGGCTGCATGTCTTTGCTCTCGGCGAACTCGGCCAGCACCGTTTCGCCGCCGATCGCGGTCTGTCCGGGCTCGACCAGGACGTCGGCATGGGCGGGCAGGTACACATCGACACGGCTGCCGAACCGGATCAATCCAATTCTCTGCCCTCTTTCCACCCGCGCCCCCTCCCCTACAAAACTCACGATGCGGCGCGCAATCAGACCCGCGATCAGCACCAGCCCGATCTTGGCCCCGGTTTCGGTCTCGATCACAAGGGCGAGGCGCTCATTTTCCTCGCTCGCTTTGTCGAGCTCGGCGTTAAGAAAGGCTCCCGGAACGTGTCGGCTGGTGACGACGCGTCCGGCGACAGGGGCACGCACGATATGCACGTCAAATATGGACAAGAATACGGAAATCCGCCGTCTTGTCTCGCCGCCGAACCCAAGCTCTGGCGCTGCCTTCACTTCGGCAACCGCCGCGATCTTGCCATCGGCCGCGCTAATCACGAGGCCCTTGCGCCCCGGCGTGACCCGCTCGGGGTCCCGGAAAAAATAGGCGCAGCCGAGTGTGGCGATCACGGCGACCCAACCGAGCGGCGGGGCCACTGCAAGAAGGATCAACGCAACCAGTGCGGCACCCGCGACGAATTTGTATCCGTCGCGGTGGATGGGCACAAACGCGCCCATGATGCTGTCGAGAATGCTGTGGCTTTCCTTCATATTGTCGCTGTCGCGGCGCTAGGTTGACGCGAGCGCCTCTTCCTCCAGCCGGTCCGCCTTGCGCGACTCCGTCCGCGTTTCCTCGTCGAGCGCATGCGCCAACCGTTCGCGTGCTTCGTCCGCCTCGCGCTGACGCGCCCACAGACTGGCATAGAGTCCGCCTTTGGCGAGAAGCTCGAGATGCGTGCCTTGCTCGACGATTACGCCCTGATCGAGCACAATGATGTTGTCGGCGTGAACCACGGTTGAGAGCCGATGCGCGATGACGAGGCTCGTCCGCTCCCGCGCCACCCGCTCGAGCGCGTCTTGAATTTCCTTCTCGGTGTGGCTGTCGAGCGCGCTGGTCGCCTCGTCCAGCATGAGAATCGGCGGTGCCTTCAAGATGGTACGGGCGATCGCCACGCGCTGCTTCTCGCCCCCTGAGAGTTTGAGTCCGCGCTCGCCGACCAGCGAGTCGTAACCTTGCGGCAGACTCATGATGAAGTCGTGGATCTGGGCGAGACGCGCAGCTTCCCGCACCTCCGCGGCCGAGGCGTCGGGTTTGCCGTAGCGGATATTATACTCGATCGTATCGTTGAACAGCACCGTATCCTGCGGGACCATGCCGATGGCGGCGCGTAGCGACGCCTGCGTCACATCCTTGATGTTCTGCCCGTCTATCAGCACCCGTCCACCGGATAGCTCGTAGAAACGGAATAGAATGCGCGAGATGGTGGATTTGCCGGCGCCTGACGGCCCCACGATCGCCACCATTTGCCCCGCCGGCACGATGAAGCTGACATTCTTCAGGATCGGACGCTCGGGATCGTAGGCGAAGGAGACGTTCTCGAATCTGATTTCGCCTCTAGTTACGCGCAGCGGCTTGGCGCCTGGCCGGTCGGCGATCTCGGGTTTCTCTTGGAGCAACGCGAACATAGTTTCGATATCGATCAAACCTTGCTTGATCTCGCGATAGACCATGCCCATGAAGTTGAGCGGCAGATAGAGTTGCAAGAGAATGGCGTTGATCATGACGAAATCGCCTACCGTAAGTACGCCGCTTCTCACCTCGCGCGCGGCGAGCAGCATGCAGATCACGGTACCGATGGTGAAGATCACCGCCTGGCCGGTATTGAGCAGGCCGAGCGAGGTATAGGTGCGGATGGCGGCGCGCTCGTAGCGCGCCATCGACGCATCGAAACGCCGCGCCTCAAGCTCTTCGTTGCCGAAATATTTTACCGTTTCGTAATTGAGCAGGCTGTCCACCGCCTTCGAATGCGCCTCGGTATCGGACTCGTTCATGTCGCGGCGTATGGCGATGCGCCGTTCGCTGGCCCAGAACGTGAACCAGACATAGAACGCGACCGTCACCAGAACGACGACGACATAGATCCAACCGAAATACCAGGCCACAAGAGCCGAAATCATCAATAGTTCGACTGCGGTCGGAATCGAGTTCAGCACCGCCATGCGCACGATCGTATCGACGCCGTTCACGCCGCGCTCGATGACGCGCGATAGGCCGCCCGTGCGTCGTTCCAGATGAAAGCGCAACGAGAGCGCGTGCAAATGCCTGAAAGTCTTATTCGCGAGTTCTCGCACTGCATTCTGCGCCACCACCGTGAACCAGACGTCGCGGAACTGAGCGAACAGCACCATCAGCACGCGGCCCGCGCCGTAGGCGATGATCAGGAAGGCCGGTACGGCGGCAATTCCAAGCGCGGAGAAACCGCCAATCTCGCCACGGGTCTCCTCTCCCGTCAGCAGGTCGACCACCATCTTATAGGCGATCGGCACGGCCAGCGTGATCGCCTTGGCGAGCACGAGCGCGGCAAGCGCCAGCACCACGCGCAAGCGCAAGTCGGGCCGGTTTGCCGGCCAGACATACGGAAGAAGCTCGCGCAGCACGCCGATATGCCCCGTCCGCGCCCGCAGCACGGCGTCGCTCTTCGTTTGCGGCAATCTGTCTTGCATCAATCGCTTCGTTGGGCGCGTCGCCCGCGCGGCAAAAAGGGCAGCGTCAGGGCTGCCCTCAACCTCAAACTATATAGGCCCCTCCCCCGCTCGCGCCAAGCGCATCAGGGCGTCTCCGTCGCCGGCACCTTGACTTCCTGCTTAGGGTGAATGAGATCGGGATCGTGGATGACCTCCCGGTTGCCTTCGAAAATCGTGGGGTAGCGCAAGCCGCTGCCGAGATAGCGCTTGGCGATGGCCCAGAGCGTGTCGCCCTTGCGAATGACGTAAACCAACGGGTTTGACGTGCCCCGTTCCGCTTCCTGCGCTTGACCCTGGTCCGTTTCCTTGGAAGCCACCACGGGCGCTCGCGGCTCCGGCTTCGGCTCGACCCGCTCGAGATTGACATAGGCCGTGCCTTTGAGTTCCGGCGGCGCTCCGGAGCGCTCGACACGGAAACGATGCTGCCCGAAGGGAAGCGTCTTTGTCGCCTGCACGCTCCAAGAGCCGTCAGCCCCCGCCTGCGTCTCGGCGAGGAGCTGATCGTCATAGAATACGGAGAGCTTGGCGCCGGGTTCGCTCGTTCCGGTGAGTGTTACCGTACCCGTCCCGCTATCGACGTAATCGACCGTCTTGAACACGATCTTGGGCTTAGACGGTGCCGGAGTGTCGGACACGAGCGGTTGTTCGGAGCGCGCAAGCGCGCGTGTCGTGTCTAACGCGGCTGGCGGCGTTGCGCTCGTCTCGGCTGAGGCGAGAGAATGCTCTATGCCTGCTGCAGGCGGAACGGATTGCGTCACCGCCGCGCCGCCTCCTGCTTGCAATCCCCCTGAAGGGGACCCGACTGACGCTGTGGCTTCCGAGGGAGTCGCGGTTCCGACCGCAACCTTGACCGTTTCTTGTGAGGAAACCGCCCGCGTTCCATCGGGAGAGACAATCTTCAGGGAGAGAGCATGATCGCCGCTCGGCAGCGGCTTCTCAAGAACAACGCTCCACTCGCCTTGCAAATCGGCCTTGGCCTCTGCAACCTTTACGCCACCGCTCTGCACGCTGACGCTCCACCCCGGGGCGGCGCGCCCGGCGATTACGCCCTCTCCGTTCGGCTCGATCACGACCACGTCGAAAGTTGGCACCGTGGTCGGCTCGGCCGGTAGGTTAAGCCGAGCTGTCTGATCTTCCGTTTTGCTTTCAGGCTTCCGCGATCCGGCCGAAATCTCAGGAACCGTCGCCGTCGGTTGACCCGCGCCGGAAGGCGACCCCGGCTGGACGGCCGGCGGCGCGAACGTCCGCTCCCAGTCGATGTAAAGACCGGCCACCGCCAGCGCGGCGCCGCCGGCGATCACGGCGGCAATGATTGCGACGAGCCTGTTGCCAGTCATTCCCCTTCCTGACGGCGCACCTCTTCTCCCAGGTTAGGGCGTCTTCGGCGCCCCGCCGGATGATTCGTTGGCACGCCCAATAGTTACCATCGCCCGCGCCGCGAGCATGCGCGTCACGGGATCGTATTGTTCCGCGCGAAGCGTGTGTCGGCCCTCGTCGAGTTTCACGTCACTTTCAAGACTCCACTGGCCGCCCTCATTCGGCATGACCTTGGCGAGAGGCTCGTCGTCGAAATAGAGGTAAAGCTCGTTTCCCGGCAAAGCGATACCGGCGACGCTCAGCTTGCCGGTCTGGGCCTCGTAGTCGACGCTGTTGACCCTGAGAGGCGAACGCGGCGACGGAGCCTCCCCTTGTCCATCTGAGGCGGCACCTTCGGCTTGTGCCGCGGGAGCCTCCGCGGAGCTGTTTGAGGCCAGGGCGGATGTCTCGTAGCAACCAAGACCGGCGAGCGCCGCGGCGACTATCAGGATCAAACGATATTTATTGCGGACCATTCCCTCGTTCCTTAATTCGCTTACAGTTTTACCGCGCGCCCAAGGCAAAAAAACGTCAAAACTCGCCTCCGTTCCGGCGCAAACCTAGCGGAAGAACCGATTCCGCGCTACCCGCGCTTTGTTCGCGCGGGCTTCCTTGACCGGCAGGCGCGCCAGATGCCAGATGAAGCCATGAACGACACAAATATTTCCGGAGGGCTACAAAATATCTGCGTTTATTGCGGCTCAGGGTCAGGGGCGAATCCGGCCTTTGCCGGAGCGGCCAGGACGTTCGGCCGCATCCTTGCGGCCTCGCATATCGGTCTCGTCTACGGCGGGGGTAGCCTCGGGCTGATGGGAGAAATCGCCCGCTCCGTGCTCGAACACGGCGGCCGCGTCACCGGCATTATCCCGGGCTTCTTGAGCGAGCGCGAGCAGATGCTGATCGAGGCACAAGAACTGATCGTCGTCGACGACATGCATCAGCGCAAACAGTTGATGTTTTCCAAGTCCGACGCCTTCGTGGCGTTGCCCGGCGGACTGGGCACGCTGGAAGAATTCGTCGAGCAGTTGACTTGGTCGCAGCTCGGACGTCACACCAAGCCCATCGTCCTCGCCAATATCGATGGCTTTTGGGATCCATTGATCGCATTGTTCAAGCGAATGGACGGGGAGAGATTCATCCGTCCGGGACTTGAGCTTAGGATGTTCTTGGTCGATAGCGTTGACGACATCGTACCGACGATCCGTAAGGCGCTCGGACCCAAACTTGACGAGACGCGCGCCGAAGCCGAAGTCTCCGCGAAATTCTAAGCCTCAGTCGTAGGCGTTCCATGCCGGATGGCCGGCGTAGGCCGCCTTGGCGTCGCGCGTGACGCCGACGCAGAAGCGCGTGACATGCTGCTTCCGGAACACATCCTCGTAGGCGATATAGCCGACAATGAAGAACGGCGCTGCGATTTCGGACCTGAAGGTCATCGCCGGAGAGAACAACTTGTCGGGCTCTAGGATTTCGTTTGATTCGGTGCGTCTGGTCTCGTCGTAGGTCGGCTTCTTGCCGCGCGGCTCCTGCGCCACGAACTCGACCAGCCAGCCGCGGATGATGGCCGGAGTTTTGCCGAAATTCTGCATCGCCAGCCGCACGCTGGCCTGATCGTGCAACAAAAAAAGATCGGTGGGACCGCCGAACACATAAGCGCGCTCGACGGCGGGCACATATTCTGCGGCAAGCCGCGCCGCATTGGCGACTTTCCGCGTGTAAATCCACAGCAGGATCGTGGAGATGGTCAAAAGCAATAGTAACGCAATCAGCGGCAATGCGATTGCCTCGATCGATCCGCTGAACAAAGTCTTCGCCTGGCAGCCGTAATAGGCGAGGACGCCCGCGCCCGGCGCGCAAGGATAGGTCTTCGCCTCGTTGACCTCGGACGTGGCCTCGATATCAATCGGACCGGAATCGAGCGCATGACCGCCGCCCCGGTTCTCCGCAACTTCCGCGGCATGCCTGACGAGCCGAACCCCCTCCCCCAAAGGATTGGCGGAAAATGCGGGCGACGCCCAGCATAGCAATAGAACCAGGACGATCAGCCCCCGCATCGTAGGCACGCGGCTCCCCGGCAGCTTCGCGGCGTAATTCTTAGCGCGGATTTTGAACTCGGCAACCTAAAGCAGAAGCCGTTGCGGGAATTTTATGGCCGCGGAGCCGGCGCCGCGCCATCAAATGCACCTGGCGGGTGCCGAAAAGCAGAAATCGAGCGGTCAGGGAGCCGGAGCTCCATCGCGGATCAGCTTGTAGTTGATCGAATCGAGCAACGCCTCGAACGATGCATCGACAATATTGGGCGATACCCCGATCGTGAACCAGCGATTGCCCTTGCCGTCGCGGCTCTCGATCAAGACGCGCGTTACGGCGTCGGTGCCGCCGGTCAAGATTCGCACCTTGTAGTCGACGAGTTCGAGATCGTCGATATAGCGCTGGTAGCGGCCGAGATCCTTGCGCAAGGCCTTGTCGAGAGCGTTCACCGGGCCATTGCCTTCTCCGACCGACAGCACCGTTTCCCCGTCGATGCGCACCTTGACCGTCGCTTCCGACACCGTCACCAGGTGCCCGAGAGCGTTATGGCGCCGCTCGACCATGACGCGGAAGGAATCGACCTCGAAAAATTGCGGCACATTGCCGAGCATGCGGCGGGCGAGCAACTCGAAAGAAGCATCGGCCGCCTCATAGGCGTAGCCGTTGGCTTCGCGCTGCTTCACTTCGCCGAGCAGGCGCGCAATCCGCTGATCGTCCTTGGGAATGGCGATGCCGATGCGCTGAAGCTCGGCCATGATATTGGAACGTCCGGCCTGGTCGGAGACGAGCAGCTTGCGCCGGTTGCCGACCGCCTCTGGGGCGACATGCTCATAGGTACGCGGGTCCTTCTGCACCGCCGAGGCATGTATGCCGCCTTTGTGCGCGAAAGCGGATTCCCCGACATAGGGCGCCTGCCGGTTCGGCGCGCGATTCAGCACCTCGTCGAGAAGGCGCGATACATGCGTGAGCGTGCGCAGCTTCTCGGCGGTCACCGCAGTTTCGAAACGATCGGCGTAGGGCGACTTTAGCAGCAAGGTCGGGATGATCGAGGTGAGGTTGGCGTTGCCGCAACGTTCGCCCAGTCCGTTCAATGTCCCCTGGATTTGCCGCGCGCCGGCGCGCACCGCCGCCAGCGAATTGGCGACGCCGTTGTCGGTATCGTTGTGCACGTGAATGCCGAGACGATCGCCGGGAACGTGTTTGACTACCTCGCCGACAATGCGCTCGATTTCCTCCGGCAACGTGCCGCCATTCGTGTCGCAAAGCACGACCCAGCGCGCCCCGGCCGTATACGCCGCCTTGGCGCAGGCGAGCGCGTAAGCGGGATTGGCTTTATAACCGTCGAAGAAATGCTCGCAATCGATCAACGCTTCGCGCCCTGAAGCGGCGACCGCCTCGGTCGACTCCTTGATGGCATCGAGATTTTCCTTAAGACTGACGCCGAGCGCGACCTCGACATGAAAATCCCAGCTCTTGGCCACAAGGCAGATGCTAGGAACGTTGCTGGCGAGCAACGCCTGAAATCCGGAATCATCGGCGAGCGAGCGTCCGGGCCGCTTGGTCATGCCGAAGGCGGTGAGCTTGGCAAGCGAGAGCGGCCGTGCCGCAGCGAACAGTTGGGTATCGGTCGGGTTCGCGCCAGGATATCCGGCTTCGATATAGTCGAGGCCGAGCGCATCGAGCTGCTCGGCGATCAACCACTTGTCCTCGACCGAGAAATCGACGCCCTGGGTCTGCGCGCCGTCCCGCAAAGTCGTGTCGTAAAGAAAGAGGCGTTCGCGGGCCATGGCTTAGACGATTCCGAATATCAAATGCAGCCCCAGCAGAAGCGCCAGAAGAAGCACGACGAGCTTGATGATGAAATAGACGCCATGCGAGCCCTTGAACGGCGCGTCTTTGAGGAATCCGATCATCGCGCCACCTCCCAAGTGGTGATCAGTTCGCCGGTCTTGGGGTCCTTGGCGTCCTTCAAGGCAATGCCCATCGCCGCAAGCTCGTCTCTGATGCGATCGGCCTCCTTGAAGTTCTTCGCCGCTCGCGCGGCGTTGCGCGCGGCGATGAATGACGAAATGCGCGCCTCGTCGAACGTGAAGGACGGCGGTCTCCACGCCGCCCAAGCCTGTGCGTCCTGTTGCAACAAGCCGAGCAGCTGCGCCGAGGCTTTCAGCGACGCTGCGGCCGCCTTGGCTCCGTGCACGGCCGATTGCCGCAGTTCATGCAGCGCCGACACCGCCTTAGGCGTGTTGAGATCGTCTTCGAGAGCGGACAATGCATCGGCGCAAAGCATCCCGTCGCGCGATACGTCGGCGGTCAATTCGTACCAGTGGTCGAGCGTACGCTTGGCTTCGCGCAGGCCCGCCTCCGTCCAGTTCAGCGGCTGCCGATAATGCGTCATCAGCATGTTGAGGCGGATCGCCTCGCCCGGCCAATGTCGCAAAAGCTCATGCACGGTGACGAAGTTGCCCAAGGACTTCGCCATCTTCTCTCCTTCCACCTGGAGAAAGCCGTTATGCATCCACACCCGCGCCATGATCGGCGTCCTATGCGCGCAACGCGACTGCGCGATTTCGTTCTCGTGATGCGGAAAGACGAGATCGATGCCGCCGCCATGAATGTCGAAGGTCTCGCCGAGATGCGCCGCCGCCATGGCCGAGCATTCGATGTGCCAGCCTGGACGCCCCGGCTTGGCGATACCGCAGGGCGAAGCCCAAGACGGCTCGCCCGCCTTCGACGGCTTCCACAGCACGAAGTCCATCGGATCCTTCTTGAACGGCGCCACCTCGATGCGCGCGCCGGCGATCATCTCGTCGAGCGACCGGCGCGACAGCTTGCCGTAATCCGGCATCGAGGCGACATGGAACAGCACATGGTCTTCCGCCACATAGCCGCAGCCATTGGCGACGAGCCGCTCGATCATGGCTTTCATCTGCTCGATATGTTCGGTCGCGCGCGGCTCGGCGCTTGGCGCAAGCGCGCCGAGCGCAGCCATGTCTTCGTGGAACTGCTTCTCGGTCCTTTCCGTGACCTTGCGGATCGCCTCGTTCAAAGGCAGATCGGGATAGTCCTGCGCCGCCCGCGCATTGATCTTATCGTCGACGTCGGTGATATTGCGCACATAGGTAACGTGCTCCGGCCCGTAGAGGAGCCGCAACAGGCGGTAGAGCACGTCGAATACGATCACCGGCCGCGCATTGCCGATATGGGCGTAGTCGTAGACGGTCGGCCCGCACACATACATGCGTATCCGTGCAGGATCGAGGGGACGGAACTCCTCCTTCTTCCGCGTGAGCGTGTTGTAAAGCCTAAGCACGACCAAGCCCCTTCGGCCTGAGGCTCGCCCTTCTGTTCGCGTAACTCTTTAAGATGTCAAAGGAGAACGGCCGGGCGAGCGTGATTGCTAGCCCGGAATGATGCCGCGGCAAATGATAAGGATGGGTTGCATTTGCGTCATCTTGCCAATTCTTATGGCCTGTCTTGCCGCGCCAGGCAAGCCATCTTATTGATGCCTCATTGACCCCCAAGTCTGGGGGCGCATAATGCGGCGGGTGGCTTTTCCGGGGATGGATCCAGCTTTGAGCGTTGATCGCCAGCTTTGGCGCCAGCTTGCCTCGCCCGTGCGGCCCATTAGCGCTGCGTGCCTGTCTCTGCTTGCGCTATGCAGCCTCGTCATTGGCGGAACCGCGGTCGCCCAAGGCATCAGCGAGCAGCAGATGCGCTGCCTTCAGCTGCAACAGGAGCTTGCCGCGGTGCAAGGCGGCGGCGGTGCGAACCGCGAGGAAGTGGCTCGCATCGACCAGCAGATCGCCCAGGCGGACCGCGTCTTTCAAGGCACACGCGCGTCCATGGAAGACGCCGGCTGTTTCGAGAGCTTCTTCATTTTCGGCCGCGGCCTGGTGCGAAGCCCGAAATGCCTCAATATGAACAACCGGCTCGAAGATGCGCGCCGGCAACTCGCCCAGCTCCAGCAGCAGCGTCAGGCGTTGACCGGCGGCGGCGGCAAGAAGCGGCGTCAGGCCGAGCTTCAGGCTGCGCTTGCCCGTAATGGCTGCGGGGGGGTTGCTGTGCCTCCGCCTCGGCGCGGCGGCGGCCTATTCGATATTTTCGGCGGCGGCCGCGAGGAGCCTGAGGAGGAGTTCCCGCAAACCCCAATCTATCGCAGCATCGATCCGAACGGCCGCTATCGCACCGTCTGCGTACGCCTCTGCGACGGTTTCTTCTTCCCGATTCATTATTCCGTGTACGGCAGTCAGGTCGCGCAGGATGCCGAACGTTGCCAATCGAGCTGCGCTGCGCCTGCCGAGCTTTATGTCTATCGCAATCCGGGCCAGGACATCGAGCAAGCGGTTTCGCTGTCCGGGTCGGCCTATATGGACCTCCCCGTCGCCCTTCGCTTCCGCAAGGAATATGTGAAAGGCTGCTCGTGCAAGCAGGCTGAATACAATCCGACCGAGATCGAAGCTTCCAACAAGCGCGCCGAAGCCGGGGGCAACGCTCAGCCCGCCGCGGCCACCGCCGCACCCGCCGGGCCGCCGGCCGCCGGCGAAACGCCGCAACTCGATCTCGACGTGACGGGCAGCAACGACCCGGCCCCGCCGCCTCAACCGGCCCCTGACGCGCAGGCCGCAGGCGTCCCGCCTGCGCAGCAGGCGCCGCCCCCGGCGGCAGAGACTGCGGCTCCTCCGCCTCCGCCGTCGGCTCCGGCGGAAAATGTTCCACCGCCACCGCTGCCGACGACGGAAGCCGCACTGCCTCCACCTCCGCCTCCGGCGGCAAACGCTCCACCTCCTCCCCCTCCGCCGGGAACCGTGTCGCAGCAGCCAGCGCCTTCGCCGCCTCCGGCTGAATCGACCGTGGCTAAGCGCAGGCAGCAAACCCTCCCCGCTTCACCTTTCGGCCCGCAATAGACTGAACCGCTCGATCGATCCGGTTACGCGGGCTTACCCTCAAGCCGCGCCAGCGCACGCGCACGTCCGATCAACGGCAGAAGCTGCTTGAGCTCAGGCCCATGTGCGCGACCGGTCAGCGCGAGCCGCAACGGCTGGAACAGCGCCTTGCCCTTGGCCCCGGTCACCCGCTTCACTGCCTCCGACCAATCGGACCACGTGCTCTCGCTCCAGGGCTCCGGAGGCAAGAGCGCGGCAGCCTGCCGGCAAAGCGCCTCGTCTTCGATCAGCGGGGTGATCGTGCCGTGCGTCACCTCCCACCAGGTCTTGGCGTCGGCGAGCACGGCGAGATTGCCGCGCACGGTGTTCCAGAATTTCTCGCCGCCCCCGACGCCCATGGCCTTGAGCCGGTCCGCAACGGCGGCGTAGGGGAGCATGTGTAGAAGCTTGGCATTGAGGGCACGCAATTCGGTTGGGTCGAACCGCGCCGGGGCACGCGACAGCTTGGCGAAGTCGAAGCTCCGCACGAGCTCGTCGAGACTTGTGTGCGGGGCCACGGGGTCCGAAGTGCCGATGGTCGCGCAATAGCTCGCGACCGCGAGCGCCTCGATCCCGTCGTCGCGCATACCCTGAATCGAGATCGAGCGGTCGCGCTTCGACAGCGCCTGACCCTCGGCATTCACCAGCAGGCTGTGGTGGCCAAAGGCGGGCGGCCTCGCCCCCAACGCCTCGAACAACTGGATCTGCGGCGCCGTGTTGACCACGTGATCCTCGCCGCGGATCGCATGGGTGATGCCGAGATCGATGTCATCGACCACGCTCGGCAGCGTATAAAGATAAGTGCCGTCGGCACGGATGAGAACCGGGTCCGACAAAGAGGCGGCATCGACGTGCTGGGTTCCACGTACGAGATCGTCCCATACGACGTCGCGGCTCTCGAGTAGAAAGCGCCAATGCGGCTTGCGCCCCTCCGCTTCGAGCCTGACGCGATCCGCATCGGTAAGTTTGAGCGCGACGCGGTCGTAGACCGGCGGTTTCCCGCGCGAAAGCTGTCGCTTGCGCTTCAGCTCAAGCTCTTCCGGAGTGTCATAGGCGGGATAAAGGCGCCCTTTCGCTTTCAGCCTCTCCACGGCCGCGTCATAGAGCGCGAAGCGCTCGGACTGCTTGACTTCATTGCTCCACTCGATGCCGAGCCAAGCGAGGTCTTCGCGAATACCGTCGGCAAATTCTTGCGTCGAGCGTTCGCGATCGGTGTCGTCGAGGCGGAGGATCAGGCTCCCACCTCGCTTCTGCGCGAAAAGAAAGTTGAGCAGCGCCGTGCGGATATTTCCGGCATGCAGCCGCCCGGTTGGGCTCGGCGCAAATCTCACCCTGACGCTCATAGGCCGCCGCTATTCGCGTCATTCCGACGCAAGCCGGAATCCAGAACGACAAGCTCGTTCGATTCTCCCGGATCCCGGCTTTCCCCGGGATGACGCACAATTCTGAGGCCCGTCATCAAAGCTTCTCGCGGAAGAGGTTGGTAATGGGATAGCGGCGGTCGCGGCCGAAATTCTTGGCCGTGATTTTGACCCCCGGCGCCGCCTGCCGCCGTTTATACTCGGCAAGATAGAGCATGCGCTCGACCTTTTTGACAAGCTCCGGCGCATGTCCGCGCGCCACGATCTCCGGCAGCGGCATTTCGAGTTCGACAAGGCAATTCAAAATGTCGTCGAGAACCTCGTAAGGCGGCAGCGTGTCCTGGTCGCGCTGCCCGGGCTTGAGTTCGGCGGTTGGCGCCTTGGTCAGCACGTTCTCCGGAACGACAATGCCTTGCGGTCCAAGGCATCCCTTCGGGCGCGTGCGATTACGATAGCGTGCAAGCGCATAAACCTGCCCCTTGTAAAGGTCCTTGATCGGATTGAAGCCGCCATTCATGTCGCCATAGAGGGTGGCATAGCCGACCGAGACCTCCGATTTGTTGCCGGTGGTGATGACGAGCGGCCCGAACTTGTTGGAAAGCGCCATCAGCAGTGTGCCGCGTGCGCGCGACTGGAGATTCTCTTCGGTCGCGTCGGGCTTGGTGCCCGCGAAGGACTTCTCGAGGCTCTTGGTCAACCCCTCGACGGCGGCATGGATCGGCATGATGTCGTAACGGATCTGTAGGGTCTCCGCCGTCGCCGCGGCGTCGGACAGACTCTCGTTGCTGGTGTAGCGGTAAGGCAGCATCACGCCCCAGACGCGCTCGCGCCCGAGCGCATCGACGGCGATGGCCGCGCAGAGAGCCGAGTCGACGCCGCCGGAGAGCCCGAGCACCACGCCGGGAAAACCGTTTTTCTCCACATAGTCGCGCAAGCCGGTGACGCAGGCGAGATAATTGGCGGCCTCCTTCGCCTCGACATCGGCGACCACGCCGCGGAGGCAGTGCCAGCCCTCCTCGCCTTTGCGCCACTCGGTGACGCCGAGCGCCGCTTCCCAAGCGGGAAGTTGCACCGCGAGAGCGCCGTCCGCGTTCAGCACAAAGGACGCACCGTCGAAGACAAGCTCGTCCTGGCCGCCGACTTGATTGACATAAGCGAGCGGCAGATGCGTCTCGGCGACCCGCGCTCTGGCGATCTCGTAACGCACCTCCTGCTTGTCCATCCAATAGGGCGAGCCGTTGGGCACGATGAACAAATCGGCCCCCTCCAGAGCCAACGCCTCGCAGGTCTCGGCGCTCCAGATATCCTCGCACACCGGCACGCCAAGCTTCAGCCCGCGAAACTCGATCGGCTGCGGCAGCGGACCTGGCGCGAACACACGCTTCTCGTCGAACACGCCGTAATTGGGGAGATTGAACTTGTAGCGAACTGACTCGATGCGCCCGCGCTCGAGCAGCGCGACAGCGTTATAGACGAACGGCTGGTCGCCCCAGGGAAGTCCGACCAGCATCGCCGGACCGCCGTCCTTCGTGTCCTTGGCGAGATCTTCGCACGCCTCTCGTGCGGCGCTTTGTAGCGCAGGCTTCAGCGTCAAGTCCTCAATCGGATAGCCGGTAAGATAAAGCTCGGTGAAAGCGACAAGATCGGCGCCGGCCTCTGCCGCGTGGCTGCGCGTCTCGCGAGCCCTCTTGATATTGCCCTCGATATCGCCGACGACGGGGTTCAATTGCGCCAGCGCAAGCTTGAAGGAATCTTTTATCGCCTTCGCCATGGGTGGAATTTAGGTTGCTTGAACTGTTCTTGCCATCGCCCGGCTTTCTGCCCTCGGGCTCGGACGGACCGGGCGATCCCGTAACCTCGACGCCGAGTATGAACTGGACTGGGGTTACTGGATGCCCGCTTGCGCAGGCATGACAATAGAAGCTACTCGCCGGCAGCAATCGAAACTTCGGGCTCCGGACGCCCTTCCCGCTCGCGCTTCAACCGCTCGGCCACGATGAAAGCAAGCTCGAGCGACTGGTCGGCGTTGAGTCTCGGGTCACAATGGGTGTGGTAGCGGTCGTGCAGATCGGTTTCGGTCACGGCCTTGGCGCCGCCGACGCATTCCGTCACGTTCTTGCCGGTCATCTCGATATGGATGCCGCCTGCATGCGTGCCCTCCGCCCGATGAATGTCGAAAAAGGTCTGCACCTCGGACAAAATGAGATCGAAGGGGCGGGTCTTGTAACCGTTGACCGCCTTGATGGTATTGCCGTGCATCGGATCGCACGCCCACACCACGCTCTTGCCTTCCCGCTTCACCGCGCGGATCAGGCCCGGCAGATGCTTTGCCACGTTGCCGGCGCCGAAGCGGCAAATCAGGGTAAGCCGGCCCGGTTCGTTCTGCGGGTTGAGCACGTCGATCAAGGTGAGCAGGCCCTCCGGCGCTAAAGAAGGTCCGACCTTGGCGCCGATGGGATTTTTGATGCCGCGCAGATATTCGATATGGGCATGATCGAGCTGGCGCGTGCGGTCGCCGACCCAAAGCATATGGCCGGAGGTCGCGTACCAATCGCCCGAGGTCGAATCGATGCGCGTCAGCGCCTGCTCGTAGCCGAGCAGCAGCGCCTCGTGGCTCGTATAGAAGCTCGTGGTGCGAAGTTGCGGGGTATTGTCGGCGTTGAGCCCGCAGGCGCGCATGAAGCGGAGCGTCTCGGCGATGTGCTGCGCCAGTTCCTCGTAGCGATGCCCGGCGGGGCTGTCCTTGACGAAGCCGAGATTCCACCGATGCACATGTTCGAGATTGGCGTAACCGCCTTGCGCGAAGGCGCGCAAAAGATTGAGCGTCGCAGCAGATTGGCGATACGCCATCAGCATGCGCTGCGGGTCCGGCTCTCTCGCCGCCTCGTTGAAATCGATGCCGTTGATGATGTCGCCGCGATAGCTCGGCAGTTCTTTGCCGTCTTGCGTCTCGGTTGGGGCCGAACGCGGCTTGGCGAACTGGCCGGCAATGCGTCCGACCTTCACCACCGGGGAACCGCCGGCATAGGTCAGCACCACGGCCATTTGTAGGAATACGCGGAAGAAATCGCGGATGGCGTCGGCGCGATGCTCGGCGAAACTCTCGGCGCAGTCTCCGCCCTGGAGCAGAAACGCCTCTCCGGCCGCGACGCGGGCGAGTTTGGATTTGAGCTCGCGCGCCTCACCGGCGAAGACGAGCGGCGGGAAGGTCGCAAGCTGCTCCTCGACCTCGCCAAGCGCTGCCTGATCGGGATAGACCGGGACCTGCTCGATCGGCTTCGAGCGCCAACTGTCTGGGGTCCAGCGCGGGGCCATGGTTTACGCACTCCTTACAAAGTCAACGCTATATAGGCGATTGGCGGAACCGTGGCTAGCAGCCCGGACTTAATTGCCCTGCCCGCTTCAGCATGCCACATATCCGTTAAGACCCGCGGAAGGAACCGGCCCTTGGATCGCCACCTCGAACACGGCCATCACCCTGGCGAAATCGCCAGGCGCTTGGAGAAGGGTCCCAGGGTCAGTTATCTGCGCGACTGGGTGTACGGCGGCATCGACGGCACGGTAACCACCTTCGCCATCATGGCCGGCGTAGTCGGCGCCGAACTTTCCGCCGGCGTGGTTATTATTCTCGGCATCGCCAACCTCTTGGCCGACGGTTTCTCCATGGCCGCCGCCAACTATACCGGCACCAAAGCCGAACACGACGAATACGAACAGCTCCGCCGCATGGAGGAACGCCATGTCGAGCTCGCCCCCGACGGCGAGCGCGAAGAGGTGCGCCAAATCTTCCAGGCCAAAGGTTTCGAGGGCGAGGCTCTGGAGACCGCCGTCGAGGTCATCACCGCAAGGCGCGAGCGCTGGATCGACACCATGATGGCCGAGGAACACGGCATGCCGGCCGTGATTCGCTCTCCCCTCAAGGCCGCGCTCATGACTTTTATGGCTTTCGTGCTTTGCGGTGCCGTGCCGATCGTCCCTTACGCCCTGCGCTTGCCCGATCCAATCTGGTTCTCGACCGTTATGACGGGATTGACGTTTTTCGGTATCGGCTCGCTCCGCAGTTATTGGTCGCCGACGGCCTGGTGGCGGGCGGGACTCGAGACCTTCGCCATTGGCATGGCGGCCGCGGGCGTCGCCTATCTCGTCGGCGCTCTGCTCAAAGGCCTGATCTAGCGCAGCTATCTCCTCTTCCCGTTCGGGGAGAAGGCGGTTCGCGATGATCTTGAGTGCGCGGACTTGGTCGGCGAACCCGCACCATGGGCCGCTATCCGAAATGTGCGAGTTGTGCAACCATATAACCCATGGCCATCAAGGAACCAAGTTTCTCTATCGGCATCGAGGAAGAGTACCTCCTCGTCGACAAGGAGACCCGCGATCTGGTGCAGGAACCTCCGCAGGATCTTTTCGCCAAATGCGAGGAAGCTTTGCGCGGCCGCGTGAGTCCCGAGTTCCTGCGTTCGCAGATCGAGGTCGGTACAAGCGTCTGCAATTCCATGGCGGAAGCGCGCAATCAATTGGTTGAACTGCGCAGCAGGATCGCCGAGATCGCCGGCTCCTTCGGTTTGGCGCCCATCGCCTCGTCCACCCACCCTTTCGCCGAGTGGTCGCACCAGCAGCACACCGACAAGGAACGCTACAACGTGATCGCCCGCGATCTCCAGCACGTGGCACGGCGTCTTGTCATCAGCGGCATGCATGTGCATGTCGGCGTGGAGGACAACGAATTGCGCATCGATCTGCTCGGCCAGGCCGCCTATTTCCTGCCGCATCTCCTTGCGCTGTCCACTTCCTCACCGTTCTGGCAAGGTGCGCAGACCGGACTGAAGTCCTATCGCCTTGCCATTTTCGACGAGTTGCCTCGCACCGGCATCCCGCATCAATTTTCGAGCTGGAGCGAATACGAGCGCACCGTGGAGCTGCTCGTCCATGCCGGCCTGATCGATGACGCTACCAAGCTCTGGTGGGACCTGCGCCCGTCGGCCCGCTTTCCCACCCTCGAAATGCGCATCACCGACATTTGCCCGCTGCTCGATGACGGCATCGCCATCGCCGCGCTCTATCGCTGCATTTTGCGCATGCTCTATCGTCTACGGCGGGAGAACCAGCGCTGGCGATATTACCCGCCTTTCCTCGTGCGCGAGAACAGGTGGCGGGCGCAACGCTATGGCGTCGAGCAAGGCCTGGTCGATTTCGGCAAGGGCGAAGTCGTGCCGTTCGCGACTCTGCTGGAAGAGCTATTCGAACTCGTGGCGGAGGACGCCGCCCATTTCGGCTGCACGGCGGAAGTGGCGCATGCGCGCACCATCCTTCACCGCGGCACCAGCGCCGACCGCCAGCTCGCCCGCTACGACGCCATCCAGAAACTGGGCGGCAGCGAGCAGGCTGCGCTTGTCGCCGTCGTCGATGGCATCATGGAAGAGACATTGCTGTTGTCCGTTGACTCCAAGCGGCGCGCGTCCGCCGCGAGGGCTTGAAGACGCCGATCCATAGGCGTCAAAGCGTCGCCCCCATGCCGCCGTCGACGTTGAGGGAAGCGCCGGTGATATAGGCGGCTTCATCCGAGGCGAGGAATAGCGCGGCATTGGCGACGTCTTGCGGCGTGCCGAAGCGGCGGAGCGGCGTCTGTGTCAGCAGAGCCTTGGCAACCATCGGGTTCTGCAGATAGCGTCCGATCAACGCCGTCTCGACATAGCCCGGCACCAGCGCGTTTACGCGGATGCAGTAAGGCGCATATTCGACCGCGAGGCTCCGCGTCAGCGCCGAGACGGCCCCCTTGGTTGTCGAATAGACCGCCATCTGGCGCGTATGCTTGCTCGCCATCACCGAGGAGAGATTGATCACCGAAGCGTTACCGGAGGCTTTGAGCAGTTCGAAGGCTTCGCGCGCGCAGCGCACCGTGCCGTCGAGATTGGTCTTCCACACCCGGTCCCAAGCTTCGTCGGAGAGGTGACGGAAGTCTGAGCGTTCGCCGACGCCGGCATTATTGACGAGCACATGCAGCCGGCCATAACGCTGGGCGGTCTCGATCATGAGCGCCTTGACTTGCGGCGTGTTGGTGACATCGACGGCAAGCGCCGTTGCAGTTCCGTTCGCCTTGATGATGGCGTCTGCCACCTCTTTCGCCGCCGCCGCATCGCGGTCCGTCACCACGACGGAGGCGCCTTCCCGCGCGAAGGTCTCGGCGACGGCGCGGCCGATGCCGGCGCCAGCCCCGGTGACGAGCGCGATCTTACCTTCAAGCCGCCGCATCTGATCCAGCCACCGGCTTTGGCGGCTCCCAACGATGCCGCATGGTCACCAGCTCCTCCGCTGCGCTCGGATGCAACGCCATGGTCCTGTCGAGCTGGGCCTTGGTCACTCCGAGTTTAAGCGCGACCGCCGCCATCTGCACGATCTCCGCGGCGTCGGCCCCGAGAATATGGCAGCCGAGCACCTTGTCCGAATCGGCATCGATCACGAGCTTCATCAGCATCTTATCGTCGCGGCCGCTGATCATGGATTTCAGCGGCCGGAAGCGTGCCTTGTAGATATCGACGTGCGGATACATCTCGCGGGCTTTCTCCTCCGATAGCCCAACCGTCCCGATCTCTGGCTGCGCGAACACGGCGGTCGGTATGAATGTATGATCGACGGGCGTGGGATTGCCATTGATCACGGTCTCGACGAAGGCTGTCGCCTCATGAATGGCGACCGGCGTGAGATTCTTGCGATCGGTGACGTCCCCCACGGCGTAGAGGGTTTCGACCGAGGAGCGGGAGAATTCGTCTACCACGATATGCCCATTCCAGCCGAGCTCGACACCAAGCTGTTGCAAGCCGAAGCCGGTCGTGTTCGGCGCCCGTCCCGTCGCCGCCATAATGAGATTGGCGGCAACCGAGCCGCCCCGCTTTAGCTGCACGCGATAGCCGCCGCCTTCTTTGGCGACTGAGGCGATTTCCGTATCCATGCGCAAGTCGATGCCGCGGTTGCGCATCGCCTCGGCAAGGCCGTCGCGCAAATCCATGTCGAAGTCGCGCAAGATCTGCTCGCCGCGGTAAAGCACCGTCACCTCGACGCCAAGTCCGCGGAAAATCGAGGAAAACTCCATGCCGATATAGCCCGCCCCGACGATGACAATGCTCGAGGGCAGTTCCTCCAGCTCGAAGCACTCGTTCGAAGTAATTAAGTGCTCCTTGCCGGGCACGTCGGGAACAACCGGATGACCGCCAGTCGCTACAAGAATGGTCTTGGCCGACAGCGTGCCATCGCGGTCGGCGAGCCTGATCTCATTCGGACTCGCCAGCGACGCGCGGGTAAGAAACTTGTGGACACCGGCATTGTCGAGCGTGCGCGTATAGACTCCGTTTAGCCGGTCGACCTCGCGCCTGACATTGTGGATCAGCGTGGACCAGTCGAACCGTAAATTTTCGGATGTCCAGCCAAAGCCCGCCGCGTCGGCAAACTCGCTCGCATAGCGGCTACCATAAACGAGGAGCTTCTTCGGCACGCAGCCCCTGATCACGCAGGTGCCGCCGATGCGGTACTCCTCGGCGATGCCGACGCGCGCGCCGAGCTCTGCGGCAAGCCGGGCCGCGCGTACGCCGCCCGAGCCTGCCCCGATAACAAACAAATCGTAATCATATTTGGCCAATTGGCGTCAGACCCCTTTAACGGCGCAAGGCCTTGACGCCGCTCTTGCCGGCTACGATAGCCAAGTCGGCAAGGCCGAGGAACAGGCCGTGCTCGACCACTCCCGGCACCCGTTTCAGGGAAAAGGCGAGCACTTCCGGCTCAGGGATGACGCCGAAGGCGCAATCGAGGATGAGATTGCCTTGGTCGGTGATGAAAGGCGCATCGCCCTTGCCGGGCCGCAGCGTGATGGCGCCGTGACAGCCGGCCTCGGCGGCCACGGCTTCTATGAGCCGCATGGTGGACATGAGTCCGAAGCGGACCACCTCGACCGGCAAGGGAAAGAGGCCAAGCGCGGCGACAAGCTTACTCTCGTCGACGATTGCCACCATGCGGTCGGAGGCTGTGGCTACGATCTTCTCACGCAAGAGCGCCCCGCCGCCTCCTTTGATCATGCGGAGCTGATCGTCGATCTCGTCCGCTCCATCCACGGTCAAATCGAGCTGCGGCGTTTCATCGAGTGTGGTGAGCGGAATGCCCAGCGCTTCGGCTTGTGCCCGGGTGGCCTCCGAGGTGGGAACGCAGATGACATTGAGACCCCGCGCCACGCGCTCCCCGAGGGCCGCCACGAAGCGCGCAGCGGTCGACCCGGTGCCGAGCCCGAGCCGCATGCCGTCCTCCACCAGATCGAGTGCGGCGCGGGCGGCGCTTTCCTTGAGATCGTCAGAGGTAAGCAAACGCCCCTCCCCGCGCGGACCGGCCCTGAAAGCCGCTCGGACAGTCAGTTTTCCTGCCGCTCTCTACGCCGCCGCTTGCAAGGCCGCAAGACGCGTGTGAGAGAGAGCCCATGCTCGACCGTTCGACTATCGTCTTCGATCTCGACGGGACCTTGGTGGACACGGCCCCGGATCTAACCAACGCGCTGAACGGCGTGCTGACGCGGCGCGGGCATGCGCCGGTATCTGCCGAGACCATGCGCTTTTGCGTCGGTCATGGCGCGCGAGTGATGATCGAGGAGGCTTTGCGCCGTATCGGCGCCGATGGCGACGTCGAGCGGATGCTGGCCGAGTTCCTCGCCCATTACGAGGCGAATATCGCCGCGGAAAGCCGTCCCTATCCGGGTGTCGTGGCAGCGCTCGAAGCGCTTGCCGAGACCGGCGCCACCCTTGCCGTGTGCACCAACAAGCGCGAGCGCCTCTCCCGCCTGCTGCTGCAAGAGCTTGATCTCATGCGCTTTTTTACGGGCCTCGCCGGGCGGGACACTTTTCCCTTTTCGAAACCCAATCCCGCCCATCTCTTCGGCGCGATCGAGCTCGCCGGCGGCCCGAGGACCGCGATCATGGTCGGAGACAGCGAGGTCGATTACCTGACCGCCAAGGCCGCGCACATTCCGATCGTCATGGTGCGTTTCGGTTACGGTCCGCTGCCAAACGATGGCGCGGGCCCCGATGCCCTCGTCGATCATTTCGACGATCTCCTTCCGCACCTGCATGCGCTTGCGAGGAGGCTACTGGCACCGTCCTCGCCCTCCTGAAACGCCAAAATCCCGCCGCAGATCGGGCTTAATTCCACCCGGCCGCTCTCAACGAAGAGCCATAGTCAAAGAACAATTCTTTTACCCTCCGGGGACGGGGTGAAATGCATTCAAGGAGAAAGACGATGTTACGACGTGCCGTGCTCGGCGTCGCGCTGATTTGCCTTCTGAGCGGTGGCGCTTTTGCGCAGGAAGACGAAGACAATGAGTGCACGCGCCAGCTCACCGCGGCCGAAGAAAAGGTGCACGACAAGATCGAGTCCAACGCGCTGAGCGAAGACGATGCCGAGAAGGTCAATCTGATGCTCGATGAGGCGGACGCGCTCTGCACCGAGGGAAAATTCGACGAGGCGAGCGCCACGATCGCGAACATCAATAAGATGATCGGAAAGTAGGGTTTGGGGGCGGCGCGGGGATGCCTCCCCCCGAAGATCAAGCTTCGGCTTGACCCGGTCTCACCGGCGCTGTCGGGTTTCCTTGACTTGGCCGGGAGCCAATCGCTAAATCCCAGACATTCCAGCCAAGCGGGCGGTTAGCTCAGCTGGTAGAGCACTGTGTTCACATCGCAGGGGTCACTGGTTCGAGTCCAGTACCGCCCACCACTCCTTACACCATCGACATTTCGCGCGATTGGCAGACGCGCGGCGTCCCTCGCCGACGCGCGAGCGTGCAGCAAAGAACCCTGGCCGAGGAGACCCGGCCAGGGCTGGCATTGCCGGAGAGATAGTTAGTGCAGAGATTTAAGTCGTTTGTATCTCGGTTAGCCGAGCTTCAAGGGCTGTTCCACAACGGCCTTCTCATGATGGCCGAAGCAGCCGCCGAGACCGATTGTCGCCGAGATAGCGATCGCAATAGCTAGTAAGACACGCATAGCCAATCCCCCGTTCGTTGGTCTTCTTGGCCGATTATAGAGATTCTTGCGCAAAAAGCTGTGACGCGGAGGCCACAGCCGCCACTAAAATGCGGCTCGGGAATGCCCGCAAAGTCGGCCGGAAGCGCGGAAAACCGGACTTTGCTGCCTCCCAAATTCCTAAAGTCCAAACAGGGCGATTACGTTGCGGAGCTTGGCGACCGCAAAGCGGGGAATCGCCCTCCAATTGAAGCTTGGCAGCGACGATGCCGGCGCCCCCTCCTCCAGCCCGGGTGAGAAAAGACCAATTCTATCGGCGAATCGCCGCCCTTGCCCGAGGAGAAACCGAATAAGAAAGCGCTTCAGCCGCTGCGCGAACCAATAAGGGCCGGATTCGGTCGACAGAGCCCGCAAGCGATAAGCCTTGTTGAGGGAAGCTCGATCCGACGCTTGCTTGACCGGATCGGCGTAGAAGGCGGCAATCTTTTCTGCGCCCATGCCCTCGCTTTGCAGCCATCGGCGAATGAAACCATTGCAGAGGCGCTCCACGTCGGTGAAAACCTTGCTAGCGCCGGTTCCTGCCGCAGGACAAGACGTGGCGAAGGCGTCTCCGACGAGGACGATCCCCGGCTTGATGTAGCCCTTGGTCACGTAAAGGTCGGCCGGCCGCACCTGCACCGGGCCCCGCACTTGAAACGCTCCGAGCACCTTCGGCAATCGGGGAAAGACCTCGAGCAGCGCCTCGACGGGATACTGCCGCAGCTTCGACAGCCAAGGATCGTCCATCTCGCGATAGGTCATGAAATTGGCGCGCATGACCGCGCCGATCGGAAACAGCGTGAGATAAGCGAGCCTGTCGGCAGCGCGCTCGGGATAATAGGTGAGCGCGCGGAAGGCGAAGGCGCTCCGATCGGCGGGAGCGACGTCGAAACCGGCGGTGACCGAATGGCATGCGCTCACGACTTCGCGCTCGATGCCGAGCGATCGCCGCAGCGCGCTGTTCAACCCGGTTGCCAGCACCACAAGCCGCGCCGAAATCGACTCGCCGTTTGCCAAGCTGAGCGTCTGCCGGTCCGCGCTTAAGGCGATTGCCTTCACTTTGGTGCACACAAAGCTGCTGCGCCCGCCGATCTCGGCGCGGATGCGATTGACCAGCGTATCGTAAAGAATGCCCCATTGATCGCTCGGCTTCTCGTCGAGCAACCTGCCGTAGCGCGCAACGTGAGCCGAACCGTCGAATGTCGCCGCGCCGAGCACGGCCTCGGCAAGTCCGGTCTTTTTGAGCGTTGCGACCTGACCGCCGTCGAGCTTCTCGCAACGGAAATCCGCCGGGTAGCTTCGGTGCGGGTCGATCAGGACCGTCTCGATCCCGTCGCGTCCCAACATCGCCGCCGCGAGCGAACCGGCAAGGCCGCCGCCCACGATGGCAACATCGCAGTGATGGATCGTCACCCCTCGCCTCGTTCTGACGTTTTATAAATTTATAAACACGCCCTTTCTGCAACTTGCGCGCCAGCCGGACTAGCGGTTTGGTGAATTTTTCTCGGCTTTACCTTACCGGCGGGAAAATCGTGAGCTTGTCCGGGCGCTCTCTTATCGTGGCCGCAATCGCATAAGGGGGCCCGATGTCTCGCTTATCAGTTTCGACCTCGGCGTCGGAGCTCGACTTCGAGCAATGGGCGGCGCTTGCGCGCCGCGCTCGGCCGAATGTGTTCCTGCACCCGGCGGCGCTGGAGGCCGTGCGTCAGACGAACTTTGCCAAGCTATTGACTTTGCTCGCCTTCGACGAGTCGGTGACGCCGAGGCGCCTGGTGGGCGTTTGGGCCTTGCAGATCAAAACTTTGCTGCCTTTCATCGCCCTTATCTTGATGGGCCCGGCTTACGAATATGCCTTTCTATCCTGCCCTCTCATCGACCCGGCATATCGGGCCGAGGTGTTCGAAGCATTCTTTGCGGCCATCGCCAAGAGGGCTTGGTTGCCGAGCGTATTGAAGCTCAACTATCTCGACGGCGAAACGTGCGCCGCAATGCGCAAAGCCCTCGGCCAGGACCGCAAGGGACTGACGCTTTCCGAAAGAGATCGTCCTGTCGCATTCAGGGACAGCGGCATGAAGCGTTCCGGCTCGACACGCAAGAAATTGCGCCAAGATTGGAACCGGCTGTCCGCCCTCGGCCCGGTTGTCATTGTCAACGACCGCGATCCCGAACATGTGGCCGAAGCGTTTGAGACATTCCTCGCTATGGAGGCGGCAAGCTGGAAGGGGGCGAGCGGGACAGCTCTTCTCTCAAAGCCGGAGGACGCCGCCTTCGCTCGGCGCCTGATAGGCAATCTCGCCAAGGCCGGTAACGCGTCCGTCGCTATACTGAAATTGAACGATCGGGCGATCGCCTGTCAGGTGCTGCTCTATGCCGGTGCCATGGCCTATACCTGGAAGACGGCCTTCGATAGCGCCTTTGCCGCCTATTCCCCCGGAAGCGTTCTCGTCGACCGCATCAGCGAGCAGCTTTTTGCGAGCGGTGAAATCGAGGCGATTGAAGGCTGCTCGCCGGAAGGCGGGTTCATGACGCGGCTCTTCGCGGAGCGGCGTCCCACCGTCGATCTTCTCGTCAAGCTCGACGATAAGCCCTCGCTCGCCTTCGCGCTTGCTGCGCTGACCGATGGCGCAAGACGGCGGGCCAAGCGCTGGCGCGACGCTATCGTCTCCAGAATGCAATTGTCGCAGCCGCCAGCATCTGCCGCACGGTGAGCCGCGCCCACGCCGCAGAGAGACGCGAACGAAAAGCGATCAAGCGCGCGCCGATTGCAGCGCCACGAGCGCCGGCTCTTCGGCTCCGGCATACATCGAGAGCATCGGCTCGTCTTTCAAGATCGCCTCATCGTATTCGCCGAAGCCGTTGAAACGATTCGCCAATACGCGGCCATAGGCGCCGATCTGGCCGATCTCGATGTAGTCGCCCTCCCGCACACTCTCCGGCAGTACGAACGGCCCCGGCAGATAATCCGAACTGTCGCAGGTCGGGCCGTAGAGGACAAACTCGGCAAGCGGCTTCGTCTTGCGGCGCCCGGTCGTCACCAGCCGCGCCGGAAAGCGGAAGCCGCTATAGGCTGCGTCGAACAGGGTGCCGAAAGCGCCGTCATTGACGTAGAGCGCATTGCCGCGGCGCGCATCGACCCGCACGATCACCGATTCGGCTTCTGCCACGAGCGCCCTCCCCGGCTCGCAGAGAAGTTCGCAAGAATGCTTCACCGCGAGTTCGTCGGCCGCCCGCGCGATCTCCTCCATAAACGTTCTCAACTCGGGCGGATCGGAGTGCGGATAGCGGCTCGGAAAGCCGCCGCCGATATCGACCGCATCCACCAGCACGCCCGACGTCACGATCAACTGGCCGATCTGCCTCAGCGCCTCCCCGAAGGCGGCCGGAACCACCGCCTGCGAGCCGACATGGAAGGTGATGCCGAGCCTGTGCGCGATTTGCCGCGCACGCAGGAGGAGCGCAGGTGCCTCCGCGCCCGGCGCGCCGAACTTGCCTTCGAGCGGGATCAGGCTGTGCGTATTGGGACAGGCGACGCGGAGAAAGAGCGTGAGATCGCCCGCGCCGCCGGTCTCGGCGACGATCTTGTCCAATTCTTCGTCGCTGTCGAAGGCAAAACGGCGCACCCCGAACTCCCGGTAGGCTCGGGCGATGGCGCCGCGCGACTTGACCGGATTCATGAAATAAAGCTCGGCGTCAGGTACCCCCGCCAGCCGCTCGATCTCGACCAAGGAGGCGACGTCGAAAGCGCGCACACCGGCCTCTACTAGGGCGCCGATGATGGGCGCCGCATCGTTCGCCTTGGCGGCGTAAAGCACCCGACCGGGAAAATTCGCCAGAAACCAATTCGCCGCGCGGTAAGCCGCGTGCGGCCTCAGCGCCAGGACTGGCCGCTCCGGCTGGCGGCGACGCAAAAGCTCCGCGGCAGAAGTGAAAACGTCCATCCCATGTCCACTCCACACGAGATTGCCGATGTCAGTTGCCGCCCTCGAGCGAAATCGCCTCCGAGCGCGCGTGGTCCCTATGCAATCTGAAACGCAATGTAAAGCGATTTTCGCGCCATTCGCGCAACAATTTTGCCTCGGGCGCTTCAGTTCGCCGGCGGAAGGATCGATCGGGCGCTTGTCAGCACGCTCGTGGCGCCGCTCGAATAGACCGGATGCTGGGTGAGACCGAAACTCTTGCGCGCCGCAAGGTCGACGAAGGCGGCGGTGTAGACGTAAAGTTCGGCGCTATCGACTTTGCCGTCCCCGTCGCCGACGGGGGCAAGGTCGGCCGCCCCAGAGAGCCCTTCGATGACGTAGCGGGTGAAGAGGCCGATGTCGTAACTTGGATCCATTAGGCCGCGCTGACCTCGATCCGTGGCCGCAAGCACGGTTACGGCCGCAGAAGAGGAGCGCGGCAATGCCGTGATCAGAGTGTCCGGCAGGTTGGGGGGCAGCACGAAGGGTCCGTGATCGCGGCCATAGTCCATCTCCAAGAGCACGGTCACCGAGCGCGTGCGCAGCCTGCCGAGGTTGGCGTAAAGCGTCGAGAGCTTGTAGCCGTCGGTCTCCTCCGCGTCAGGCTCGCTGTCGGCAGGGAGGAGATAGACCTCGTTCTGGGCTCCGTCGGTGGCGCCATGCCCTGAATAATAAACGAGCACCTTGGCGTGCGGCCGGGCTTCAATCAGCCCCGCGAGCTCGCCATCCTGGCCCGGGTTCGCCCCGAAGATGGCTTCGAGTTCGCCCTTACGGGCATCTCTGACGTCGATGATATTGTCAGGCGGGTAGCCAAGATGCTCGGTCAGGAAGGAATACATTGCGTCGGCGTCATTATAAGAGGCGGCGCTGCGCGGCAGTTTGTCGTAACTGCGGTTACCGATCACCACGGCAAAGGCGTCCGGATCCTCGCCGGCTGGCGGCAGCCCCCGATAAAGCGCCCGTACGCGCATATAGGATTTTAACTTTTCGCCGCTCTCACCGTAGCGCGGCAACTCCCTGGAGGGTGTCGCGCACAGTTGCAGGTTTCCGGCCTTCTCGATGCGCTGCACGTCTTCGAGCGCAAGGTGACCGCCGATGGACACGCAGGCGCGGCACCAGTTTACGCCATCTCTCGCTTGGATGTCGTCGAGCTGAGCCTGGGAGAAGCCTCTGGGAGGCGGCAAACAGGTTCTATCGCAGCGATTGACAGATTGACCGAGGCCATGCGCGCGCTCAAGCACGGCGATCAGATCCTGCGGAAGACAATCGATGGCGAGGCGCTTCTCTGGCCCGGCGGCAGCCATCTCCCCTTCCTCCTCGGAAACCACGGCGGAGGCCGCGTTGGCGGCAACGCCACTCTGCCCCATTTCCGTTTCTGTTCCGGCTGGGAGATCGGTACCGGCCGCCTCAACCTCCTCCTCTTGGTCTTGCGCCGGTGGAGCGACGCCAGGCTGAGTTTCCTCTGCCGGCTGGTAGAGGGGATCGGCGCGCGCGGCCGCCGCAGCGAGCTCCTCTTCTTTCCGCTGGCAGAGCTCGGCGAGTTTCTGTTGCACCGGCTCGGCAAGAAGGTCGCTATAGGATTTTAGATCGTGTTCCTGCTTGAACGTCCAGAAGGCGGTCCAGGTCTCCTTGCCCCGCTTGCCGTCGATCGCGCCCTTGTAATAACCGAGCGTGGCGAGACACTTCTGGGTGCGGGCGATGGCTTCGACCTGTTCGGGGGTGGGTGCGTTACCGGCGGGAGGGTCGGCGCGGACGGGGCGGGCTTGAGGCCCGGGTTCGCCGGGACGGGGGAGAACGGGCGCCGCGGCCTGAACGATTCTCACCGCAATGCCGGTTTCGGCCCTGGCTGGGTCGATGCCGCCCAAGACCGCCGCCCACACACCAAGGCCAATCAGGCCGAGCACAGCTCTTCTTCTCCCCGCTACCGCCGCTCCGTCGCGAGCGCTTCATCTCGAGACCGGACTCAATCTAGCAGGGCCGATACATATGTCACGCTCTACGGCATGGGAATGGATCGCCCCGTTTTCGGCACATCCCAGCCACGTTGGACCGCGGGCCGGGCGGCAATTGCCAAATACCAGCGCTTGACGTTCGGATAGTCGTCAAAGCTGATCGTTTGCCAAGTAAACCGGGCGATCCACGGCCAGATCGCAATGTCGGCGATCGAATATTCGCCGGCCACAAAGTCGGTCTCCGCAAGCCTGCGGTTGAGCACGCCCCACAGACGTCTCCCTTCCTTGAGGTAGCGTTCCTCGGCATAGGCGCTCTTGCCGGGATTGAACTTTACGAAATGATGCACCTGCCCAAGGAAGGGCCCCGGCCCTCCCATCTGCCACATCAGCCATTCCACCACGCGCCACTTCGTGGGAAAGCTTTGCGGCCAGAGCCTGCCCGTCTTGT
The DNA here is from genome assembly GCA_035575415.1 of Methyloceanibacter sp. Classification (GTDB taxonomy): domain Bacteria; phylum Pseudomonadota; class Alphaproteobacteria; order Rhizobiales; family Methyloligellaceae; genus Methyloceanibacter. Next base: position 113 of record DATLXW010000092.1, on the reverse strand, counting down.
CGGCGAGATAGAGCAGGATGGCGCCCGATTCCATCAGGTGCAATCCGGTCTCCGTATCGATGATCGCCGGGATCTTGCTGTTGGGCGCGATCTTGACGAAGTCGGATGCGAAT
>DATLXW010000091.1:0-5899 GCA_035575415.1 Methyloceanibacter sp. | reverse complement strand
GCGGTCGGACTTTGGCTGGGCCCTCGCAGCCATCTCGTGCATTACCCAGTCCGCGCCGGCGAGCTTCTGAATGTCGTCGCGGTCACCGAAGGCGGCGCCGCGCTGCAAGGCTGGAACCGGCCGGTCTGCTCGGCCGCTTTGCTGCCAAGCTTCGCCCGCTGGACGAAAGGGTGCCAATCGTTGCTGGAAGGCGCCGAAAATTGGCGCAGCTGGTCGCTCTTCCGCCTCGCCGGCCTGAGGAAATGGAGCGTTGGCCGCGTCGCGCTGCTCGGCGATGCCGCCCATCCGGTGCTGCCTTATCTCGCCCAAGGTGCCGCGCTCGCCATTGAAGATGCCTCCGTTCTTGCCGCTTGCCTGGCGGGGACGCAGGATCTTCCATGTGCCTATGGCCGTTACGAGGCAGCAAGGCGCTATCGCACGGCTCGTGTCGGCCGCCTCTCGCAGCATCTCGGCCGGCTTTACCATCTGTGCGGACCTTTGCGGCTGGTTCGCAACGCGATCCTCGCCCAGCGCGATCCCGATACGGCCTTGCGGCGCTTCGATTGGCTTTACCGCGAGGCCCGGCGCTGAGACGAAGGCGAGCCCCGGCCAAGCAGAATGAGCGCGCCGCCAGCGGCCGACAGCAGGGAACCCGCGAGTACGGCGAGCTTGATCGTGGCCTCGCGTTCCGGATCCTCGAAGGCGAGCAAGCCGATGAAAAGGCTCATGGTGAAGCCGATGCCGCAAAGCACCGCCACGCCATAAATTTGCCGCCAGGAGGCATCCTGGGGGAGTTGCGCGATTCCCGTCCAATGCGCGGCGATGATTGACGTCATGATACCGAGCTGTTTGCCCACAAACAGGCCGAGCATGATGCCGAGCGAGAGCGGCGCGAGCATCGTCTCAAAGCTCATGCCTTGCAGCGAAACCCCGGCATTGGCGAAACCGAAAAGCGGAAGCACAACCAAAGCGACGAAAGGTCCGAGCGCGTCCTCAAGCCGGTGCAGCGGAGAGGCATGCTCGTTGGCGCCGGACGGCGCACCGAGCGGGATGGTCATCGCGAGCGCAACCCCGGCGAGCGTGGCGTGGATGCCGGAAAACAGCATCGCCGCCCAAAGCAGAATGCCGAGCACGAGATAAGGGATAAGCCGCGTGACGCCGAACCGGTTCAGCCCGGCAAGCGCAAGCGCCGCCATACCGGCAAGCCCGAGAGCGGAAAGTGAAAGCTCTCCGGCATAAAAGATGGCAATGATGAGAATCGCGCCGAGGTCATCGATGATGGCAAGTGAGGTGAGAAACACTTTGAGCGAGCTCGGAATTCTCGACCCGAACAGGGCGAGCACACCGAGCGCGAAAGCGATATCGGTGGCCGTTGGAATCGCCCATCCCCGCCACGTCTCCGGCGACTGCCACGTCACGGCGAAGAAGAGGAGTGCGGGCACGACCATGCCGCCAAGCGCCGCAACGAAGGGAAGCGCGCGGCGCGGCCAACTGTCGAGCTCGCCTGCGACTAGCTCGCGTTTGATCTCGAGCCCAACCAGCAGGAAGAACAGGGCCATCAGCCCGTCGTTGATCCAATGCAGGACGTCGAGCCCGGCGATCTTTGCGTGCAGAAAGCCTGCATAGGCATCGGCGAAACCGGAATTGGCGATGGCCATGCCGAGCGTGGCGCTTGCCATCAGGACAAGACCGCCGGAAGCCTCGGAATCGACAAAACGCTGGACGGTCGATCGCGCGCGCGGTAGCAAAGACATCGGGCTGCGCCATTCGCAATTAGCGGGCCAGTTTCTTGGCGCGATCGCGGCTCCGCTTCAAAGCGAGCAGCACATTGGCAGCGAACTGCTTCAATCCCTCGTTATCGCCGCCCTCGGCATAGGCGTCGAAGAGATTGACCGACCGTTTCAGCGCGTTCACTTGCTGCTTGATGTAGAGCGCATCGAAATCTCCGCTCTTGGCGTCGGTCAGCGCCTTGATCTTGCTTTCGCCCTTCTCATCGAGCGCCACCGGCAGCGTCACGGCGAGTTTTTCCTTCTGAACGATGGAGGCCAGTTCCTGGTTAAACTTCGCGTGCTGTTCCGCGATGTGCCGGCCGAACTCTTTTACCGCGTCCGACTGTCCCTTCTCCGCCGCAATCTTACCGCTCTCGATCAAATAGAGATTCGTCATCGCCGCCTGCGCCGTGAAGTCGGGCGCGTTCGGTGCACCGCAAGCGAGAAGTGCGACGGCGAATGCGGTGACCACAGCGAACGGAAACAGCGGGCGGCATATCATCGGTTTCTCCGAATTCTCGTGATGGGCGTGACGCGCCTATCCTAAATGCCGGAGAAACCGCTGCAAACTGCCAAGCTTGTACCCGCGCCCTCGGCCCGCCGTCCCGGAACGGGACTGCAAAGCCACGCAAGCGCCGCTGCCGCACAGGGGCGGCTACAAACGCCTCAATGACCGGTGGAGTCGCCTTTGCGCGCGGCCTCATAGAGAAACCAGACGCGCCGTTCGGCTTGGTCGATCCACACCTCGATCATGCTCGTTGTGGCGACGTCGTTCTCCTCGGCGCAAAGCTCGTGCGTCTCGCGCAGACTCGCAATCAAGGCCTGGTTGTCGGATCTGAGCTCCGCCAGCATGTCCTGCGGATCGACGAAATCGGCATCGTTGTCCTCTATTCTCTGGCGGCGGGCGATGTCGCCGATAGAGCGCAGCGTAGTGCCGCCGAGCTTGCGTACCCGCTCGGCGATCTCGTCGGTGATGGCGAAGATTTGCTCGGCCTGCTCGTCGAACAGGAGATGGTAGTCGCGGAAATGCGGGCCGCTGACATGCCAATGGAAATTCTTGGTCTTGAGATAAAGCGCGAACACGTCGGCCAGGAGCGTGTTGAGAGCTGCGCTAATGTCGCGGCGGGCGTTATCGCCGAGGTCGGTTGGGGTCTGTAGCGGCGCCTTGCGGCGTTCCTTGACATCGCGATTCATGGGAGTCTCCTTTGGCGGCTTCGCTTCCGTCAGAACTATCTATGTACGAGCCGGTTGCTGGCAGGTTTACCGGCGGGGCTCAATTGTCGCAGCTTTCAATGACTGGAATTTGTGCGCGCCGGTACTATCCTGCCAATCAAAATCGAGGGCTGCGACCATGTTTATTGCCATGAATCGTTTCAAAGTGCGCAAAGGCGCCGAGGGCGACTTCGAGCGGGTCTGGCTCAACCGCGACAGCCATCTGAGGGAGGTGCCGGGCTTTATCGCTTTTCACCTGCTGAAAGGCCCCGAGCGAGACGGCCATGTGCTTTACGCCTCGCATTCGATGTGGCGCTCGGAACAAGCCTTTCTCGATTGGACCCGGTCGGAGGCCTTCCGCAAGGCGCACGCGAGCGCCGGGGACAACAAGCCCCTCTATCTCGGCCATCCCGAGCTCGAAGGCTTCGCCGTGCTGCAAGAGGTGATCGCCGAAAACCGAGGCTCAAGCCCCGCGGAATAGGGCATGGCCATGATCTCCCTCAAATCGACAGACGTCCGAAACATTCGGAGCGCTGCGACTTGAACGGGCCCAACCCCCCGTCCCTACGCACGCCGGCGATATTTTTTGCCTCAGTTGACGCGCACGACTTCGACCAGATTGTCGGAGAAGGTCGGCGCCCTGCCGAGCCCGCAATGGGCGTCTGAGGAGATCGAATTCACCGAGCCGTCGGAGCGGTTGAGACTGCGCCAATAGCCAAGGGTGGCCACCACGATGCCGGCATTGACGTCGTCGGTGACGCGGGCCACGCCTTCGAAATCGCCGCGGTCGTTGAACACGCGCACCGGATCGCCCTCGCGGATATTCCGCTTGGCCGCGTCGGCGGGCGAGATCAGCACGAACTGCTCCCCCTGCCCTCTGATCTTGTGGGGCTCGTTGGCGTAGCAGGAATTGAGGAAGCCGTGGCTCTTCGGCGAGATGATGTTGAGCGGGTAGAGCTTGGCACGCTCCGGGTTCGTCTCGGGAGCCTCGCGGTTGGGCACATATCCCGGCAGCGGATCGACCGGGGTGCCGTCCTGATCGCCCTCGTAGCCGGCGCGGAACGCGCCGGCGACGAAATTCTTGGCGTCGTGCAGCAGGAACTCGACTCTTCCCGACGGCGTCGGAAACCTGCCGTCCTTGTGCGGCGCGCGCGTGTCCGGCGAGCCGACGTCGATCTTGTAGTAGCCGTAGCGCTTGAAATATTCCATGCCGATGCCGCCCATCTTGGGATCGTCCCAATTGATGTAATAGGCGGCAAGCTCGCTGTCGGTCATTTTGAAGACGGGATCGTCGAAGCCCATCTCCTTGGCGAGCAGGCGCCACATTTCGCTTGTCGGCTTGCATTCGCCGGGCGGATCGACGGCCTTCTGGTTATAGGTGAAGTAGAAATGGCCCCACGACCACATCATGTCCTCGGCCTCTCCGGCCATGGCGGAGGGGAGCACGATGTCGGCATATTTTGCCGTATCGGTCAGAAAGTGCTCGGCGACGACGGTGAACAGATCCTCGCGCTGTAGTCCCTTGACGATCTTGTTGGTCTCCGGCGCCTGACTCACCGGATTGGTGCAGAACACGAACAGGCTCATGATCGGCGGATCGAGCTTCATCTCGCCGGTGAGCGCGGCGCCGAGTTTCAAATTGTTGATCGCCCTAGTCCCCGGCTTGATCCAATCGGGCCGCGATACTTTCGCCCAGTCGATCGGAAACTCCCAGAGCGGCATTTGCAAGAGGCCGCCGCCGACATGCCGCCAGGAGCCGACGAGTGCCGGCAGCGCGCATACCGCGCGGATCGCCTGGCCGCCGCCAGCGTGCCGCTCGAGCGCGACGCCGAGGCGAATGACCGAAGGCTGAATGGTGGCGAATTCTCGCGCGAATGTTGTCACATCGGCGGCGCTGACGCCGGTCACCCGCTCGACATAGTCCGGCGTGAAGGCGGCCGCGCGCGCTTTCAATTCTTCGAAGCCATAGGTGTGCTTCTCGACATAGTCTTTGTCGATCAGCCCCTGCGCGATGATCGTATTGATGACTCCCATGGCGAGCGCGCCGTCGGTGCCTGGCCGCGGGCAGATATGCCAGTCGGCGGCCTTGGCCGTGCGCGAGCGGTAGGAGTCGATCACCACGATCTTGGCGCCCTTCTTCTGCGCCTCCAGCACGAACGGCCAATGATGCAGATTGGTGGAGATCGAGTTGCACGCCCAGATCACGATGTAGCGGGCATGCACGAAACTCTCGGGATCGACGCCGCCGGTGGGTCCGACCGTGAGCAGCCAGGCGGTCGAAGAGCCGGAGGCGCAGAAGGTCTTTTCGTTCACCGTCGAGCCGAGACGGTTGAAGAACGGATCGCCCGAGGCGATGCCCTGCACCAGCCCCATATTGCCGAGATAGGAATAGGGCATGATCGCCTGGCTGCCGTAGGTGGCGATGATCTCGCGCCAGCGCCTGCCGATCTCACCGATCGCTTCGTCCCAGGAGATGCGCTCGAATTGCCTTGAGCCTTTCGGCCCGCTCCGCCGCAACGGATAAAGCAGCCGGTCGGGATTGTGGTGATGATCGTGGAAGTCCTTCAGCTTCACGCAGAGCCCCCCGCGCGTCATCGGGTGCTCTTTGTTGCCCCTGACCTCGACGAGCTTCCCCGCCTGCACCTCGTAGATCATGGCGCAGGTATCGGGACAGTCATGCGGACAAGCTCCGAAAAAGGTCTTGCGCTCAGGCTGTAGATTCATGACGGCGAGCCCTCCCAGCATTTGCGCCGCTTAAACGCGGCGTCTGATCTGGGTCAGCCTACGAAGAGAGAGCCCGCTTGTCGATTGGCTATTTCCCGCGCCGGCAAGCTTTTCGGGCGTCACGCCGCGCGCCGCGATTCGGTCTCCGCGAGCCGCGCCAAAACCTTGTCGCAGAGCGCATCGAACTCGAGCTGTCCATTTGCGGCGCAGGCGAA
>DATLXW010000090.1:0-11776 GCA_035575415.1 Methyloceanibacter sp. | reverse complement strand
CAAGATCGTCGTGCACTCCTTCGTAATATCGTACGAATCTGTCGGGCGATTGGCGCAGCAAGCGGATCTCGTGCTCAACTGCGGCTTCATCGAAAAGCTGGTTTGCTGTACGAAAAAACAGCGTACTTTAAGATTGCTGCTTCACGTTTATTCAGGTTCCTAATTCGCCTTGGGAGATCGCGGTAGAGGTCCAACAGCCGATAGTCGGGTCATCTTCCGAGCCTTGCGTTTGACGGGATGAAGGGTAAACACGTTACAGCTAAGCCAGTGAGCGGTAGATGGCGACGTCGTAGGGGCTCAGCAGCTTGAGCTTGTAGCTCTCGATCAGCGGCAGCGTGTGCCGCTGGAACACGCCGCTATGGTCGATGAGGTCGGCGACCTCGGGCGGATCGACCAGGATGAGATAGATGCGGCGCGGCTTCTTGCGATAGGAGGCGGCGAGATTGGCGATCACCTCGGCGAATATTTCGCGCCCGAACGGTCTGAAGAAATAATGCACCGCGTCGCCCTCGGGCGGCCCCACCTGGCTACAGTCGTCGAGTACGCATTCGACGTTGCGGCATTTCATCCGGCTGCAGGGAAACTGCGCGATGTTCATCACCGCGTCGTCGTGCAGTTCCTCGGCGAACTCGATGCCGCCGATGGCCTGAAACGGATATTGCGAGGCGAGCAGAAGCGCGCGGCCCTTGCCGGCGCCGTGATCGACGAAGGTAAGTCGCGACAGGTCGTAATCGATGGCCGAAATCGCCCAGTCGACCACCGCGCAAGGGCTCGGCCTGTAATCGTGGCCGAAGGCGCGATTCGGTCCGCGGATGGTGAGCCCCGCTAACGGCACCGGATCTTTGGTCGGCTTGAAGAAGAGTTGCTCGATCGGCGGGTCGAGCACGCGCTGATGCAGCCGCATCAGATAGTCGCGGTAGTCGTGCTTGAGCCGTTCGGGTCGCGTGCGCTCCTTGAGCTTGGCGCCGGTCCGCTCGAGTTCCGGTAGGAGAGTTTGCCGCCCCTTCTCGACCGCACGCGCCAAGCGAGATTTACCGGTATTGGCGGTGCTCTCCGTTACCGGCTTGGGTTGACCGGCCGCGCTGTCGGCGAGCTTTGCGATCCGCTCGGCGATCTTCGCGGCGCGCGTGCCAAAGGCCTTGCCGCGCTGCGGCCCAGGCGCAGGCGCCTTCGCTTCGTTATCCGAGCGGTGGGGCAAGACCGACATGGACGTTATCCCCGCACATGCGCAAAGATTGGGCAGCTTGCTGCCCGAAGCAAGCGCTTTTTGTCGTAGGAGCGCGCGGCTCCACAGTCCTGAGCTGGACGCGGATGTGCTATCTTCTTGATTCGCGTGGAGTGTTTTACGCGGGGCCAGCACTCTGAAAGCGGCGGGGGACGGCGCAAGTGCAGGCAGAAGACTATCAAGACTCCATCAAACCGGGGCTTGTCGCGATGCTGCCGCGGCTGAAGCGCTTCGCCGATCTCTTGGCGGGGAGCAAGCGTGAGGGCATTGCGCTCCTGCGCCGCGCGCTGAAACGCATGCTTGCCGAGCAGCATCGCTATCAGCGCAGCATACCGCTCGACCGCTTCGCCTTCGCCGAACTCTACCGGCAATGGTTCGAGGAGCTTGCCGCCGAGGGCGGGGGAGCGCGCGAGGACGAAGATGCGGCGCAAACATTCGCCGCCCTCTTTCCGCGCAAGGAAGGGAAGGACTTCGATCCGCTCATGGCGGCCTTCCTGCACAGCCTGCCGCCGCAACACCGCGCAACTTTGCTGCTCGTCTATGGCGAAGGTTTCGACGACATCGACACCGGACGCGTACTCGATGTGGCGCCGGAGACGATCGACCTGCGGCTAGTGCGTCTGAGCGCAAGTCTCGCCGATTGTTTGAGCGGACGCGGGCAAACGCGTGCGCGCGCGAACCTTGCCAGGCTCTATGCCGAAGAGGCGGCGTGATGAGCGAACTGAGCGACGAACTCTTGGTGGCCTACGTCGACGGCCAGCTCGCCCCGAAGCAGGCACAAGCTGTCGACAAGGTGCTCGCGCAAGACGACGTGCTCTCCAAGCGCGTGTCGGCGCTGCAAGCCGCGCATAAGCGCCTCGAAGCCGCCTTCGACGCAATTCTCGCCGGCGCGGAAGCCGATCTCGCCGCCCATCCAGTGTCGCGGCCGCGCGGCTTCTTCGTCTCCTGGAGCGCGCTTCTGCAAGCGAGCCTCGCCACGGCCGGCATGGTGCTTGCCGCGGTGATGCTGCTCGCTGGGCTCGGCTGGCCGCTCAAGGCGCCAGAGATCGTTTGGCGAGACTCCGCTGCCGTCGACATGGAGCCGGTCGGAGCCTTGCCGCGCGACTGGCGCGAGGAAGTTGCCCGCGCGCAGGCGCTCATCGGTCGCGAGAGTTTGGAGATTGGCGCCGAAAGCCAGACCAATGCCGAGCTTGCGCGCTTTCAGCTCGCGCGCATGATCGGTCCCAACCTCCTCGTGCCGGAGCTTGGCGCCGAAGGGCTGCGGTTTGCGCGCGCGCAAGTGCTGCGCTTCGAAGGGAAGCCTGTGGCGCAATTGCTTTATCTCGACGCGCACGGAGCGCCGTTTGCGCTTTATGCCAAAGCTGGGGAGGCGAACGAAGAGGGGGCCTTCAAGCGTTATGGCGCAATCGGCGCCGTGTCGTTCGCGCATGACGGGATCGCTTATTTGATCGCTGGGGAGGCCGACGAGCCGTCGTTGGTGCGTCTTGCCGGCGCGGTTAGGCGGAAAGAGAATTCTTCAGGTCCCGAAGCGCCTGCTTCGGCGACCGTCCCACCAGTTCCCAATCCCAAACCGAAGCCTTAAGCCTGCTCAACGCCCCATGCGGGCGGAAGGCGTGTAGTCGCCGGTAAGATAACGGTTGAGATCGCGCCTGATCGCCGCGACGCGCTCCTTGCTGCAATAGCGGGCGTCCTCTTTGATCGAGGAGAAGACCGACTCATAAGTATAGTCGTAGGCCTTTTGGATCTTGGCCATCTCCTCTTGCGTTTTACCCGATTGGGATTCGGCCGCGAGATAGTTCGCCCGGAGCTGACCGGGCTCGAAGATGAAGCCGCAGCGGCGGGCGCGCGCCGACGTCCAGGCGACTTGCATCGGCCGCGCCAGCGGATCCTGAGGCGACGCGTTGCGCGCTTCCGTTTCCGGGTCCGAGGCGATCTTGCCTGTCACCTTTTCCGCCGCGCCGCAGCCGGCCAGCAAGAAAACAAGACATACCGCAGCGCCCGTGCGCGCGGCCGATGCGCCAAGATGTGAGCGCTTCCCTCCCATGGGGCGCAATCTTAGCCAGGCCATTATCGGTGCTAAAGGGGGAGATCGCGGCCATTTCTTGGCGCAAGACACAGGAAAGGCGGAGCTTGTGGGCCCCGCCTCCCTGTGCGATGTCGGCCTCCCGCCCGTTCGGGACGATCAGTCAACTTCGCGAGACCTTGCGGTCTCTGGTCACGCGCTCTGCCTCACAGTCTCCCGTGAAGCGGCGGCGCAACCGACCACGGTCCTTATTTAACGTCGCGTTGCTACGACGTGGCTTCCGCCTTGGCCGGGCTGAAGCCAATCGGCGGGGGATTTGCGGCGCGAAATGCCCTGACGACACCACCCTACGGCATGCGGCAATGCCGTCAGACCGAGGAACTTCGCGCTCACTTAACCCCTCCGCCTTCAGCCGCCCATGGCAACGGACGACCTTGGGCTTGCCTGCCCTGTGGACGACCCGACCGCTTCCCAGAGCCGCCGGATTTCTCCGCCGGCGCCTTCCACAACCGGTGCGACCACGAGGACAGCATACATCAGCTTAGATGAGACGCACGGGAGACGAGCGGCTTATCCCCGTTATCCACCGCACGCGTCGAGGTTTCGCTTGCCGCACCAGGCTGATAAAGTGAAAGGGCGCCGTGCAAGGGGAGCGCGGCAATGCGGTGTTGTGGGTGGGTTCCATGTATGCATCCGGACGCCTCCGCGGCGCCCGCGTGATCGTTCTGACGCTGATCGCGGGTTTGGCCGCGTTTGAGGTCGCTCTTGCCTTCGGCGCAAGAGTCGTTGGGATTCCGGGCGTCTTCCTTTACCGCCTGGCGGCGGGAAGCGGAGATGCTCCCTCCGGTCCGGCGGCGTCTTACGGCGGCGAGATCACCGTCGCCAAACTCACACCTAAACCGGTTGCTGTTCTTGCCGAAGAGCCGCAGGGCGCCGCGGTCCCGGCCGGCGAGCCGCGCCTCAACGGCCTGATGGACATTCCCCTGCAAGATCTCGACGCGGCAAAGGATGCCGACGCGCAGCGAAATCCGGATGCCAGAACGCCGCTGGGCAAGGCCTTCGGCGCCGGGGCCAAGGCGGCGCATAGCGATCTGCCATGGGAAGACGTCGAGCCGGTGCCATTTGGCCCGGCGGAACAGGCCACGGCGGACGCGACGTCCGCGCTCCCAAATCGCGGCCAGCCTGACGTTCCACCTGCTCCGCTTCAGCCTACAGCTCTCGCCGCGCTTCCCTCCAATGCCGCCGTGCAAGGCTGGGTGAAGGCGAAGGCGATGGAGATCAAGGGCGCCGACCGCTCCCGGGCGCTCTATCATTTTGAGTACTGGCTCGACGCGCCGGAAGACGTAAAAGCGAGGCTCGCAGCGGTCGCGTACGAGTTCAACACGCCCGCGGTCAGGCCGCAGCAGCAAGTCTCCAGCGAAAGACGTTCCGGCTTTCGCATCAGCGCCGGCGGTTTGACCTGCGCCGATAACGTGAAGGTCACGCTGACATTCGTCGACGGCCGCACGCAAGAGGTCGACGTCGACGGCTGCAAGCTCCTGAGTTGATCGCGCCGCATCAGCGCACGCAGGCGACTTCGGCGACGAGCTCGCGAAAGCGCGGCCTTTGGCTTTCGAGATAGGGCAGAGGACGGCACACGTCGATGGCGGCAATACCGATGCGCGTGGTCAGCGCCCCGTTGAACAAGCCTTCGCCGAGCCGCGCCGACAATTTGGCGGTGAGCCCATGCCCGATCATTTGCTGGATCACGTCGTCGCCGAGCGCGATGCCGCCGGTGAGCACGATATGAGTGACCACCATGCGCGCGAGCTTGAGCAGAGAAAGCGTACCGGGCCGCGCACCGTAAAGCGTAGCGAGCCGCCGCAGCATGCGTAAATTCTCCGCGCCGACGAACAGCATGTCGATGAGCGCGCCTGGGCTCACAGCCGTCACCACCGACACGCGCTTGGCCGAGGAGGCGACGATGGTGCGGGCGAGAGGATCGAGCGGCGCAACGAGGGTGCGCTCGGTGAGCCGCATCAATTCGCCCGCATCCATGATGTCGTGCTCGTGCTCGGACAGCCGCTTCAAGCTCCACGCCAGATCCTTACGCCGTGCGTACAGGCGCTTCAGCCGATCTGCGACGTCGACGGCGAGCGCCTTGTCGTTCTGCCGCGCGGCGCTGTCGGCTTCATGCCTGATCTTGCCGAGCCGCCCGAGCCGCATCAGGCCCGCGACTTCGCGCAACGCCAGCATGAGCAGCGCGATCAAGACGAGAGCAAAAAGCCCCGCCGCAATCCAGCCGATCCAATCCTTGCGCGCGATTAGCGCAAACACGGTGTCGTAGAGCCAGATCGAGGCCAACAGCCCGATCAACCCTGCGAGCGCGCCGATGAACAGCGATCCCCAGCGAAGCCCGCGGCCGAAGTCGGAGAGCGAGCGGAGCCGCGCCGGAAGCTGCGCCGCTTCGGCGGGCGTGATCTCCGCCATCGCCGGCTGCGGTGCGAATACCTCGACCTCCTCGATGCGGAAGGCGGCCGGTTTGCGATGCGCCTTTTTGCTCATGCGAGATAATCTCCGATCAGGGTTTCGAGCGCGCGGTCAAGCCGGATATTTGGGAAGGGGGCGAAGCCTCCGGAAGGGAGCAGGATCGGGTTCGGCGGCCTGAAACGCACAAACCGCATCTCCCCATGTTCCGGCTCCCAACCTTGCAGCGCCTCACCAGGGTCGGAGGGCAGGTCGCCCGGGAAGATCGCGAATTCCTCCTTCCCGTCGAAACTCCGCTTGCCGATCGTCTCGCCGGCAAGCGGGTAGCCGACGATGCACGGCAGCACCTCGCCGTGCCGCTTCGCCTCGCCCTCGCGGGTGGCTCTGATCGCCGCCATCGCGAGCACTCTTACTTCGGCGCCCGCATAGTTGGCGCGCGCCATCGCCCTGCCGGCGAGCTTGGTGAGAATGGCTTCGAGGCGGTCGTGGCTCTGATGATGCAGATGATCGGCCTTGGTGGCCGCGAGCACGATGCGGTCGATGCGCGGCGCGAACAGGCTCGACCATAGGCTGTTCGACCCGGTCCTGAAGCATTGCAGGATTTCGGTCATGGCCCGCTCGAGATCGGCGACGGCGGGCTTGCCGCCGTTCAACGCCGACAGTACATCGATCAGCACGATCTGCCGGTCCAGCCGCGCGAAATGATCGCGGAAAAAAGGGCGCACGACATGCGTCTTGTAGGCCTCGTAGCGCCGCTCCATCATCGTCCACAACGAGCTGCGCGGGAAGCGCGTCTCGCCCTTCGGATCGAGAGGTGCGAAAGTGAGCGCGGGCGAGCCGGCAAGATCGCCCGGCATGAGGAAGTGCCCAGGCGGCAAGGTTGAGATCGCGTAGTGATCCGCGCGAGCGTCGCGCAGATAGGTTTTGAACAGATCGGACAGCCGCTCCGCCACCGCCTGATCCGCCGGGTCGGACGGGTCCACAAGATCGAGCGAGGCGTGCCAGAGCTTGGCCGCCTTGCGGCGCTGCGGCGCGCGGCTCTGTTCCAGCGTGACGCGCGACCATTCGCGGAAGTCGAGTTCGAGTAGCGGCAGATCGAGCAGCCATTCGCCCGGATAATCGACGATGTCGACGTGCAGCCGGTCGCGGCCCAATTGCCGTTTCCAGAATTTGGTCGAGGCGTATTCGACGGTGAGTCTCAGCTGGCTGATGCGGCGGGTGCTCTCCGGCCAGCGGGGCGGGTTTGCGGTGAGATCGGCGAGATGCTTCTCGAATTGGAAGCGCGGCACGATCTCGTCCGGCTGCGGTTCGAGATAGGCGCGCAGGATGCGGCCTTGCGCCGCCGCGTCGAAAAAGGGAAGCCGGCCGCCCGCGATGAGGTTGTGAATGAGCGCGGTGATGAACACGGTCTTGCCCGAGCGGGCGAGGCCGGTGACGCCGAGCCTGACCGTCGGCGTAACGAGGCCGGAGGCGAAATCGCCCAAGCTGCGCCAAGCGTCGCCTGCAGTCTGGGTATAGGTGGATATTGGCACGCGCTTCAGCCCGTCCTTTCAGGCCTCTTCCCGCTTGGCGCGCCCGCCGCAAGCTCCCTGCAGGCCGCCCAAGACTTCGCCCTCGCAGCCCCGCCAAAAATGACGGTTTTGCAATGTCTGCGCTGACGATGCTTGGCGCATTTGTCAAGCGTCAGTGCTGTCTTGACTTCACGACTCGCTTCCGTAAATACGGGACAGCCCGGCGGGGATCGCCGCTTCCTGCGGCGAGCCGGTCGAGGGAGCGGGGCCGAATGGCCAAGACGACGAAACGGACGTCAGGACTGACTCTCATGCGGGCTAAGAAAAAGTCTGTCGACAACTATTCCAACAAGAAGCTTCCGGACGACTATCGTCCTTCGGAAGACGAGCCCTTTATGAGCGAGCGCCAGCGGGCCTATTTCCGCCGCAAGCTGCTCAATTGGCGCGACGAGATTTTGCGCTCCACCAAGGAGACGCTCCAGCACTTGCACGACGACTCGGCGCAGCATGCCGACATCGCCGACCGGGCGACCTCCGAGACCGAGCGCGCGCTCGAGCTGCGGGCCCGCGATCGCCAACGCAAGCTGATCGCCAAGATCGACGCGGCGCTAGCGCGGCTCGATGAGGGGACCTACGGCTATTGCGAGGAGACCGGGGAGCCGATCAGCCTGAAACGGCTCGACGCGAGGCCGATCGCCACTCTGAGCGTCGAGGCGCAAGAACGCCACGAACGCCGCGAGCGCGTCTACCGCGACGAGTAACGGCGGCTTTTCGGCTCCGTTTTCGTCATAAGGCCGAGATCGGCGGCGGCTGCCCGGACCACGCGATTCCAGCACGCGAGATCGTGGGCGACATGGCGGCGGCAGACATCGGCGAAATGCGGAGTAAGGGTGACCCGGTGGCCGCCGCGACCGATCTCGATGATCTGGCCCGTTTTGCGGAATCTCTCCAGGATGCAGCGGGACTGATTGCGCGACATGCCGGTGCGCCGCGACAGCGCGAGCGCAGGCACCTCCGCGATGATGGTGCCGTCCGGCTCGCGCCGCAGGCTGGCGACGACCGCGCAATAGACCGGCCAGCCATAGTCGTGCCGGACAAGCTCGCGAATCTCCGGAAAGCCCTCGAGCGAAGTGAAGCCGTCGGTCAAGTAAGGCACGATCGTATGCGTGGCCATGGCGGCGATGAAACCCGGTGTCCGAGCGAGTTCCTCGGCCGGCAGCGGCAACGGCGCCAGGACCCCGATTGCGGCGAGTGTCGGCACGATCGCCTCTTGCGCGATGCGGATCATCATCTCGGAAGGCACGACCTGGATCGCCCGGCGGTCACGGCTGGCCGGGAACCGGTCGAAATATCCGGCGCGAGCGAAGACGCGCACACCATGCTTCACCCAATTATCTGAGGCGAACTGACCCGTGGTGAGCATGGTACGGAGGTTTGAAGCGGTCGCGCCTTCTCCATTCGGTCCGCCTGTGGCGTCGAGGTGCAGAACCGCGAGCGCCAGAGTGTAGCGGGCCACGTTACACATCAGCTTTCCCAAGCGGCGATTCTCCGCGATCGGCTCAATGCCTGCCGCGGCAAAAAGCGCTACGGCCTCTTCGAAGCGGGAGTCGCGGAGATTCGCCTCGGCTTCGGCGGCAATTGCCGCGCGATCGACAATGTAAGGTTCAACGCTCGCCCGCACCCCGGGAATCTCCGATCGCCAGGCACCGCGGATGATACCGCGGTTGCAAAATAGGGTCGAATTTTGACATGGCAAGGAGGACGGTCGCCAGCCTAGGTTGATGGCGGGTCGAGGCAGGCGGATCTGGACCGGCAATCAGGGCGATCAGAGGCGGAGCGCGGGTCAATCAGCGGCGACCGAGGATTTCTTATGGCGACTTTCATCGTTACCACTTTAGCCGACGAAAACGACGGCGGCGCAACCGTGGAATCCCCTGGCGGGAGCGGTCTTTCGCTGCGCGAGGCGATCGCCCTCGCCAACGCCAATGAAGGCGCCGACACCATAACCTTCGATGCCAGCCTCAATGGCACCATCCGACTGGACGGCGGAGACGGACAGGGCGGCACGATCGGCGGCACCTTCTCGATCACGGATGCTGTCACCATCGCGGGCGACGGCCGCATCCTCATTACTGGCGATGTGAATGGCGACGACATAACCCCAATCGGCGACATCACCGACATCTTCGCCTCGCAAACCGCCGCCACGCTTGCCGACAATGTGCGGATTTTCAGTGCGAACGCCGACTTGACGCTCGACGGCCTGGTGCTGACCGGGGGCGTGACAGTTTTCGACGGTGGCGCGGTCTTCTCTAACGCGAGCGTCACACTCACCAACTCAACTGTCAGCGGCAACAGTGCAGGTAACGGCGGCGGCGTCTCCGCTATTTTGGATGCCAATATCATAAACTCGACAATCAGCGGCAACAGCGCACTTGGCGAGGGGGGCGGCATCAACGCCGACACGGCAACGCTCACCAATTCGACTGTCAGGGGCAACATCGCTGGCGACGACGGCGGCGGTATCTGGGCCAACACCGCCACACTCGTGAACTCCACGGTCAGCGGCAACACCGCGGACCGCGACGGCGGCGGCATGAATGTCGACGTGGCCAATCTCACCAACTCCACGGTCAGCGGCAACCGTGCAGACTTCGGCGGCGGCATCGACGCCGGCACCGCCAATCTCATCAACTCGACGGTCAGCGGCAACAGCGCCGCCACTAACGGCGGCGGCATCGAGGCCGTCATCGCCAACCTCACCAACTCGATCGTGCTCGGCAACGATGCGATCGAAGAAGGCGACGAGGTGAACGCCACACTCAATAGCACCGGCGGCAATATCATTGGCACGGACGTGCTTCAGGGCAGCACGGTGGTCGATACGACGACGGCCGCGAAGGTGTTCGCACAGACGGTGGACATCGGCGGAGGGGTGCTGGCCGGCGTGCTTGCCGACAATCGTGGGCCGGTGCAGACCATCGCGCTCAAGGCGGATGACGCGAACCCGGCGCTCGATGCCGGCAACGACACTGCGGCAGGGGTGCCGGCAACGGACGCGCGCGGCTTCTCCCGCGATGACTTCGCCGGCGCCGCCAACAATGGCACCAACATCTCCGACCTCGGCGCCTTCGAGGCCTCGCATGAGCTCGTCGTCACCACGCTCAATGATGTGGTGGATTCGACCGACGGACTGACGTCGCTGCGTGAGGCGATTACACTGGCGAACGGCACGCCCGGCGCCGACACCATCACCTTCGCCACGGGCCTGAACGGAACCATCCGCCTCGACGGCGGAGACGGTCCAGGCGGCACGGCCGGCGGCACGCTTCAGATCACGGACGCCGTCACCATCAGTGGCGACGGCCGCATCCTGATCAGCGGCGACGTGGCGGGCGACGACACGACGGTCGGCGCGACCGACATCACCGACATTTTTGCTACGGCGGAAACCGAGCTTGACGACAACGTGAGGATCATCGACGCGACCGCCGACCTGACACTCGATGGACTCACTCTGACCGGAGGCGTGGCGACCGGGGTCACAGGAACAGAAAAGGCCGGTGGCGCGATCCGCGCCGATGCAGTCACGCTCACGCTCACCAACACGACCGTCAGCGGCAACAGCGCGCACCAGGGCGGCGGCATCTGCGCGGACACCGCCAATCTCAAGAATGCGACCGTCAGCGGCAACAGCGCCTTCAGCGACGGCGGCGGCATTTTCGCCATAGTCGACGCCACGCTCACCAACTCCACGGTCAGTGGCAACAGCGCAGGCACTTTTGGCGGCGGCATCCGCGCCCCCACTGCCGATCTCACCAACTCGACGGTTAGCGGCAACAGCGCGAACGTCGAGGGCGGCGGCGTCGACGCCATTACCGCCAATCTCACCAACTCTATCGTGCTCGGTAACGCTGCGGCCTCGGGCGCCGAGATATCTGGTTCAACCGTTATGGCTGGCGGCAACATCGTCGGCACCAATGTGTTCCGCGGCAACACGGACATTGGCAACACCACGGCCGCGCAGGTGTTCGCCCAGACCGTCGATATCGACCTGGGCGCGGGCGTGGTGCTCGCCGGCGTGCTGGCCGACAATGGCGGGCCGGTGCAGACCATTGCGTTGAAGCTCGACGCGACCAACCCGGCGCTCGACGCTTCGAACAACTCGGCACCAGCGTTTGACGCGCGCGGAGAAGACCGCTTCGACCACAACGGTCTCCCTGATGCGAACGGGTCTCCGGCGGACTTGGGGGCCTACGAACTGACAACGCCGCTCGGCGTCGTCATCGTCGGCACCGGCAAGGCCGACACGGTCAATGCGGGCCAGACGGTAAGCGGGCAGCCTTTGCCTGGCGCCGGCAACGACACGATCCTGGGCAGGGGCGGCAACGACCGGTTATCCGGCCTTGACGGCGACGACACGCTGATTGGCGGCAGAGGCAGAGACAAGCTCGGCGGCGGCGACGGCGAGGATCATTTCCAGTTCAATTCGCTTGCCGATCTCGGCGGTCATCTGACCGGCAGCAGCCGCGCCGCCGTGCAACTTGGGGA
>DATLXW010000089.1:0-28750 GCA_035575415.1 Methyloceanibacter sp. | reverse complement strand
AGCATTTCTCTGGTCATTGCCTTTGGCGGCCACGCTTGCCCTCCCTGTTTTGCCACAGGCTTCGCTGCTTTCGGGCGAAGGCGGCGGCCTCGGCCCGCTTGCGACCGGACTCATCATGGCCGGCGCAATGGCGGGGTGTCTTGCCGCCGGAAGCGGGCTTCTGCTCGCCATCGCCAATGCGCTTTCCGACGATCTTTATTTCCGGAGCGTGCATCACCGGGCAACAACCGGCCAGCGCCTGCTCGTGGCGCGGCTGACCGTCGTTGTCGTGTCCGGGCTTGCCGCTTGGGCGGCAGTCGCTCTGCCGGAGACGATGCTCGCGGCATCGGGAGGAGCTTTCTCGCTGGCGGCGAGCGCATTCTTTCCCGCGCTCCTTGTCGGCATTTGGTGGAAGCGGGCGACGGCCGAGGGCGCCCTTGCCGGCATGCTCGCAGGTCTTGCCGTCTGCCTCTACTACATGCTCGCGCCGCGCTATATCCCCTTCGCCTTCTATGAGAGCTCGAGCTTCCTTTCAAACGCGACGCAAGAGGCGGCGGCGCGCTACGAGGCATTGCGCGAAAGCTATTACCTCGCCGATCCGGCCACCCGCGCTGCCGCCTTGGCGGCATGGGAAGAAGCGGCGAGACCGATCGCCAATTGGTGGGGAGTAAAAGGGGAGTTCGCGGCCCTCTTCGCCGTACCGATCGGCTTCGTCACCGTCGTCACGGTGAGTCTGTTCACGCCAGAGCCCGCGCGCGACGTGCAGAATTTCGTCGAGGACTTGCGCAAGCCGCAGCCGGTCTAACGCTTCGCTTCTTCGGCTTCGGGGGCATCGGCAGGTTGTGCCGTCGCCGCCGTATCGTCTTCGCCGAGAATGCGGAAGGAATCGCGGAAGCGCGCCGCGTCGTCTCCAGTGGCGTGACCGCGCGGACCGGCGGTCACCAACATGTAAATGCGATCGCCGGAGGGCACGATGTCGATGAGATGGCTAAGCTTGTTCTTGCTGTCATCGGCGATCGCCTCAAAGCCAGGATAGCCTGCGACGGTCGCAGAGCCCCGTTTGCGCAGGCGTGACTCACTGCCTTTGGCATAAGCGTTCACCAGCTTGAGGTACGTATCCGAATCCGGCTTCGGGCCTTTGCCAGACGGATATTCGAATACGACGACGCTGTAGACGACATCGCTGCCGACGCTGACCTGAAAATTGTATTGCAGCAGCGGGTTCTGGCCTTCGACCGGAGCGCTCGAAGTCTTGGGCGTGCCGGGGAGGGAAATGGAAAAGCCGCGCTCGGGCGAGCGAAAATCCGTCCAAAGGGAATCGGTCGGCTTTTCCTCGGCGGAAGCGGAAACAAGCGCCCCTAGCAAGAGAAACGCGCTCAAGGCTGCGCTTCGCATCGACATTGCCGCCCCCTTTTTGCCGTTCGAATCGCAATGTTAGCCGATCTCGGGGGCGCGATCACGCCAGCGTGTTCGCTAGCCTTGCGAAGCGGATTTGAGCGCCCGCTCATATATCGTCTCCACATCCCGCTTCAACGCCTGCCGCGATTCCGGGCGAAGATAGAGCATATGGCCGCCGGCATAGCCCTCGATCGTGATGGGGCTGGCGCCTTCGAGCGGGCTTAGCTGCTTCACGAGATAGGTGGGACCGAGATAGGGAGTGATGAGATCGGTGTAGCCTGTGGCGATGAACACTTCGAGGGCACGGTTGGAGGCGCGTGCGTCTTGCAGATCGCTGAGTGCCCCGGCATAGCCCTGGCGCGTCGGGCTCGTACCGAAGTCCCATTTCGAGCGGATTTCGCGATTGAGCAGGCGGTATGACGCCTCCGTCTTGTAGCCGAGGTCGCTCTGAGCGTATTGCACGAAAGCGCCTGTCCAGAGCGGAACGGTGGCGTCGAGCACCGGATCCGGCCCGCGCGGCCATTCGCTGGCCGGATTGGGGTCCGGCCCGCCGATGCTGCCATCGTAACGGCTCAGCACTTTGCCGCCGGCGCGATCGAACTCCTTGATGAAAACCGAAGGCGAAATGCGGGCGAAATGCCGGCGCACGATTTCCTCCCGTAAGCCGGTCAGGCGCGCCACCATTGCGCTCGCCGCCTCGGTACCTTGCGTCGTCCCGGAGGCAAGCTGAACGAGATAGTCGGACATGGCGTAATGTTCGGCCTCTTTCAGAGCGGCGGCCAAAGCCTCGCGGCCGGCCACGCCGTTCTTCTCCAGATTAACGGCGGCATAGGAGGGAAGGGCGAGCGCCCAAGGCAGCGGGTCGTAATCTTCTCCATGCAGAAGCGCGAATTCGAGCGCAGGCGAGATCAGCACAAGCCCGCTCGGCGAAATGCCGCCCGTCTTCTGCAAGGCCCGGGTGATAGTTGCGGCGCGGAAGCCGCCGTAGCTTTCGCCGGTCAAGAACACAGGGGAAGACATGCGGTTCGCGTCGATGAGATAAAGCCGAATGAAATTGGCAAGCGCTTCGGTGTCCTGTTCGACGCCGAAAAAGTCGCTTTCGGACTTGCCCTCGGCGGCACGGCTATAACCGGTACCGACCGGATCGACGAAGACGAGGTCGGTGAAGTCGAGCCAGCTCGCGTCGTTGCTGACGAGGCGGGGAGGCGGGCCTTGCAGCTCGCCCTTCTCGCTCACTTCAACGGCTCTCGGCCCGATGGCCCCGAGATGCAGATAGGCCGATGCGGCGCCCGGGCCGCCGTTGAAGACGAAGGTGATCGGGCGTTTGGCGTCTTCAGGCTCACGCATGTAGGCGACGTAGAAGATGCTGGCGAGCGTCTTGCCGTCGTCGCCGCGAAGCGGAAAAGTGCCGGCCTTGGCCGTGTAAGGGACGTCGACACCGGAGAGCTTGATGCTGTGACGAGTGACTACCGGGGAAGGCGACCGATCAGCCGGCAGGGTTTCGGCGGCGGTAGGCGCGGTCGCATGTGCGGGAGAGCCAGGCTGACCCGCGGCCGAAGCCGATACATTGTCAGGCGCTGCGGGCAGAAGCAAAAGGACGATCAGCGCGCCGGTGGTGAAGGCTTGCCGAAAACCACTTGTAGTCACGTGAGCCGCTCCGGGCAGACAAGGGCGAAGGAAGCTTGGCAGGAGAGGTGGGGGCGAATAAGGCGGTAAACCAGAGGAAAAGTCCGGAATCGTCGCAACTCCGGTCCGGGCTTTGCGTCACATCGCTGGCCGTCAATTCATAGAGTCGGTAATATGGTAAGAAGCTAGAGCTTTGTCCGGCCACGGGAAGATCGGTGCAGAGCTCAAGCCGCGCAAGGCCCGCCCGAATGCCCGGCGTTTTCCCGTCTTCGCTTCCGCGCCGGAGCCGTTCTCGTGCCGTGCCGTTGGCAAAGGTTTATGGGGGAGCAAGGGCAACAGCCGCCATTCCCTGGAAGCCTGGCTAGCCGACGTTTCGCATTGCATGGGACTTGCCGCGGATCTGACCTTTAGGAGCGCGTCGTCGCATGGTTCGTCCGGTGCGTGAGAAGCGGGCTTGGCCTCCCCGCGACAAGGACGCGGATGGGGAGTCCATCGCCGCGTTCGAAGCCACCGTGGCAGTCGTTAAAGAGACGGTGGTGCGCTCGGGCGAAGTGCTCGTTTCGGCAAGGGAAGACCTCAGCGATCATCAGCGCTGGTTGAAGGCGCAGGCGGAAGCAGTCGAGGCCGACCGCGAACGGCACGCGCGTTGGCTCGAGCGCCAGCGCGAGCGGCAAGAGGCGCTTGCCCGCCGCGCGGCAAAACGCGCCGCGCGCCGCGCCAAGCGTCAGGCGGCGCTGCAATCGGCGAAGTCGACACTGTCGGCGGCGGCACGCGCCATGCGCGCGGCCATCGCCTCGGCGTTCGGTTGGGTCTTCGGCGGCTTGAACGCTCTCGACGCTTGGGTTTGGCGGGGCATCGTTGCAGTCGCGGGGCGGCTCAAGGTTCCGCTTGGCAGAATCGCAGGTGCGGCCGGAGCGGGCTTGCGCGCGGGTGCGCAGGCTTTTAGTAGGGCAACGCTCGCCTGCGCGCGGGCCTGTCAATCGGCTGCGCGGTCCTTGGGGAGAGCGGCCGGCGCCGGTCTCGGCAGGACCGGCGCGATGCTTCAAACATTCGCACCGCGACTGACGCAAAGCCTGGGCAGAGGGCTGAGCCAGGCGCAGAGGGCTGGGCGCGCGGTACATGTCGGGCTCGGCGATAGGATGCGACCGCTCCGCACCAAGCTCGCGCCGGTCTTTGGTGCGCTTGGGGCTAAGGCTTATGCGCTTGCGCCCAACCTCTTCGAGGACCTGCGCCGCTTGGATGCCGCGGCCGTGACGGCGGCGAAAACCGGACTTAGTCGCCTCTCCGGTGCTTTTGCCGGAAGTTCTCCGGCGCAGGGCGAAAACGCGCTATCCTTGCCCTTAGGGGGTAGGGCGGATCGTGGCCAGATGCTGATTGTTGGCGGGACGGTGCTGTTGATCTGCGGCGCGCTGATGCTCGGCGGCGGGCTCATGCTGCGCGCGGGCGGCCTGCCACAATTGTCCGCATCATCTGAACCGGCTTCCGACCAGCCGATCGCGTGGCTGTTCGATCACGAGACGCTTCCGATCGATGAGCGGGCGATCTTCCTCTACGAGACCACGCCGGAGGGCGTGCGCATCAAGGGCTTCGCCATCGGCGGCGTCAACATGTCGGACCAGCCGATCGAGCGGCTTGAAGGCGTGCTCAAGCCGGATCTCCACGGCGAGGATTTGAAGCTCGATCTCGTCGTCGAAGCCGAAGCGCCGGGAACTCCGCAGACCGGTGTGCCGCCCGCCAGCCCGTCCGAGGCGGCGCCTACCGCTGTTACCGAAGTCCAAGACGCCTCGCCGGCGGCGCCTAGTGCGAGCGAGACTGCCACGTCCGAATTCATCCAAGAGCCGCCTCCGCCGCCGGTGATCAGGCCGGACGCGTCCTTCAGACTCATTTTCAGCTTCGCGGCTCCGGAAGCGCCGCAGGATGTGCTGAAGGCGGCTGGCGGACTCTTGCTCAAAGTGCACTACGAGCTTGGCGGGAAGCAGCAGTCCTTCATCCAATATCTACCGCCGGCGCTGCTCGAGAGGCAGATCGCCGAGCTTCAGCAACAGGCCTCAAACGGTTCCTAGCCCGCTAGCAATTGATCGCGCTCGTGGCACAGCCTCTGATTTGGAGGCATGCCTTGAACTGGATGCAGCACCTCAAGCCGCAGCCGGCAATATCGCTCGATGCGTCGAGAGCGAGCGCATCGCAGACGCCATTGCAAGAGGTAAAATCGTTCTCGCAGACGCGAACGCTTTGACTGCTCGGTCCGCATATTGGCTGCGATGGCCGCAACGACTGGTTCGGCGAGGTTCCGCTTTGTTGTGCGAGAGCGTTGGCTCCGGCAAGAGCCAAGGCAAGTCCCAGGGCACAAAACCACGTTCTCACCATTGCAGGCATTCCCTCGCGCGGTAGGCGCGGCGAAGGGTCCTCCCAGCCGCCCGCTTCGTCAAGTCCCACTTGCGAAGCCGGGCGATTTCGCCTCACCCAGCATCACCAAATCGACAAAAAGGCGGGCGAAGTTCGCTCTAACCTTCCGGAGGAGCCCCCAGGTTGCGCTTTGCGTTCATTCCGCCGCTCTTGATTGCGCTCCTCTCTCCCTTGCAGGGCTGCGCCACGCAGGACCGCGCCGCCCGTGCCGCGGAGGAAACGGCCATTGCGGAGAGTGAAGACGACGAGATTTGCCAAAAGAAGGGCCCTCCGGGCAGCGAAGCCTACACCGCCTGCCGCGACGAGCGCGCGGACGCGAGGGCGAAAGCTGCGGCCGTGCAGGAGCAAAAGCGCAGAGATTTCGATCGCGTGCTCGGCGCGGGCACGGAGGCGCAATCCGGTTTATAATTGAATCGCCGGCGCAAGCTTAAGGCGCCGGTAAGGTGGCGGGGCCAAGGTCTCATGCCAAGGAGGAGACGTCTATGTACTATGCGCTCGGAATTGCGATCGGTTTGGTCATGATCGGCGGCAGCCCAGCCTCGGCCGCCCCACAGTGGCTCCAAGATTATTGCTTCAACAAGGCGGAGCGGGTCAGACCCGCGCTCAGACAGGACGAGAAGGAAGCCTACATCGCCAACTGCATCGCCGACCACACTCCTACACCGGGATCGAAGCGCCGCAAAAAGGGCGATTCAGGCTATTGAATGTTGGGAATCTCAGGCGTGGTGCCGGGTGAGAGGATTGAACTCCCGACCTTCGGTTTACAAAACCGCTGCTCTACCGCTGAGCTAACCCGGCGCTCCACCACGAGTTAAGCGCCAAACGGCGCCAAAGCAAGCGTTCCCGCTTCGCTTCTGGGTCAGAAGCGGTAGCTCAGGTCACCGAAGACGCCGAAGCGCTCGCTGGTGAAGTCCTTGAGCGGCACCGCGATGTCGAAATTGCGAAAGTCGCTCACCCCGCCCACCGTCGCGAACCAATAGCGGACGCCTGCCCCGGCAGACCATTCCGGCGAGATGTCGTAGCGCAGGGCGCCCTCCAATTGATACCCCCAGCCCGAGCCGCGATCCTCGATGTTCGGCACAGGGCCCAAGTCGCCGCGCAAGTAGTGGCTGTCGAAATTGGAAACGTAAGCATAGGGAACGCCGGCGGCGTCGGCGATCAAAGTGAGGCGGTCCCAAAGCTTCACTTTGATCTCGGCGCCGAGACGAATCGACGCCCAATTGGCCTCATTGCGGATCACCTTTTGCGAGTAGGGGATGACGACTCTGCCCGTAAACGGGCAGAAGGACTCCGAGGGTGGGACGTCGTCGGGGTTGCAGCGCACTCCATGGGCCATCGCCTGCTCGTACCAATAATTGAATCCGACGAACGGACTGACGGAAACGAACGGGCCGCTGTCCCTAACGACGAAACGCCGTCCGAGGTCAATGGTCGTATAGGCGATGCTGCTTCCTTCGATCTTGCTGAATGTGTCCGAGAACTTGATCTGGCCCCTCGCATAGTCTTCGTCGTCGAGGCTGCCGCCGTCGAGCCATCCGCCTCCGGCGAAGCCCTTGGCGAAGATTTCCGACTCGTTGCGCGCATACCAGAAGAACTCGGCGGTGTAGCCGTTCATGTCATCATAGGTGAGGACCGACGTGGGATTCCCGAGCGTGCGGTTCCGCTCGCTGGCATTGTCGCTGAATTTCGTCTTGCCGACGCTTTGCCAATAGCGCACGCCGAGCTCGTAGGGAGGTTCGATGGGGGGCGGCAGGGGGATGCCCTCGATCGTCTGGGCGCGGGCGCTAACTGTGCCGGCGATGCCGGCAAGCAGAGCCATGCAGACCAAGCTTTTGCGCATAAGTGCCCGCTCGCACCGGTTTTGGGCGCATTGAGACGGACATTGCGGCTCGGGTGGTTAAGACAGGCTTAAGAAGCGTCCTTTTTAGAGACACATTTCCGCCGCGCCGCGCCCGGAGGCCTTATTTCCGGCGGCTGAGTAAGACCCCGGCAAGAAAGGCGATGGCGAGGAGACCGACTGGACCGATCTGTTGCATCGCCCGGCCGACGCTCTGATCGATCACGCTCGCGCCTTCACCCGCGGCCTGTTGGAGGCTCGGTGCCTCCACCTTGCGCTTGCGCGCGAGGAGCGGCAGCGTGGCGAGAAGTAAAAGGCCGAGCAGCAAAAGCGCGGCGGCTACAACGCCCGCGGATTCGGTCGGCGTGAAGCCGTAGGACAGAATGAGTGCGTTGTAAGCCGCAATCAGGCCGAAGACTGCGGCGGCGATCAGCACGATCGCCGCTGCCCCAACCACGATGGCTTGCCTCAGCGAACGCTCGATCGATTCCTTGATGCGAATACCGATTTGGAATGACGAGAGCAGCGCTAGCGCTGTGCGGAGCATGGAAGCTTCCGCCTAGCGACGCGTGAAGACGCCGAATAAGAAGCCAAGACCGGCGGCGATCGCTACCGCCTGGAGCGGATTGCGCCGGATCGCGTCCTCGGCCTCGTAGGCGGTTTCCAGTGCCTTGTCCTGGGCGCGGCTCATCTGACCCTTGGCGATGCGCGTCACCGTCGAACTAAGACTCTGAAGATCTGCGCGGATCGCTTCGATCTGGCTTGCGAGGTCGTCACTGTCGCTGCTGGCGGAGGGGCGCTTCGATCCCATGCGGGCCTCGCTTTCGGTGGATGACATTGGCGTTCCTTTTACAGAAAGTCGATTGATGTGACTGGCCAAAACAACGGCAATGGACCGCATATCGTTCCAAAGTCCGGCGACGGCGCCATTTTTGGCAAGGAAAGACGTAAGCGCTGACTGTTAATTTCGTGCAACAGTGGGAAAGTTCTCGCAGTGGCATGGTTGCCGGAGACTTGCTTCGGGGGAAAGCGCCTTCTAGACTTCTACAGGGTACCGCACAAATGGGGGAGGGCATGGCTTTTTCTAAGCTCATTGCGGGCGGTATCGCCTCTCTTCTCGTCGCTTTGTCTGCCGGTCAAGCCGCTGCGGGGTTCGCCGCAGGCGCCGCTATTCAGACCGGCGGCGCTCTCGATGCGGCTGGCCCTCGGCTTGAGCAGCGCGTCCTGCATCGGCATCGGGTGCAGAGCTTCTATTGCTATCCAAAGAATTATTGGTGGTTCTATCGCCCCTATACGACCGCGTTCGACGGCCATGCCCGGTGCATGCCCTATTTCCACGTCCTCGGACCCGACGCGCGGCGGAACACCGCGGATCAATACATAAAATAAGACGAAGTGATCTCCGGGATTTGGGAAGCGGTGCAATCCCGCTTCCAGACAGCCATTAACCTTACCGATACCATCAGGGCGTAGCGTGAGAACGCCTTCCACCGACTCAGGCCGGGGAGGCGAGTCCTAGTGGAGCCACAAGTCATGAAAGTTGTGTTTTCCGTTGCCGTGGCCCTGGCGCTGTTGGCCGCGCTCTTCTTTGGCGGCGGGAGCGCCAATGCCGGCGGCGACCTTTCGGTCGATCCCCTGCCGAGCGGCGAATGCTTTGGCGGGCCCTGCGGCGCCTATCTCGTACCGGCGCCAAATCCAATTCCGCTGCGGCGTTTCGTGGCCGTGCCCCCGCCGGTGCCTGCAGCGCCTTGCCTCGGACCTTGCGTCGATCCAGCCAAAGTCTATGCGTCGCCCCCGCCTTGCGGCCAGGGCGGCTGTGGCGGAAGGGCCTATGTCTACGTCGACAGCCGCCTTTATCCCTTCTGGAAGCAGCCCGGTTACACCGTCTGCTATCCGGGCATGGCGAATTGCTATTGGCGCAGAGATTGCTGGTACGATTCCTTCGGGCGCCGCTTCTGCAACTAGTCGGCCTTAGTGCGCATTGAGGCTTGCCCAGTGCAACGCGACAGCCGCCGCGTTCGACACGTTGAGACTCGCAAGCGCGCTTTCGGTCGAGATGCGGCAGAGAAGGTCGCAATGCTCGCGCGTGAGCTGGCGCAAGCCTTTGCCTTCGGCGCCAAGTACGAGGGCGAGGGGGCGCGAGAGCTTGGCCGCCTCGAGAGTAAGCTCAACCCCCTCGGCCAGTCCGACACGCAAGACGCCGCGCTCACCGAGCGCGGCCAGGGTTTGAGCGAGATTCTTGACAAGCACCACGGGCACGATATCGACGGCGCCGCTCGCGGCCTTGGCGAGCGCTCCTGACAGTGGCGGGCTGTGCCGTTCGGTCATGATCATGGCTGCGGCGCCGAAGGCCGCGGCAGAACGCAAGGCGGCGCCGACATTGTGCGGATCGGTGACCTGGTCGAGGACGAGCAGAATGCCGTTCGGGTCGACCTCTTCGAGTGTGACCGGCGGCAGTGGCTCCGCTTCGAGCGCAATGCCCTGATGCACCGTCTCGGGCCCAAGAAGCCGGTCGAGGTCTCTCGCCGTTACGGATTCAGGTTCGAGACCCTGCCTGGTGAGAAGGGGCGCGAGCCTATAAGCGGCATTTTCCGTGGCGAGCACCCTCAAAATGCGCCGCCGCGGATTGGCGAGAGCCGTCTCTGCAGCATGGAGACCATAAAGGAAGATACGGTCGGGCCCGTCGCGGCCCGGTCTTCGCCGCCAAGCCGCATTTGCGGGTTTTTCATGTCGTTTCGAACCGCGGTTAAGTCGACGCATCGGCTGGCTGGCCTCATCAAAGGTGCAAAGTTGCGAACAAGGTCGGGGAGATTAGGTGCGCCGGCCCCGCATTTACAGTTGACAGAGGCTGAAGGGCTACCCATAAACCAGTCATGGCGGACCCTGCCGGCCGACGGCGGGGCGTTTTTGCTTGGTTAAAAATCACCAGTCAATCCAACTTGGCTTCCAAGGAGGGGTGCCCGAGTGGCTAAAGGGGACGGGCTGTAAACCCGTTGGCTATGCCTACGTAGGTTCGAATCCTACCCCCTCCACCATTCAGGCGTCAGTTATCAGGTATCAGGTGTCAGCGAAGGCCCGGATATGTTTTCAGACACCCGATACCTGATACCTGACACCCGACACCTGAAGGGCGGGTGTAGCTCAATGGTAGAGCAGCAGCCTTCCAAGCTGAGGACGAGGGTTCGATTCCCTTCACCCGCTCCAGGTCAGGTATCAGGTGTCAGGTGTCAAAAAACAGAGATGGGTGAAACCCGGCACCTGATATCTGACACCTGCGAAGGAGTGTAGCTCAACTGGCTAGAGCACCGGTCTCCAAAACCGGGGGTTGGGGGTTCGAGTCCCTCCACTCCTGCCACGATTGAGGCGCAAGAGGCGGAGGCGAACGGCGAGGCGACAAGACGAGAGATGGCGAGAACCAACCCCTTCGAGTTCATTCAGCAGGTGCGCACCGAGGTGGCCAAGGTCACCTGGCCCACGCGCCGGGAGACGTTGATCACCACCGCCATGGTGATGCTCATGTCGGTCGCGGCCGCACTGTTCTTTCTCGCCGCCGATTGGGTGATGAGCACGCTCGTCACTTTCGTATTGGGCTGGGGCCGATAAAGGGTCACGCAGGTCACATGGCAAAGCGCTGGTATATCGTTCACGCCTACTCGAACTTCGAGCGCAAGGTCGCCGAGTCCATCAAGGAACGCGCCGCGGCCGCCGGCTTGTCGCATATGTTCGACGAGGTGCTGGTGCCGATGGAGGAGGTCGTGGAAATGCGCCGCGGCCGCAAGGTGAGCTCGGAGCGGAAGTTCTTCCCAGGCTATGTGCTGGTGAAGATGGAGCTCAACGACGAGACCTATCACCTGATCAAATCGACGCCGAAGGTCACGGGCTTCCTCGGCACCGAGAACAAGCCAATTCCCATCAGCGACGAGGAGGCCGGACGCATCCTGCAACAGGTGCAGGAGGGCGTGGAGCGCCCGAAGCCGTCGGTCACCTTCGAGATCGGCGAGCAGGTTCGTGTCGCCGACGGACCGTTTGCCTCCTTTAACGGCCTCGTCGAGGAGGTGGACGAAGAGAGGGCGCGCCTCAAAGTGGCGGTTTCGATTTTCGGCCGGCCCACTCCGGTTGAACTGGAATATGCGCAGGTGGAAAAACTATAAGGGACGCGGGGTCGTTACGAGCGATGGCGAAGAAGATCGAAGGTTACATCAAGCTCCAGGTGCCGGCGCAGGAAGCCAATCCTTCGCCCCCGATCGGGCCTGCGCTCGGCCAGCGCGGAGTCAACATCCCCGAGTTTTGCAAGCAGTTCAATGCCGCGACGCAAAAGATCGAGAAGGGCTCGCCCATTCCTACGGTCATCACCGTCTATTCGGATCGCTCCTTCACCTTCGAGATGCGGACGCCGCCTGCGTCCTATTTGTTGAAGAAGGCGGCCAAGATCACCCAGGGCTCGAAGGAGCCCGGTCGCACCAGCGTCGGCACTGTGACACAGGCGCAGTTGCGCGAGATCGCCGAGATGAAGATGAAGGATCTAAACGCCAATTCCATCGAGCAGGCGATGAAGATCATCGCCGGTTCGGCCCGCTCGATGGGCCTCCAAGTACAGGAGTAGCGATATGAGCAAGCCGGGCAAGAGATTTAGCGCCGCCGCCGCGGCGATCAACCGCGAGAAGCTTTACCCGATCGACGAGGCGGTGAAGCTCGTCAAGGCCGGTGCCAAGGCCAAGTTCGACGAAACCATCGAGATCGCCATGAATCTCGGCGTCGATCCGCGTCATGCGGACCAAATGGTGCGCGGAGTCTGCGCGCTTCCGCATGGTTCGGGGCGCAAACTCAGAGTTGCCGTCTTCGCCAAGGGTGCCAAGGCCGACGAGGCGAAGAAGGCTGGCGCCGATGTGGTCGGTGCGGAAGATCTCGTCGAGCAGGTGCAGAAGGGCGTGATCGATTTCGACCGCTGCATCGCCACGCCGGACATGATGCCGCTCGTCGGACGACTCGGCAAAGTGTTGGGTCCGCGCGGGCTCATGCCGAATCCCAAGGTTGGAACTGTGACCATGGATATCGGTCCAGCCGTGCGCGCGGCCAAAGGCGGTGCGGTCGAGTTCCGTGTCGAGAAGGCCGGCCTGATCCATGCCGGCGTAGGCAAGGCAAGCTTCAGCGAGCAGGCTTTGATCGAAAATATCAAAGCCTTCGCCGATGCGGTGATGAAGGCCAAACCGTCTGGCGCCAAGGGTACCTATGTGAAGCGCGTGGCGGTGACTTCGACGATGGGACCTGGTGTGAAGGTCGAGCCGGCAAGTTTGACCGGCGCGTGAATTTTTAGCGTTTCGGGACCGATGTTCCGGTCCCGAAGGCCGCTTCCGCTCGAAGCGGCCGAACCTGTCCGAGATTGCAGGTGCGGGTAACCGCTTAAGCCTTTCGGGCCTGCATGAGACGGGAGACGAACGGTTCGATGGTGGCGGATTCCGCCCCAGGAGATCGGTTTGAACCTCGTAGTTGGCTCTTGCGCGATTTCGCGTGCGGGCAGGACAGGCACGGAAGAGCCGCTTGATCGAGCGGCGAGGCCTCCTGCCTCGACCCTCTTTTCAGGCGGCACGGTGTAGCCGAAGAGGCCTAGGGCTTTTGGCTTGCGGCCTCTTAAGACAGACGGAGTGAGCATGGAGAGAGCAGAGAAGCGCGAAGTCGTGACAGCGCTTCACGACGTCTTCGCCAAGACCGGCGTCGTTGTCGTCGCTCACTATGCGGGCCTGACCGTCGCCGACATGACCAAACTGCGCAGCGAAATGCGAAGCGCCGGCGGGCGGGTCAAGGTGGCGAAGAACAGGCTCGTCAAGCTTGCGCTCGAAGGCACCGACGCCAAAGGGATTGCGGATCTGCTGAAGGGGCCAACCTGCCTCGCTTATTCCGCCGACCCGGTGGCGGCGCCGAAGGTCGCCGTCAAATTCGCCAAGGCGAACGAGAAATTCGTGATCCTCGGCGGCGCGATGGGCGCCCAGGTGCTGGATGCCAAGGGTGTGAGCTCGCTTGCCGAATTGCCTTCGCTCGATGAGCTCAGAGGCAAGCTGATCGGGCTCCTGCAAGCGCCCGCGAGCAAGATCGCGCGGACCTTGAACGAGCCCGGCGCAAAGCTTGCGCGCGTGTTCGGAGCCTACGGCAAGAAAGAAGCGGCGTGATGACGCAAACCTTAATACGAGAGACAAACCTACGAGGATAAGTCGATGGCAGATTTGCAGAAAATTGTGGACGAGCTTTCGAGCCTGACCGTGCTCGAAGCCGCCGAACTGGCTAAGCTTCTGGAAGAGAAATGGGGCGTTTCCGCCGCAGCTCCCGTGGCCATGATGGCCGCTGCCGGCGCGGCTGCGCCTGGGGCCGCTCCCGCCGAGGAGAAGACAGAATTCACCGTGGTTCTCGCCTCGGCCGGCGCCCAGAAGATCAACGTTATCAAAGAGGTACGTGCGATCACCAATCTCGGCCTGAAGGAGGCGAAAGACCTCGTCGAGGGAGCGCCAAAACCCGTGAAGGAGGGCGTTTCCAAGGACGAAGCGGAGAAGATCAAGAAGCAGCTTGAGGCTGCCGGAGCGACCGTCGAGTTGAAGTAAATGGCGGGTTGAATTGTGCCCGGGCGGCTCCCAAATATTGGGGTTCGCCCGGGCCAAAACCCACCAAAAAAATCGTGCGATTGGACGCCTCTCCAGACTCACCCCCTCCAGCAAAGCGGGGGAGTCCGGCGAGCCGTCCTGACGAGCAAAGAGGACCACATGGCGCAGCAGACTTCTTTGAATGGGCATAAGCGTTTGCGGAAGATGTTCGGCCGCATCCACGAAGTGGCCGAGATGCCGAACCTGATCGAGGTTCAGAAGCAATCCTACGACCAGTTCCTGATGGTGGAAGAGCCAGAGGGTGGACGCCCGGACGAGGGGCTCCAGGCCGTTTTCCGCTCCGTGTTTCCCATCAAAGATTTCGGCGAGCGCGCCCAGCTCGAATTTGTCCGCTACGCCTTCGATCCGCCGAAATACGACGTCGAGGAGTGCCAGCAGCGCGGCATGACCTATGCCGCGCCGCTCAAGGTGACGCTGCGGCTGATCGTATTCGACGTCAACGAAGAGACCGGCGCCCGCTCGGTAAAGGACATCAAGGAACAGGACGTCTATATGGGCGACATGCCGCTCATGACCTCGAACGGCACCTTCGTCATCAACGGCACCGAGCGCGTAATCGTTTCGCAGATGCATCGCTCGCCGGGCGTGTTCTTCGATCACGACCGCGGCAAAACGCATTCCTCCGGCAAGCTTCTGTTTGCCGCCCGCATCATTCCCTATCGCGGCTCCTGGCTCGATTTCGAATTCGATGCCAAGGACATCGTGTATGTGCGTATCGACCGGCGACGCAAACTGCCGGTGACGACGCTCCTCTATGCGCTCGGCATGGAGGACGAGGAAATCCTTGCTACCTTCTATGACCGCATTCCGCTGAAGGCGACGAAAGACGGATGGCGCATGCCGTTCCGTCCCGACCGGATGCGCGGCATCAAGCCCACCAGCGACTTGATCGACGCCAAGACCGGCAAGGTGGCAATCGAGGCCGGACGCAAGGTGACGGCGCGCTTGGCCAAGAAACTCGCCGACGAGGGTTTGAAGGAGCTTCTCGTCAGCGATGAGGACCTTTACGGCCGCTACCTCGCCCAGGACATCGTCAACATGGAGACGGGCGAAATTTACGGGGAGGCGGGAGAAGAGCTCGACGCCAAACTGCTCGCCAAGTTGAAGGAGCTTGGTCTCAAGGAAATTCCGATTCTCGACATCGATCACGTCAATGTCGGGGCCTTCATCCGCAACACGCTGAATATCGACAAAAACTCGAATCCCGAGGAGGCGCTGCTCGATATTTATCGCGTGATGCGTCCGGGAGAGCCGCCGACCCCGGAAGCGGCGCAAGCGCTGTTCAACGGCATCTTCTTCGATCCGGAGCGCTACGACTTGTCGGCCGTCGGCCGCGTGAAGATGAACATGCGGCTCGATCTTCAGTGCCCGGATACGGTGCGCACACTGCGCAAAGAAGACATCCTCGCGGTAATCAAGACGCTCGTCGACTTGCGCGACGGCAAGGGCGAGATCGACGACATCGACCATCTCGGGAATCGCCGGGTGCGCTCGGTGGGCGAGCTGATGGAGAACCAGTATCGCGTCGGCTTGTTGCGCATGGAGCGCGCCATCAAGGAGCGCATGAGCTCGGTCGATATCGATACAGTAATGCCGCAGGACCTGATCAATGCCAAGCCTGCCGCCGCGGCGGTGCGCGAGTTCTTCGGCTCCTCGCAGCTGTCGCAGTTCATGGATCAGACCAATCCGCTGTCGGAGATTACGCATAAGCGGCGTCTCTCCGCCCTCGGTCCGGGCGGTCTCACGCGCGAGCGCGCCGGCTTCGAGGTGCGCGACGTGCATCCTACCCATTACGGCCGCATCTGTCCGATCGAGACGCCGGAAGGGCCGAATATCGGCCTGATCAATTCGCTCGCGACCTATGCGCGGGTGAACAAATACGGCTTCATCGAGAGCCCGTATCGGCGCGTGGTCAAAGGCAAGGTGACCGACGAGGTGGTGTATCTCTCGGCCATGGAGGAGGCGCGCTACGTCATCGCTCAGGCCAACGCCAAGCTCAATCCCAACGGCACCTTCGCCGAGGAGCTGGTGACCTGCCGGCACGCAGGCGACGTCGAGCTGATGCCGCCGGAGAAGGTCGATCTCATCGACGTGTCGCCGAAGCAGCTCGTCTCGGTCGCCGCCGCGCTCATTCCGTTCCTCGAGAACGACGACGCGAACCGCGCTCTCATGGGCTCGAACATGCAGCGCCAAGCTGTGCCGCTGATCACGGCCGAAGCGCCGCTGGTCGGCACCGGCATGGAGGAGGTGGTCGCGCGCGATTCGGGCGCGGCGATCGCCGCGCGCCGCACCGGCATCGTCGATCAGGTGGATGCGACGCGCATTGTTATCCGCGCCACCGAGGAAACGGACCCGTCCAAGTCCGGCGTGGACATCTACAATCTGCGCAAGTTCCAGCGCTCGAACCAAAATACATGTATCAATCAGCGGCCGCTGGTACGCGTGGGTGACCATGTGCAGGCGGGCGAGATCATCGCCGACGGTCCGTCGACCGATCTCGGCGAACTTGCGCTCGGCCGCAACGTGCTCGTCGCCTTCATGCCGTGGATGGGCTACAACTTCGAGGACTCCATCCTCATTTCCGAGCGCGTGGTGCGCGACGACGTGTTCACCTCGATCCACATCGAGGAATTCGAGGTGATGGCGCGCGACACCAAGCTCGGGCCTGAGGAAATCACCCGCGATATCCCGAACGTCTCGGAAGAGGCGCTCAAGAATCTCGACGAGGCGGGCATCGTCTATATCGGCGCCGAGGTTAATCCGGGCGATATTCTCGTCGGCAAGATCACGCCCAAGGGCGAGAGCCCGATGACGCCGGAAGAGAAATTGCTTCGCGCCATTTTCGGCGAGAAGGCCTCCGATGTCCGCGATACTTCGCTCAAGCTGCCGCCCGGCGTCTCGGGCACGGTGGTCGAGGTGCGCGTGTTCAACCGTCACGGCGTGGAGAAGGACGAACGCGCCATGGCCATCGAGCGTGAGGAAATCGAGCGTCTCGCCAAAGACCGCGACGACGAACTCGCCATTCTCGACCGCAACGTTTACGGCCGCCTCAAGGACACGCTGCTGCACAAGGTGGTGGCCAAGGGGCCGAAGGGCGTCAAGAAAGACGCCAAGATCACCGAGGCGCTGCTCGACGAAGTGCCGCGCAGCCACTGGTGGGAAATTGCGCTCAAGAACGAGAAGGCGATGGCCGAAGTGGAGGCGATCCGCCGCCAGTACGAAGACGCCAAGAAGCGTCTTGAGCAGCGTTTCGTCGACAAGGTCGACAAGCTGCAGCGCGGCGACGAATTGCCGCCCGGCGTGATGAAGATGGTCAAGGTTTTCGTGGCAGTGAAGCGCAAGATTCAGCCTGGAGACAAGATGGCCGGCCGTCACGGCAATAAGGGCGTGATCAGCCAGATCGTGCCGATCGAGGACATGCCTTATCTCGAGGACGGCACGCCTGTCGATATTGTGCTCAATCCGCTCGGCGTGCCGTCGCGCATGAATGTGGGCCAGATTCTAGAGACGCATCTCGGCTGGGCCTGCCGCGGCTTGGGGCGCAAGATCGGCGAGGCGCTCGACCAATATTACGAGACGCACAAGGTGAAGCCGCTCAAGGACCTTCTTAGGTCGATATACGACGACAAAACGGTGGCAGCGTTGAAAGATGAGCATCTCATCGAGGTGAGCGAATCGCTTAGAAACGGCGTGCCGGTGGCGACTCCGGTATTCGACGGCGCGCATGAGCGCGACGTGACGGCCATGCTGGAGGGGGCCGGGCTCGACAGTTCGGGCCAGGTGACGCTTTATGACGGGCGTACGGGCGAACCGTTCGACCGCAAGGTGACCGTCGGCTACATCTATATGTTGAAGCTGCATCACCTGGTGGACGACAAGATCCACGCGCGTTCGATCGGACCTTACAGCCTCGTCACGCAGCAGCCTCTGGGCGGCAAGGCGCAATTCGGCGGGCAGCGCTTCGGCGAAATGGAAGTGTGGGCGCTCGAAGCCTATGGCGCCGCCTATACGCTGCAGGAAATGCTGACGGTGAAGTCGGACGACGTGGCCGGCCGCACCAAGGTCTACGAGGCGATCGTCCGTGGCGACGATACCTTCGAGGCCGGCATCCCCGAGTCATTCAACGTGCTGGTCAAGGAAATGCGGGCGCTCGGCCTGAACGTGGAATTGGTGCAGCCGAAGCCCGAGGAACAGCAACCGGCGCGGCCGCGATTGCCGCGTCCCGCAGCGGAGTAGGGCGCCGGACTAGACCGTTTCGACCAATGCGATCACAGCCGGGCGCCAAAGCCGCCCGTTGGGAGATAAGCGAATGAACCAAGAAATCGTCAATCTCTTCGGTCCTCAGACCCAGCAGCAGAACTTCGACCAGATTCGCATCGGCATCGCGAGTCCGGAGAAGATCCTGTCTTGGTCGTATGGGGAGATCAAGAAGCCAGAGACGATCAACTACCGCACCTTCAAACCGGAGCGCGACGGTCTGTTCTGCGCGCGCATCTTCGGGCCGGTGAAGGACTACGAGTGCTTGTGCGGCAAGTACAAGCGCATGAAGTACAAGGGCGTCATCTGCGAGAAGTGCGGCGTCGAGGTGACGCTCGCCAAGGTTCGGCGCGAGCGCATGGGCCATATCGAGCTTGCCGCGCCGGTTGCGCATATCTGGTTCCTCAAGTCGCTGCCGTCGCGCATCGGCCTCCTGCTCGACATGACGCTCAAGGACCTCGAGCGCGTTCTATATTTCGAGAACTATATCGTTATCGAGCCGGGCCTCACGGCCTTGAAGCCGCTCCAGCTTCTTTCGGAAGAGGATTATCTGAAGGCGCAGGAGGAATTCGGTGAGGACTCCTTCACGGCGATGATCGGCGCCGAAGCGATTCGCGAGCTGCTCAAGGGTCTCGATCTGGAGAAAATCGCCGCCGATCTGCGCGTCGAAATCGCCGAATCGACCTCGGAGCTCAAGCCGAAGAAGCTCGCCAAGCGGCTCAAGGTGGTGGAAGCCTTCATCCAGTCGGGCAACCGGCCGGAGTGGATGGTGATGACCGTGATTCCAGTCATTCCGCCCGAGCTTAGGCCTCTCGTTCCGCTCGACGGCGGCCGCTTCGCCACGTCCGACCTCAACGACCTCTATCGCCGCGTCATCAACCGCAACAACCGTTTAAAGCGGTTGATGGAGTTGCGCGCGCCGGACATCATCATCCGCAACGAGAAGCGGATGCTGCAAGAAGCGGTCGATGCGCTGTTCGACAATGGCCGCCGCGGCCGCGTCATTACCGGCGCCAACAAGCGCCCGCTGAAATCGCTCGCCGATATGTTGAAGGGCAAGCAGGGCCGCTTCCGCCAGAACCTGCTCGGCAAGCGCGTCGACTATTCCGGCCGCTCGGTGATCGTCGTCGGCCCCGAACTCAAGCTGCATCAATGCGGGCTGCCGAAGAAGATGGCGCTGGAGCTGTTCAAGCCATTCATCTATGCGCGGCTCGACGCCAAAGGCCTTGCCGCCACGGTAAAGCAAGCGAAAAAGCTGGTTGAGAAGGAGAAGCCGGAAGTCTGGGATATTCTAGA
Organism: Methyloceanibacter sp.; assembly: GCA_035575415.1. Lineage (GTDB taxonomy): Bacteria > Pseudomonadota > Alphaproteobacteria > Rhizobiales > Methyloligellaceae > Methyloceanibacter. The sequence goes on along the minus strand of DATLXW010000089.1, from coordinate 9,301 downwards.
CGAGGTGATCCGCGAGCATCCGGTCCTGCTCAACCGCGCGCCGACCTTGCACCGGCTCGGCATCCAGGCCTTCGAGCCGGTGTTGATCGAGGGGAAGGCCATCCAGCTGCATCCACTCGTCTGCGCCGCCTTCAACGCCGATTTCGACGGCGATCAGATGGCGGTGCACGTGCCGCTTTCGCTCGAAGCCCAGCTCGAGGCGCGCGTGCTGATGATGTCGACCAACAACATCCTCCATCCGGCCAACGGCTCCCCCATCATCGTGCCGTCGCAAGACATCGTGCTCGGTCTCTATTACCTGTCGATCGAAAGCGACGGCGAGCCCGGCGAAGGCATGCTGTTCGGTAACGTCTCGGAGGTGCAACACGCTCTCGACGCCAAGGTCGTTAGCCTGCACGCCAAGGTGAAGGGCCGCTTCGTAACCGTCGACGAGAAGGGCAAGCGTGTGTCGAGAATTTACGACACCACGCCCGGGCGCATGCTGCTCGGCGAGCTTCTGCCCAAGCATCCGATGGTGAGCTACGACCTCGTCAACCGGCTGCTCACTAAGAAGGACATCTCCAACATGATCGACGTGGTCTATCGCCACTGCGGTCAGAAGGAGACTGTCATCTTCTGCGACAAGATCATGGGCATGGGCTTCTCCTACGCCTGTCGCGCGGGCATCTCGTTCGGCAAGGACGACATGGTGATCCCCGAGACCAAGGACGAGATCGTGCAGAAGACGTCCGAACTCGTGCGCGAGTACGAGCAGCAATATAACGACGGCCTGATCACCCGCGGCGAGAAATACAACAAAGTCGTCGACACCTGGACCGAGTGCACCGAAAGGGTCGCCAAGGAGATGATGAAGCGCATCTCCGCGGTCCAGCGCGACCCCAAGACCGGGCGGGTGAAGCCGATCAACTCCATCTACATGATGTCGCATTCCGGCGCTCGCGGCTCGCCTGCGCAGATGAAGCAGCTCGCCGGCATGCGCGGACTGATGACCAAGCCGTCAGGCGAGATCATCGAGACGCCGATCATTTCCAACTTCAAGGAAGGGTTGTCGGTGCTCGAATACTTCAACTCGACGCACGGTGCGCGCAAGGGTCTAGCCGATACCGCGCTCAAGACCGCGAACTCAGGCTATCTAACGCGGCGTCTCGTCGATGTGGCGCAGGACTGCATCGTCACCGAGGAGGATTGCGGCACGAGCGCCGGCATCACGGCGCGGGCGATTCTCGAGGCCGGCGAGGTGATTGTGTCGCTCGGGCAGCGCGTGCTCGGCCGCACCGCCGCCGAGAATATCAAGAACCCGTCGACCGGCGAGATTATCGTCGAGGCCGGCGAGCTTATCGAGGAAGAGCAAGTGGAAGCGCTCGAAGCGGCGCGCGTCCAGGAAGTGCGTATTCGCTCGGTGCTAACCTGCGAGACGCGCAACGGCGTGTGCGCCAAGTGCTACGGGCGCGATCTTGCCCGCGGTACGCCGGTCAATCTCGGCGAGGCGGTGGGCGTGATTGCGGCACAGTCGATCGGCGAACCCGGAACCCAGCTCACCATGCGCACCTTCCACCTTGGCGGCGTGGCCTCCGCCAAGGTCATCGACCAATCGTCGCTCGAGTCGAACTTCGACGGCACGGTGAAGATCAAGCAGCTAAACGCGGTGATGGATTCACAAGGACGCACGATCGTAATGGGGCGCAATACCGCGATCCTCATCCTAGACGAGGACGGCACAGAGCGAGCCGTGCATCGAGTCCCCTACGGCGCGCATTTGCGCGTCGAAGACGGGCAAAAGGTAAAGCGCGGCGATCGCCTTGCCGAATGGGATCCCTACACGCGGCCGGTGCTGACCGAAATCGAAGGCACCGTGGACTTCGAGGATCTGGTCGAGGGCGTGTCGGTCAGCGAGCGGCGCGATGAGTCGACCGGCATTACCAACAGCGTGATCATCGACTGGCGCGCGTCGCCGCGCGGCGTCGATCTGCGTCCGGCCATTGTGATCAAAGATAAGAAGGGCAAGGTGGGCAAGCTCGGCAGAGGCGGCGAAGCCCGCTACCTGCTGCCAGTCGACGCCATCCTGTCGGTCGAACCGGGACACGAAGTGAAGGCGGGCGATGTGCTGGCGCGCATCCCGACCGAAAGCGCCAAGACGCGCGACATCACCGGCGGTCTTCCGCGCGTGGCCGAATTGTTCGAGGCGCGCAGGCCGAAGGATCATGCCATTATTGCCGAAATCTCTGGCACGGTGCAGCTTGGCCGCGACTACAAGAACAAGCGGCGCATCACTATCGTGCCCGACGACGCAAGCCAGGAGCCGGTTGAATATCTCATTCCCAAGGGCCGGCATCTCGCCGTGCAGGAGGGCGACCGCATCGAGAAGGGCGAATTCCTGCTCGACGGTCACCCGGCCCCGCACGACATTCTCGCCATCAAGGGCGTCGAGGAGCTCGCCAACTACCTCGTGAACGAGATCCAAGAGGTCTACCGGCTGCAGGGCGTGACGATCAATGACAAGCACATCGAGGTGATCGTCCGGCAGATGCTGCAAAAGGTCGAGGTGGAGGATCCCGGTTCGACCGAGTTCCTCAAGGGCGAGCAGGTTGACCGGATCGATTTCGAGGACGCCAACGCGGCGGTCGAGGCGGCCGGCGGCAAGCCGGCGACCGGCCAGCCGGTGCTGCTCGGCATTACCAAGGCTTCGCTCCAGACCCGTTCCTTCATCTCGGCGGCCTCCTTCCAGGAGACCACCCGGGTTCTGACCGAGGCTGCGGTCAACGGCAAGGTGGACCGGCTCGAAGGCCTGAAGGAGAACGTCATCGTGGGCCGTCTCATTCCGGCCGGCACCGGCGGCGCACTGGCGCGGCTGAACAAGATCGCGAGCCATCGCGACGAGCTGATCCTAGAGGAGCGCAAGCGCGCCGCGGAGGGGCAAATCGAAAGCCAAGCGGCACCGCAGGAACCGGTCAGTTAGACGTTTTGAATCTCCCGGCGGGGTGTTTCCCGTGGGACGGCACCGAGAGGAGAACTGGCGAAAAACTGCGCGTTTCTCTATTGACGATGCAAGAATCGGCCTGATACAACGCGCGCACTTTCGCGGCAGGCGGTAGCCCAACTGGAAGGTTGCCTTCGGGCGCGGGTTAAACGCTGCCGGATTAACCGGGATCAGATCGGGGTCACGATCTTGGGGGCTGTTTGGTCCTCCGAGATCCTCTGTATTGAGGCGCCGAGCGATGGGGCAGGGCCCCGGTTCGGCGCCGGTTGACATGGGCTTCAGCCCGCAAAGGACGATTGGACGAGAAGGCGGTTATGCCGACGATACAACAGCTTATCCGCAAGCCGCGGCAAAAGCCGGTGAAGCGGAACAAGGTGCCGGCAATGCAAGCTTGCCCGCAAAAGCGGGGGGTATGCACGCGCGTCTACACCACGACCCCGAAAAAGCCGAACTCGGCGCTTCGCAAGGTGGCGCGCGTCCGCCTGACCAATCAGCAAGAGGTGACGAGCTATATCCCCGGCGAGGGCCACAATCTGCAAGAGCATTCGGTGGTGCTGATCAGGGGCGGGCGCGTCAAAGATCTTCCGGGCGTACGCTATCACATCATTCGCGGCGTGCTCGACACCCAAGGCGTAAGCGATCGTAGGCAGCGGCGCTCCAAATACGGAGCCAAACGACCCAAGTAATTGGGTCGTTTTGCGTTAGGAAACGGACCAAAGATCATGTCGAGGCGGCGTAGAGCAGATAAGCGCGAGGTCATCCCCGATCCCAAGTTCGGGGATATCGTGCTCACGAAGTTCATGAACTCGGTCATGAAGGAAGGAAAGAAGTCCGTGGCCGAGCGCATCGTCTATGGCGCGCTTGAGCAGATGGAGAAGAAGGCCAAGCAGAATCCGGTCGAGCTATTCCACGAGGCGCTGCGCAACGTGATGCCGGCGCTGGAGGTGAGGTCGCGCCGCGTGGGCGGCGCCACCTATCAGGTGCCGGTTGAGGTGCGCGCCGAGCGCAGACAGGCGCTGGCCATCCGCTGGATTATCGCCGCCGCGCGCGAGCGCAACGAGAATACCATGGTCGAGCGTCTCTCGGCCGAATTGCTCGACGCCGCCAACAATCGCGGCACTGCGGTGAAGAAGCGCGAAGACACCCACCGCATGGCGGAGGCGAACCGCGCCTTCTCGCATTACCGCTGGTAAAGGATCGAACCATGCCGCGAGCTACCCCCTTAGAGGATTACCGCAATATCGGGATCATGGCGCATATCGACGCCGGCAAGACCACGACCACTGAGCGCATCCTCTACTACACCGGCAAGAGCCATAAGATCGGCGAGGTGCACGACGGCGCCGCCACCATGGACTGGATGGAGCAGGAGCAGGAGCGCGGCATCACCATCACCTCCGCCGCCACCACGGCTTATTGGAACGGTAAGCGCATCAACATCATCGATACGCCGGGCCACGTGGACTTCACTATCGAGGTGGAGCGTTCCTTGCGCGTGCTCGACGGCGCGGTGGCTCTGCTCGACGCCAACCAAGGCGTGGAGCCGCAAACCGAGACGGTGTGGCGTCAAGCCGACAAATACGGCGTGCCGCGTATGATCTTCGTCAACAAGATGGACAAGATTGGCGCCGATTTCTTCCTGTCGGTGAAGATGGTCAAGGAGCGGCTCGGAGCCAACCCGATCGTGCTTCAGCTCCCGCTCGGAATCGAGTCGAGCTTCAAGGGGGTCATCGATCTCGTCCGTATGAAAGCGGTGGTATGGGACGACGAATCCCTCGGCGCCAAGTTCCACGACGAAGAGATTCCCGCCGATATGCTCGACCAAGCCAAGGAGTATCACGAGAAGCTGGTGGAGCAGGCGGTCGAGCTCGAGGAGGCCGCCATGGAGGCCTATCTCGAAGGCAAGCACCCCACCACCGACCAACTCAAAGCGCTGATCCGCAAAGGAACGGTCGGCGGCCAGTTCGTGCCGATCCTGTGCGGCTCGGCCTTCAAGAACAAGGGCGTACAGCCCTTGCTTGACGCCGTTGTCGACTTTCTGCCGTCGCCGCTCGACGTGCCGGCGGTGAAGGGCGTCGATGCCAAGACGGGCGAAGAGGCGACGCGCGAGGCGAGCGACGACGCGCCGCTTTCCATGCTCGCCTTCAAAATCATGAACGATCCCTTCGTCGGCTCGCTGACCTTTGCCCGCATCTATTCCGGCAAGGTCGAGTCCGGCTCAACTCTGCTCAATACGGTGAAGGACAAGAAGGAGCGCATCGGCCGCATGCTGCTGATGCATGCGAATCACCGCGAAGACATCAAGGAGGCGTTCACCGGCGACATCGTGGCGCTCGCCGGGCTCAAGGACGTGACCACCGGCGACACGCTGTGCGATCCGGCTAAGCCGATCATCCTCGAGCGCATGGAGTTCCCCGAGCCCGTGATCGAAGTGGCGGTGGAGCCGAAGACCAAGGGCGATCAGGAAAAGCTCGGCATCGCCCTCAATCGTCTGGCCCAGGAGGATCCGTCCTTCCGCGTCTCGGTGGATCACGAGTCGGGACAGACCATCATCAAGGGCATGGGCGAGTTGCATCTCGACATTATCGTCGACCGTATGCGGCGCGAATTCAAAGTCGAGGCCAATGTCGGCGCGCCGCAAGTGGCGTTCCGCGAGACGGTCTCCAAACGCGCCGACGTCGACTACACGCATAAGAAGCAGACCGGCGGCTCGGGCCAGTTCGCCCGAGTGAAGATGACAGTCGAGCCTAACGAGCCGGGCAAAGGCTTCGAGTTCGAGAACAAGGTAGTCGGCGGCAACGTGCCGAAAGAATATATCCCGGGAGTGCAAAAGGGCGTGCAGAGCGTGATCGAGTCGGGCGTACTCGCAGGCTTTCCCATGCTCGACGTCAAAGTCACGCTCACCGACGGCGCCTATCACGAGGTCGATTCGAGCGTGATGGCCTTCGAGATCGCGGCGAGAGCCGCCTTCCGCGAGGCGGCGCTGAAGGCGGGCCCCAAGCTGCTCGAGCCGATCATGCGGGTTGAGGTGGTGACGCCGGAGGAATATGTCGGCGGGATCATTGGCGACCTGACCAGCCGCAGGGGACAGGTGCGCGGGCAGGAAACGCGCGGCAACGCCTCGGTGATCAGCGCCATGGTGCCGCTCGCCAATATGTTCGGCTATGTGAACAATCTGCGTTCGATGAGCCAGGGCCGGGCGCAGTTCACGATGCAGTTCGATCACTACGCGCCGGCGCCGCAGGCGATAACCGAGGAGGTCAAGGCGAAATTCGCCTAAGTGTCGCGGAAGGGCCGCAAGGCTCTTGGCGACGAGTTCCGGATTTGTGTTGAAGGATGGAGAGCCAGCATGGCTAAGGAAAAATTCCAGCGTACGAAGCCGCATTGCAATATCGGCACTATCGGTCATGTCGATCACGGCAAGACCACGCTGACCGCCGCAATAACCAAGGTGCTCGCCGAACAGGGTAAGGCCCAGTTCACGGCGTACGACCAGATCGACAAGGCGCCGGAGGAGAAAGCGCGCGGCATCACCATCTCAACCGCGCACGTGGAGTACGAGACCGACAAGCGGCACTACGCCCACGTCGACTGTCCCGGCCACGCCGACTACGTGAAGAACATGATCACCGGCGCCGCGCAGATGGACGGCGCCATCTTGGTGGTCTCGGCGGCCGACGGGCCGATGCCGCAGACCCGCGAGCACATCCTGCTCGCCCGTCAGGTCGGCGTGCCGGCGCTCGTCGTCTACCTCAACAAGGTCGACATGGTCGACGATCCGGAGCTGCTCGACCTCGTCGAACTTGAAGTCCGCGAGCTGCTGTCCAAGTACGAATTCCCCGGCGACGAGATTCCGATCGTCAAGGGCTCGGCGCTGGCCGCGCTCGAGGGCCGCGACGATGAAATCGGCAAGAACTCCATCCTTGAATTGATGAAGGCCGTGGACGACTACATTCCGCAGCCGGACCGTCCCAAGGACAAGCCTTTCCTGATGCCGATCGAGGACGTGTTTTCGATCTCCGGCCGCGGCACCGTGGTGACGGGCCGTATCGAGCGCGGTGTGATCAAGGTGGGCGAGGAAGTGGAAATCGTCGGCATCCGGCCGACCACCAAGACTGTGGTCACGGGCGTCGAAATGTTCCGCAAACTGCTCGATCAAGGCGAAGCTGGCGACAATGTCGGCTGCCTGCTGCGCGGCGTCGAGCGCGACGCCGTCGAGCGCGGGCAGGTGCTGGCGAAGCCGGGCTCGGTGACGCCGCATACCAAGTTCAAGGCCGAAGCCTATATCCTCACCAAGGAGGAGGGCGGGCGTCACACCCCGTTCTTCGCCAATTACCGCCCGCAGTTCTATTTCCGCACCACCGACGTGACCGGCGTCGTACATTTGCCGGAAGGAACCGAGATGGTCATGCCGGGCGACAACGTGAACATGACGGTCGAGCTGATTGTGCCGATCGCCATGGAAGAGAAGCTCCGGTTCGCCATCCGCGAAGGCGGCCGCACGGTAGGTGCCGGCGTGGTGGCGTCGATCATCGAATAAGGGAGGCATAGAGCGCGCCGCCGAGAGGCGGCGCGCTTCTTCATCGGTCGGGACATCGAGAGATGCAAAGCCAGAATATAAGAATCAGGCTCAAGGCCTTCGACCATCGCATCCTCGATGCGTCGACGAAGGAGATCGTCAACACGGCAAAACGCACCGGGGCAGAGGTGCGCGGGCCCATCCCGCTGCCCACCCGCATCGAGAAATTCACCGTGAACCGGTCGCCGCATATCGACAAGAAGAGCCGCGAGCAGTTTGAAATGCGCACGCATAAACGGCTGCTCGATATCGTCGATCCGACGCCGCAGACGGTGGATGCGCTGATGAAGCTCGACTTGGCGGCGGGCGTCGACGTCGAGATCAAGCTGTAAGGCGCGAGGCAGGAATAAAGACCCATGCGATCAGGTGTCATCGCGCAAAAGGTCGGTATGACCAGAATCTTCACCGAGGCCGGGGAGCATATCCCGGTGACGGTGTTGAAGCTCGACCATTGTCAGGTCGTGGGTCACCGCACGGCGGAGAAGAACGGGTATACAGCGCTTCAGCTCGGCGCCGGCCGCCCCAAGATCAAGCGCTTGAGCCGCGCCGTGCGCGGGCATTTTGCCGTGGCCAATGTCGAGCCGAAGCGGAAGCTGGCGGAGTTCCGCGTGAGTCCGGACAATTTGATCGAGGTCGGCGCCGAGATCACCGCCGACCATTTCGTCGAAGGACAGTATGTGGATGTGTCCGGCACCACGATCGGCAAGGGCTTCGCCGGCGCCATGAAGCGGCATGGGTTCGGCGGTTTGCGCGCGAGCCACGGCGTGTCGGTGAGCCACAGGAGCCACGGTTCGACGGGCCAGAGGCAGGATCCCGGCAAAGTCTTCAAGGGCAAGAAGATGGCCGGGCATATGGGCGATGTGCATGTCACCACGCAAAATCTGCGCGTAGTCAAGACCGATCCCGAGCGCGGCCTGATCATGATCCGCGGCGCTGTGCCCGGCGCCAAGGGCGGCTGGGTTCTCTTGCGCGATGCGGTGAAGCGCGCGCTGCCTGAAAGCGCGCCGAAGCCGGGCGCCTTCCGCAAGGCGGACGATCGGGCCAAGGCCGTCAAGAAAGATGAACAGGGTGCTGCGGCGAAGACCGAGGCGCGGCCGGCTGAGGGTGGGAGCCGACAGTCATGAAGGCCGATGTGACCACACTCGACGCCAAGAAGACAGGAACGGTCGAGTTGCCCGACCATGTGTTCGGGCTCGAGCCGCGCGCCGACATTTTGCAGCGTATGGTGCGTTATCAGCTCGCGAAGCGCCGCGCCGGCGCAGCGCATGTCAAGGATCGCTCCGAGGTGAATGCGACCACGGCCAAGATGTACCGGCAAAAGGGTACAGGCCGCGCCCGCCATGGCAGCCGCAAGGCGCCGATTTTCCGCGGCGGCGGCAAAGCCTTCGGGCCCAAGCCGAGAAGTTACGCTATCGACCTGCCAAAAAAGGTGCGGGCGCTTGCGCTCAAGCATGCACTGTCCTCCAAGGCCAAGTCGGACGCGCTGATTGTGCTCGATAAATGCGAGTTGAAGGAAGCCAAGACCAAGGAGCTCAAATCTCGTTTCGCCAAGCTCGGGTTCGGGTCGGTGCTCATTGTCGACGGGGCGAATGTGCAAGAGGCTTTCGCCAAGGCCGCGCGTAATCTGCCGGATGTGGACGTGCTTCCGGTGCAAGGCATCAACGTCTACGACATTCTGCGGCACGAGAAGCTGGTCTTGACCAAGGCTGCCGTCGAAGCGCTGGAGGCGCGATTCAAATGAGCGC
>DATLXW010000088.1:0-2698 GCA_035575415.1 Methyloceanibacter sp. | reverse complement strand
CCAGGTGACCTCGCGCGGTTAATCGTTGGGAACGAGGACCTTCAGCCTTCTGGGCAGCAAGGTAAACTCGACCGGCGTCTCGGTAATACGGCCGTCGGCATCGACTGGCTTCCGAAGCCGGGTGTCACCGCCGATAATACGATCTGCTCACTCGAAAACGCCATAAACGGCTTGGAGTTCGTCAACGGCCCGTGATCGTGCGTGCGCTGAAATTGAATTGAAGCACGCCGAGCTGCACTTACATTCGTAGCGAGCTTATGTGCCGGGAGCGGAACGTGTCCATCACAAGAAGAAAGCTTGCCCTTGGGGGCGCCGCGTTAATCGGTTTTGCCGCGCTTGGGCTTGGGCTGTCGCTCAGGCGCGACAGGTCCGCGCGCGCCAAGGAAGGACCCTTCGAGATCAACCGCACACCGGAGGAGTGGCGCGCGATCCTGACGCCCGAGCAATATGCGGTTTTGCGCGAACAGGCGACCGAGCGGCCGTTCACAAGCCCGCTTAATCATGAGAAGCGCAAAGGGGTATTCGCCTGCGCCGGCTGCAATCTGCCCTTGTTCTCTTCCGAGACCAAGTTCGATTCCGGCACCGGCTGGCCGAGTTTCTATGCCCCGATCGAAGGAGCGGTCGAGCGAAGCCAAGACTGGTCTTTTGGCCTTCTCAGGGAAGAGGTGCATTGCCGCCGCTGCGGCGGCCATCTCGGCCATGTCTTCGACGACGGGCCGAAACCCACTGGCTTGCGCTACTGCATCAACGGCCTCGCCCTGAAATTCATTCCTGCCTAGCGTGACTGCGCGGGCATAGACGAATGCTGGTTCTCAGGCCCGCTTTGGCTCAGGCTTGGCTTGAAAATGCCGCTTGGCTTGAAAATGCCGTTGGAACTTTTCCCGAAAGACCGCGTTTTGGGGCTTTGGCGGGGGCAAGTTTCGCGTCATCCCGCCGGGCCGTGTACGGGGGTGAAAGGGCCGGGTCCGGCCCTTTCGCTCGCTTCGAGCCGCCTCCGCTTCCCCCTATTTGCCGCAGTCGACGTCCTGGATCAGGCAGCCCTCGGCGTCGAACGCCACCGTGCAGCCGCGGCCCTCGTAATGTTCGGTAGTGGCCTTGCGCCACTCGGCGCAGACGCGCTCGCGGTCCTCTGCCGGGACGTCGACCCGGCCCCAAGGCCCATTCACATAAACCCCGCTGGGACCGACATAGACATTGGCCCAGGGCGTGCGCACATCGACCTCGGCCAGGGCGGGTCCTGCCGCGCCGAGCAAGAGACCGCCCAAGAGGGCGATGGCTGGAAGGCGTCGCAACATCGCAAAAGTCTCCCGTTTTCCAGTATTGAGAGAGTCATATAGGAAATCGGACGGGCTCCGCTTTGCGCTGGCGCAAGAAGGCGTCGCCTGCGGGTAGCAGAGATTGAGCGTCATCGCGGGGCCAAAATCGGTTTCCATTCTTTCCCGTTCGTCGAAGGAGGGGGCCGTGACGAAGACTCCCCAAGGCTTTCAAGAAGCGCAGCTCCTCCTAAACCAACTTCTTTTCGGCAAGCAGCTCACCTATTGCCTGTCGGGCGTGGCGAGGCTCGGCGTTGCCGACCACATGAGCGCAACGCCCATGGCCATCGACGAAATTGCGGCCAAGACCGGGGCCCACGCGCCTTCGCTTTACCGCGCGATGCGCCTGCTCGCCAGCCTGGGCGTCTTCAAGGAGGAGCCCGGCAAGCGCTTCGCGCTGACTCAAGCGGGCGAGTTCCTCAAATCCGACGTGCCCGGCACGATGCGCTACTTCGCGATGATGTTCGGCGACGAGTGGACGACGCGCGCTTATGAGCGCTTCACCGACTGCCTGCGCACCGGCCAGAACGGCGTAACCATGGCCTATGGCAAGCACGTCTTCGAGCTTCTCGCCGAGCGTCCGGATCAATTGCAAACGTTTCAAGCGGCGATGACGAGCGGCTCGAGGATGGCCGGAAAAGCCGTCGGCGACGCATACGACTTCAGCGGCATCAAGCGTCTCGCCGATGTGGGCGGCGGTCACGGCGCTCTGCTCGCCTCGATCCTGCGGCGCTATCCCGAGATGCAGGGCGTGCTGTTCGATTTGCCCGAGACCGTGGCCGGCGTCCCTGAGGATCAGTTTGCCGGCTGCGACGGCCGCATCGCCATCGAAGCCGGCAGCTTTTTCGAACGCGTGCCCGACGGCTGCGACGCCTATATCATGAAGCACATCGTCCACGACTGGAGCGACGAGCACTGCCGCACCATTCTCAGGCTGATGCGCGAGAAGCTGCCGAAAGACGGCCGCGTGCTGCTCTGCGAGATGGTGGTGACGGACGACCCCGGTCCGACGCCCGCCAAGCTGCTCGACATCGAGATGCTGGTGATGACCGTCGGCGGCAAGGAGCGCACCGAAGACGAATTCCGCGACCTCTTCGCCTCCTCAGGCTTGCGCCTCAATCGCATCGTGCCGACCGAGCGGCCCATCTGCGTGATCGAAGCCCTCCCGGCCTAAGGTGGAAAGCAAAAGAAGAATGGCTCCCCGGGCCGGATTCGAACCAGCGACCCAGCGGTTAACAGCCGCTTGCTCTACCAGCTGAGCTACCGGGGATCAGGGCGTGCTTAAGCCGAACGCCTAAGGCCGCTAGATAGCAAAAGGGCAGGGGCCTTTCCAGAGCCTTGCCCGCGCCTGACCGCAAAAAGCGGCAAACGTCCATCCGCCCCCT
>DATLXW010000087.1:0-7777 GCA_035575415.1 Methyloceanibacter sp. | reverse complement strand
CACGTCTTGAAGTTGGCGCCGGTGTGGCGCGTGATAGAGGACTCCTCCCGTGGCGACGAGGGGCGTGCCGGCGCGCTGCGCAAGTGCCGCGAGCGCTGCGATGCGTGCTCTGTCGTCGCCGCGATAGGAATGCCGCGCGGCGAGATAAAGCGGTACGTGCGCTCGTAGCGTCTTTTTGATGCGATAAAGTTCCGTTCCAAAAGTGATGGCGACTCTCTTCCCCCTTCCCCTGGAGGGGAAAGGATCGGGGTGGGGCTCATGCCTGATGACGGCGATGGGACCCTCGCCCGCCGATGGCCTTCGGCCATCGCTTCCCTCCCCCTTGCAGGGAAAGGGAAAGCCGTTCGGAGGAAGGGCGATAAAGATGAGGCCTTCGGCGTGGGCGGCGACGTCGGCGAGGTAAAGCGTGCAGGCGCCTTTCTCGGCGCGCCGCTGGCCGAGCGTAAGTAAGCGGCAGAGTCTGCCGTAAGCCGCGCGATCGGTGGGATAGGCGAGCAGGCTTGGTGCGTCCTGCAAATCGAGGCGCGTGCCGACGATGAATTTGATGCCGGCCTCCTTGGCGGCGAGATGGCCGCGCACCACGCCGGCAAGAGTATTGCGATCGGTGACGGCGATAGCCTCAAGACCAAGCGCCTTTGCCGTTGCCACCAGTTCCTCCGGATGGGAACCGCCGCGCAGGAAGGAGAAATTGGTGGTGACGTCGAGTTCGGCGTAGCGGGGCATCATTCAATGCCTCCACATTCTCTTGTCATGCCCGCGAAAGCGGGCATCCAGTAATCCGCTGTCTTCGTTATCGAGATTGCGGTGGTTACTGGGTCGCCCGGTCAAGCCGGGCGAGGACAAGGAAAAGGACAGCATCACCCGAACACGCCGTGCAGATACCAGGAGGGAGGGCCTGCGTCGCCCTCGCCATAGAGCCCGTCGCGGAACACCCAGTAGCGATGCCCGTTCTCGTCCTCGATGCGGTAATAATCGCGCGTGTTCTTGTCATGCCCGCGCAAGCGGGCATCCAGTCCCTCCTTGCCGTCGTTATCGAGATTGCGATGGTTACTGGATCGCCCGGTCGAGCGCCACCATTCGGGGGCGATGCGCTCTGGCCCTTCCGCCTTGACCACGCGGCGGATGACGCGCCGCCAGGAAAAGCGAGCGGGCGCACCTTCGGGAATCTCGGCGAGCACGGCCATGGGCTCGGGCTCGGCAAAGAGGAGCGGCGGACGGGGCGGCTTGGCGAGTTGCTCCGGCCAGAAGGAGGGAGCGGCGAAGGCGCTGCCGAAATTTTGCGCCAATTCGGGGATGTGGCTTGCGCGCGGAGCAAGCCGGCGCACGGAGTGTGCGCCGAGACGATTAACCAGGCGGTCGATCAGGGCGTGAACGTCTCCATTGTCTTCCTTTTGCGTGAGAGACGCTTGCAGGGGCGCAAGGGTCTCGGTCGTCAATGCCGAAAGCGTCATCAGATCGACGCCGAAGCCGAGATCGACGGTTTCGATCTTGTCTTCGAGGAGGCGCAACAGATGTTTCGGCGCGCGCGAGGGCGCGCTTAAGCCGGCTTCGATTACCGTGGAGGAGCCATCGGCACGGGCGATCCAAAGACCGATGCGGCGGCAGCCCCGGCCTTTGCGCGCTAGCTTGGCGCAAAGCGCATGGGCGAGACGCTCAATCGCGCTTCGCACGCCGTCATGGGTGATAAGCGGCTCGGGAAACGGAAGCCTGGCAACGAAATCGGGCTCTGGCAGGAGAGGGCAGCGCGGTTCCTTGCGCAACCCAAGCGCCTGATCGAGACGCAGCAACACGGCTTCCGCCGTCTCCTTGGCGTGAAAGCGCCGTTCGAGGCTGTTGCGCGGCAAAGCGTAGAGCTGGCCGATGCGCTTAAGCCCGAGCCGCTTCAGTAGCGTCACGACTTCGGGTGCAAGGCGCAAGGCCTCGACGGGGAGAGGCGCAAGCGCAGCCTCGATTTGTCCATTGGAAACGATGCAAGGAGAGCGCCGCGCGTAGCGGGCCAGCGCATGCGCCCCGCCAAGCGTCTCGGCGAGAGCGAGCCGCGCGGTAAAACCGGCGCGCGCAAGCCTGCGGCCGATATCGGCGAGCAACGCCTCTTCGCCGCCGAAAAGATGGGGAACGCCGGTGATATCGAGCCAGAGTCCGTCATCGCCGTCGATATGGAGCGTAGGGCTGTAGCGGCAGGCCGCCCAGCGAGCGAGATCGAGCAGCGCCGCTTCGTCCCTTTTCGGCGCGGCAGGCAGAGTGAGGAGATGCGGGCAGATGGCGCGGGCGTCGGCTAGACCGAGCCCGGGGAAAAGGCCTTCCCGTGCACTAGCCGCATTGATCGCGGTAAGAATGAGTCCGCGGTTCTCGCTGCCGATCAGCGCAAACGGCGCCTTATCGGCGAGAGGCGGCAAACCCTCTTCTGTCCTCTCCCGCTTCAGCCGTTCGATCGGAAACTGCGGCAGAAAGATCGAGACGAAACGACTCATGACTGAACTCCACGATAAAGATTTTTCCCGGCGCTTCGCCCAGGCAGCGTTCAAGCGTCAGTTCCCAGACGGGGCTGCCGGGTGCGCTGCTGTCGAAGCGCGCCGGTCTGCTTGTGCGCGCGGCAATGCGCCATCTGCTGACGGTGCCGGGAAGACTGGCTTGGCCTTGGCCAGACAGCAGCAGGCAAGGGGTACGCGATTCCTTCGCGGCAAGGCCGAGGCGGCGGGCGACAAGCGGCGTCTTGATCTCGACCGCAGCCAAGGCCGCGATCAGCGTGCCGCTCTTCAGCCCTTCCTCCAGGGCCCAGGCGGCAGCTTCCGCATTGCGCGCTTCTACGAAGAGAAAGGAGGCTGGATCGAGGCCAATGGCGAGCAAGCCAGCTCCATACGGCTGGCCCCATTCGCGCGCGGCCTCCTTGGTGAGGCACCAGAGCACGAGTTTGCGCGCGGCAAGAACCGCCTGTTCGGCCATTGCGGCGAGGGCAAAACAAAGTGCCGCAGGGTAATCGCGGTAGGCTGCGGCCCTGATCTCATGCAGCCCCGCGCGGGTGAGATGATTGAGGGGAAGGTTGGTGCCCGAAGAAGTCGTCCAGATGATCCCTCGCCCCTTGTGGGGGAGGGTAAGCAGCGGATTCTGTGTCTGCGGCTCACTCCCCTCCGCTCGCACTTCGTGCTCGCGTGTTTCCCCCCGAGGGAGGAGCGAGCGTATTTGTTCAGGAGAAAAAGAACAGGCGGGGCGGGGAGGGACCGTGCCCGGTGCGGGGGGAATGGCCAGGGACACGGGAACCTGCTCGAGCGCGCGGATCTCGGCGCGCAAACGCTCAATCAGGACCCTCCCTCTTGCCTCGCCTGCCTTTTCAACGCCAGCCGGCGGAACGAGGAGACTGACTGCACCGTCTGGAACGTCATTACGCACGCTGACTACCTCGACTCTCGTTCCTGTTTTGTTCTCTATAGAGAGTCGCGAAGAGAGTCAAGCTGGGTTGGGCTCGGTCAGTTTTTTACGAATCTCTTTCCTGTCCATGTTCCTGTCCATGCGATGGGGGTAAAGAAAAGGTAAAGACTACAATCAGACCTCTCGCAATTTCTCCCAATTTTTCGCTCACTTGCTCGGCCTGCGCTGTCGAATTTTTCACTCAATATTAAGGACGAACGCCTCGTTGCTGTTCGATTGATTTAACGTGCGTCTAACGGGACCTTGATAGGTTCCGTGCACGGTTCCACCGGCCGATGAGCAAAGCGGCGAGGGGGGATACCGAATAGTCAACTTGAAAGGGAGTAGTCGAAATGAGGACGCTGTTTGCACGCTTCGCCAAAGACGAATCAGGCGCGACCGCCATCGAGTATGGCCTCATCGCGGCCGGCATCGCCGTGGCAATTTCCGTAGTCGTCTTCTCGGTGGGCGATGCCCTCGTCGCCATGTTCGAGAACGTCGCCAGCAAGCTGCAGCCGCCAGCTTAATTGCAGAACTCGGAGGCCGGCAGCGTCGCGACGCCGCCGGCCTCAATCCTTCCGTACTCCAATTCTCCCGACCTCACCTTCACCCAAACTTCGCAGTTCATCATCCTCGTCGGGATGACCCCCTCCCTAGCCTCCAATCCTCCACAATTCGCGCCTAGGTGACGCTCTCTTCGAGGGGGAGCTTAAAGCTTTGCCGCTACGGGGAACGTTGGCGCACCATTATCTCCTCATTTTTGCGCTCGCTGTTTTGTGCCCGAGTTTGACTCACAGTGCACAAGCCCATCCGCATGTTTGGGCAACGGTGCGGAGCGAGATTGTCTTTGGGCCCGACGGCAAGATCGAAGCGATTCGCCATGCCTGGACGTTCGATGAGTTCTACACCACCATGGCGGTGCAGGGTCTCGATACCGACGGCGACGGGGCTTTCTCGAAGGAAGAACTGCAGCCGCTTGCCCAAGTGAATGTCGAATCGCTGAAGGAGTTCGCCTATTTCACTTTCGTCCGCATCGGCAAGGACGAGACGTCACAGCCGCTAAAAGAGCCGGTCGATTACTGGATCGACTACAGTGAGAATGCGCTCACGCTTCATTTCACTCTGCCTTTGGCTACGCCGATCGAAGTCAAACAAAAGGAGGTGGCGGTCGATGTTTACGACCCCTCCTTTTTCGTCGCCTTCGGTTTCGCCACGGAGGCGCCGGTAAAGCTCGCCGGCGCGGCGTCGGGATGCGCGGCGGAAATCGAAAAGCCGGACCCGGAGGCCGAGGCCGACGCAAAGGCCCTGAGCGAAGCGTTTTTCAGCCAGCTCGGACCCGGGTCGAATTTCGGTTCACAATTCGCGCAAACGGCGATCGTCAAATGTCATTGAGCCGGCGCCTATTGCACCCGTTTGCGGCCTTGTGGCTTGGGCTTCTGCTTTTGATGACTTGGCCTGCCGTCGCGGAGACCGCGCCACCGACCGCCTTCGGTCCTTCTGCCGCCACGCAAGCCGCTCCGCCACCGGCGTTCGGGGCGCCACAAGCCGCGCCAATCCGCGCACAAGGACCATTCGCCTCCTTGATGAGCTGGGTCGCCGAGACGCAACAGAACATACAGCGAGAGCTTGCTGCGAGCGTCAAACGGCTAAAAAGTGGCAACGCCATCGCTGCGGCGCTGACCTTGGCGGGGTTGAGTTTTCTCTATGGCATAATTCATGCCATCGGTCCCGGGCACGGCAAGGCCATCATCTCTTCATATGTGGTCGCAAATGAAGAGACGGTGAGGCGCGGCATCGCGATTTCGTTTCTTGCCGCGGCGATTCAGGCGGTCACGGCCGTTTTGCTCGTCAGCGTTCTGTTGATCGCATTCAATGCAACGGGTCTGAGGCTGAACGCTTGGGCCAACCAGCTTGAGAGCGCAAGCTATGCCCTGATCGCCGGGGTCGGACTTTATTTGCTCTTAAGCCAGCTCTTGCGAATGTGGCGGCGTTCCTTTGCGGCTAAAGAGCAGCGTGCTGGCGACAACCGCCCAAATCAACACCATCATCACCACAATCATGGCCATGGCCGCCACGGGGAGCATCACCACAATCATGGCCAAGCCTGCGCCGATTGCGGCCATACCGTCGATGCGCGGCAGCTTGCCGGCCCCTTTTCCTGGCGCAAGGCCGCCGCGGTTATTTTTTCGGTTGGGGTTAGGCCCTGTAGCGGCGCGATTCTCGTGCTCGTCTTCTCACTCGCGCAGGGGCTGTTCTGGGCGGGCGTCGCCGCGACTTTCGCTATGGCGCTCGGAACGGCGATTACGGTCGCGGTTCTTGCCTCGCTGGCGCTCGGCTCGCGCGAGCTTGCCTTGAAACTTGGCGGAACGAGCGCGGCCTGGGCCGGCGCGGTCTGGACCGCCTGTGCGATCGGCGGCGCGCTGATTATTTTTCTGTTCGGGTCCTTGCTGTTCCTTGCTTCTCTTGGCCCGGCGCGTCCGTTCTGACGCGGGCCTGGGGAGGGCGTGGTTCGACCGCCAGCCCGAGCCGCCGCAAAGAGCTTGGGGTTCTCTCGGCCCCGGCCTTTCGCGGCCCTTCGGCGGCGCCCCTTTGCCTAACCGATTGCGCGCACCGATCGGGCACCCTAAATCTCCGGGCAGGGGAAGCTCTCAGTCACGGAGACCTGTCATGACACTCCAGCTCGGCGATATCGCACCGGATTTCGAGGCCGAAACCACGGAAGGCCGTATCCGCTTCCATGAATGGCTCGGCAATTCCTGGGGCGTCCTCTTCTCGCACCCGAAGGACTTCACGCCCGTCTGTACCACCGAGCTTGGCTATATGGCGAAGATCAAGCCTGAGTTCGACAAGCGCGGTGTGAAGATCATCGGGCTCAGCGTCGATCCTGTCGAATCGCACAAGAAATGGGCGCAAGACATCAAAGAGACGCAGGGCTTCGCGCCGAACTACCCGATGATCGGCGATTCCGATCTCAAGATCTCGAAGCTCTATGGCATGTTGCCGGCGAGCGCGTCCGGCACCTCGGAGGGACGTACGCCTGCGGACAACCAGACCGTCCGGAACGTGTTCGTGATCGGCCCGGATAAAAAGATCAAATTGATTCTGGTTTATCCGATGACCACCGGCCGCAATTTCGACGAGGTGCTCCGCGTGATCGATTCGATGCAGCTCACCGCCAAGCACCGGGTGGCGACGCCGGTGAACTGGAACAAGGGCGACGAGGTGATCATCGCCGGGTCGGTCTCGGACGAAGAGGCCAAGAAAATCTATCCGCAAGGGTGGAAGGCGCCGCGGCCCTATATTCGCATCGTGCCGGAGCCGCAGGGATAGTGGCATTCGTATTGCCACCTTTTCCCGAAGTCTGTGCCATCTTGCAGGGCGAACCCTGACAGACTCGTAACTCTTGCGTAACCGTTTGGACAAAAGCCTGCGGTGCGGGCGAAGCTTTCCGCGCTATGCGGTTGTGCGCGCGATTTTGCATCATGCGGCGGATTGTGTTCAACGTGCGCGGCGATAGGTTGCGATGCGACAGCGGTCACCGAGTGAGAAGCCCGGCGCAGGGCAATGACCAATCAGAGCGAATCCGAACAGTCAGCGCCGGAGGCCGGCTCGCAGCAGGCCGCCTGTAAGCTTGCGGAAGAGATCGCTCCCTTGGTTCGCCAGGCGCGTGCCTCGGGCCACGATTTTCTCGCTTATCTTCTCGCCATGGCGCTTAATGAGGCAAGGCGCCTCGCGGGACACTGACGGCGCCTGCGAGTTCCCAGTCCATGGCGATGCCCAAGACGCCGCTTCTCACCACAGACTGCGTCATTTGGGATGCAAGGGGACGGATATTGCTTATTCGGCGCAAGAATGAACCCTTCAAGGGGGCTTATGCGCTGCCGGGCGGTTTCGTCGATGTCGGCGAGACGGTGGAAGAGGCCTGCCGCCGCGAAGTGCGGGAGGAAACCGGGCTGGAAGTTGGCAGCCTCAGACTGGTCGGGGTCTACTCCGATCCAAAACGCGATCCAAGAGGCCACACCGTCAGCGTCGCCTATATGACAGTTCTGGCCCGAGCGCCGATGCCGCAGCCGGGCTCGGACGCCCAGGCAGTAGAATGGGTCGGAGACTGGCGAGGAGTCGACCTTGCCTTCGACCACAATCGCATTGTTAAAGACGCAGCGCGGCTTCGCGCCGGGGGTTAGGACATCATCGAAGGTATCGATAGGCGTCATCAGCCGCATCGTTGTTGGGATCGCTAGGTGCGTGCGGCGAAGCTGTGACAAGATAGAGGCGCTAGAATCGCATCGCCTAATGAATTCCCATGTCAGACGAAGACATCATAGCCCCAGAGCTTGGCGAGGATCGCTCCGTGGAGAACAACTACGAGAAG
>DATLXW010000086.1:0-20548 GCA_035575415.1 Methyloceanibacter sp. | reverse complement strand
ACGGCAAATGGGTCGAGTTCATGACCGGGCACTATCGCCGCAAGAAATAGCCAAAGGAGTTGCCATATGGCCTATGTCGACGGTTTTATCGTGCCCGTACCGAAAAAGAATCTCAACGCCTATCGCCGTCTGGCCCGCAAGGCGGGAAAGATCTGGCGCGAACATGGCGCCCTCGATTTCAAGGAATGCGTGGCCGACGACGTGAAGAAGGGGAAATGGACCTCCTTCCCGCGCAGCGTGAAGCTTAAGCCCAACGAGACCGTGGTCTTCTCGTGGATCACCTACAAGTCGCGCGCCCATCGCGACAAGGTCAACGCCAAGGTAATGAAGGACCCGCGTATTGCCGGCATGCACATGAACGACATGCCCTTCGACGGCAAACGCATGATCTATGGCGGCTTCAAGCTCCTGGTCGAGGTGTAGGCCCCCGATCTGCATCGCTTCTGTTGGCTGGATGGAACCGGAGCCGCTCTACGCGCGTTTGCTTGCGGGCACACGCATCGGCGGGGGGTCTCCAATGCCAAGCGGCAGCTATTTCTTCATGGTTTGGGCGCATCGCAGTGCGAGCAGCCTTTTCGGCGCCTCGGTCAGTCCGGTGATGCGGAATGGCAAATTTCTGTGCTTCGAGAGCGAGGCGAAGGCGCGCGCCGAAGCCGACCGGCTCAATGCCCGCTCCGGCGGCTCGCATGTGCATTACAGCGTGAAGCCGACACTGATCCAAATGGCGCTGCCGAACAAGCCGGCCGATGGCGAACCGGCTGACAGCCTTGCCATGCCGCTCTCCGGCGCGGGCTGCAGGGTCGCTCCCCGCTCTTTTTGAGGGCGGGCGGTGAAGTTTCAACGGCGCGATTGGCCCAGCGGAAATGTCGCATGGCCGCTTCGCAGTTCTGCCAAGTCCCTCCGCCATAATCGAGCATCCCGGGTCTCGATCCCTCAGGGACTCCTCGGGGACGTCGAAACTTGCCTGGCGGAGTGCTGGCCATGCCGTTTCAGGACTTTACCCTGTTCTTCGGGCCTGACGATCTCGCCGCCATGACGGCGGCTTACGATGCCGTTTGGTATCAACTGCTCGTCATGGGGATGGCCGTCACGCCCCTTGTCAGACAGAAACTCGAGCGCGTCATTCTTGCGGCCGCTTGCACAGGCAAACGCGACAAGAAGCGGCTCGAGGACGTGGCGCTGAGAGCGCTCTCCCCACACCAATCTTGATGAGCTTGCTGTGGAAATTCGATCCGTCTCTGTGATCGAACAAGCACGATTGAAGAAAATGGTGGGCGCGACTGGGATCGAACCGGTGACCCCTGCGATGTCAACGCAGTGCTCGTACCGCTGAGCTACGCGCCCGGTTGCATCTACCCAATTTGGGTAGTATCGTCCCCAGAATGGGTAGGGATGCTTCAGCCGATTCAGGGCTCGCCAGGGCCATATTCTCGCAAGTCCAACTGCGGGTATTGGGCCTCTTTTTCGGCGCTCCAGACCGACAGTTCCATGCCTCTGAGATCATACGGCTCGCACGGTCCGGATCGGGCGCAGTGCAACGCGAACTGGAGAAGCTCTCGAAAGCTGGCATCTTGACCGCGACCCGCAGCGGAAATCGCAAAGTCTATCAGGCAAACCGCGCCTCCCCGATCTTCAAGGAAGTTCGAGGTCTCATCCTCAAGACCATCGGCCTTGTTGACCCGCTCAGAAGAGCTCTCCAGCCACACAGCGCCAAGATTAAGGTCGCCTTTGTATATGGGTCCGTGGCTAGTGGCACCGATATAGCTGCCAGCGACATCGACTTGATGATCATTGGAGAGGGACTTTCCTACAGCGAGATTTACGCATCGCTTGCAACGGCCGAAAAAGTTCTGCACCGGGCCGTAAATCCGAATTTGATGAGTGCGCAAGAATGGAAACGCAAGCTAGGCGACAAAGCCCCTTTCCTAAGAAAGATTCTTCAAAAGCCGAAGCTCTTTATTTGCGGAACGGAGGATGCGCTTAAGGCAATTGGACAATCTCGTTAAGGCGGGACTTCTCAAGACCGAACCGGGCGATCAAGATGAGTTCGATGGCCTCGTTGCCTCAGGGGTCAGACGACTCGCAGACGCGCGTAAGGCAGACCTGTCACCGGAGAGCCAATTCGACCTCGCCTATGGTGCAGCCCACGCATTCGCGCTCGCGGCCATGCGGTGGCATGGCTATCGACCAAATCGGCGGCGCTTCGTCGTCTTTCAGGCCTTGCCCCATACACTCGGCCTCAGTTCAGAGTTGTGGCGCGTCCTTGGTAAGTGCCATAACGCGCGAAACCTTGCGGAATATGAAGGAAGCTTTGCTGTCGACAATCAGTTGTTGACGGACCTACTTCAGGTCGCCCGGCAGCTTGAGCAGGCAGTTCGCGAACTCGGCCCAGTACCGACCTGACATCTCATGTCGCCGTGCCCGGCAATGCGTGGATGCGTTCGGTGGTCTTGAAGAAAATGGTGGGCGCGACTGGGATCGAACCAGTGACCCCTGCGATGTCAACGCAGTGCTCGTACCGCTGAGCTACGCGCCCCCTTTGCCGCGGAGGGACTTGCCTCTATATCGGCATCCGGCCGCGCAAGGCAAGTCACCCCTCCCGCCATGATCTACCGGCTTCTCGTCGACTATTCCGACCCGCGCAACGCCGTTCTCAACCACCTCTACCAACTCGTGGGACGAGCCGTGCCGATCCCTTGGAACAAGCGCGTCGCCCGTCGGCTCGCCGGCGGAAGTTTCGGCCCCCTCGCGCTGATCATGTTCAGAGAGGGCCTGCGCAGCCCCGCGATCAGCAATCGCCGCGCCCGCTTCTATTTCACCGAGCGCGGCTGGTCGAAGGTCGGGCGCCATGTCGCGGCGGAAGCACGCCGGCTCGGCCACATCGTCAAGATCGTCAGGCGCAAAGAGCCCGATCGCTCGCAGATCATCTACCGCGATCTATTGCAAGTGGCGATTTTGCCGAAGACGCGCCGCATCTAGGGCTCAGGCCGCGAGCATCCGCTCCACCTGATCGACCAAGTCGCGCAGATGGAAAGGCTTGGAAAGGATCTTGGCGTCCTTCGGCGCCTGACTGTCGGGATTGAGCGCCACGGCGGCAAAGCCGGTGATGAACATGATCTTGAGGTCAGGATCGAGTTCGCTTGCTTTGCGCGCGAGTTCGATGCCGTCCATTTCCGGCATCACGATGTCGGTCAGGAGTAGGGTGAAAGGCTCCTCCTTCAGCCGCTCATAGGCGTCGAGCCCGTTGCCAAAAGATACGACGTCGTAGCCCGCTTTCTCGAGAGCCCTCACCAGGAAACGGCGCATGTCCTCGTCATCCTCGGCAAGGAGAATGCGCTGCACGCTGCGCGTCCGCGGATCGTTCGCCTCCATCCCTCAAATCCCCCTACTCTCGCCCTTCGGCGTACACAAACTTGGTAAACGGCTTGGTTAACGAGGCTTGCCGGGGCCTTGCTCCCTCTCGCGCCGCCCCCCAGGCAACCCCAAATCATCGCGTCTAATTCGTCCGCGCACAAGAAAGAAGACGCCTGGACAGGTTCAACTCTCATTGGCAGAGTTTACAGGCCGATTCCCGGCTGGCGCGGCTGGCCTAGCCCGGCGGCAGAAGGATCGAAGATGAGCGAAAGCGAGGCCGACGCGATTGCAACCGAGCTTGCGCCCCCTTTTGCGGTGGCGCGTCCCGAGAGCCTAAAAGTTCCGCTCGTTTTCAACTCCCCTCATAGCGGACGCGTCTATCCGAGGGCCTTTCTGGCTGCGTCGAGGCTCGACCCCTTGGCGCTCAGGCGCTCCGAGGATGCCTATGTTGAGGAACTATTTGGCTTTGTGACCGAGCTCGGCGCGCCGCTCCTTTATGCTCACTTCCCGCGCGCCTATCTCGACGTCAATCGGGAGCCCTACGAGCTCGACCCGGTGCTTTTCCGCGACGGCCTCCCCCATTATGCCAACACGCAATCGGTGCGGGTTGTGGGCGGACTCGGCACGATTGCTCGCATCGTTTCGGAATCCGACGAGATCTACCGCGAACCGCTCTCGGTGAACGCAGCGCTTGAGCGTATAAATCGCCTGTATACTCCCTATCATGAGACGCTGAGCAGCCTGCTCGACGAGGCCAATCGAGCTTTTGGCTTCTCCGTTCTCGTCGACTGCCACTCAATGCCCTCAAGCCCGATCGCCGAACAGGCCGGCGTTCGG
This sequence comes from Methyloceanibacter sp., assembly GCA_035575415.1. Classification (GTDB taxonomy): domain Bacteria; phylum Pseudomonadota; class Alphaproteobacteria; order Rhizobiales; family Methyloligellaceae; genus Methyloceanibacter. The sequence goes on along the minus strand of DATLXW010000086.1, from coordinate 16,357 downwards.
CCCGACTTCGTCTTGGGCGACCGGTTCGGTACGTCTTGTAGCGGTGAATTGACCCGGCTTGCTGCGGGCCAGCTCAAGGCGCAGGGCTACGCCGTGGCGCTCAACAAGCCCTATGCTGGCGGCTATATCACTGAGCATTACGGACGCCCGCACAAGGGGCAGCATGCGCTTCAGATCGAAATCAACCGCGCGCTTTATATGGACGAGACCAGCTTCGAAAAATGTTCGGGCTTTGCGCGCCTTAAAGAGGATCTGGAATCGATGGTGCGCGCTCTCATTGCCGGAGTCTCAGGCCTTGAGATTCCGCGCGCTGCGGCCGAATAGCTGGACCATGACAAAAAAAGGGGCCGTTCGCTTGACCGAACGGCCCAAGTCTAGGGAGGAAACGCCCAAGGAGGGCAGCGGAATGGCCTGGAGAGCCATACCGCGTTGCAACAATATGTCATTGCGGCGCACAAATAGCAAGGTTTTAAGGTCCTTGGTGGCGGCATTTCTGAAACACTGATGCAGAACTATCACGGCTCTGACGCGGAACTGCATTGCGAGGAGCCGTCCCGTTAAAACCATTTGATTCTCAATGGAAAAAGCAAAGACACCGCGCGCCGCGCCGATGATGGAAACCGCAGAATTCGAGGCTTTTCTAGCCACCGCCCACGCTTTGGCAGATAGGGCTGGCGCGGTCATTTTGCCGCATTTCCGGACAGGGGTCGCCGTTGACCACAAGGGAGGCGACCTGTTCGACCCCGTTACCGTGGCTGATCGCGAGGCCGAGAGCGCCATCCGCGCGGCTCTTGCCAAAACCTATCCCTCTCATGGGGTGCTGGGGGAGGAATTCGAACCCTTCAACCCCGGGGCCGAGTACCGCTGGGTGATCGACCCGATTGACGGCACTCGCGCCTTCATCCTCGGCTTGCCCCTATGGGGCACGCTGATCGGGCTCACCAAGAGCGGGGAACCCGTGCTTGGGCTCATGGACCAGCCCTTTACAGGCGAGCGCTTCTGGGGCGGAGCGACCGGTGTTTTCTTCCGCCATGACGGCACGGCGCCGAGGCCGATCAGGACAAGACCTTGCGCCGGCCTTGGCGCCGCGCTCCTTGCCACTACGGCCGTCGATTACTTCACGCCCGATGAGCGGGAGCGCTTCGAGGTGCTGGGCCGCAACGTCCGGCTCCGCCGCTTTGGCGGCGACTGCTACAACTACTGCCTGCTCGCCATGGGCCACATCGATCTCGTGGTTGAGGGGGGTCTCAAGCCGTTCGACATCATCCCCCTCATCCCGATCGTCGAGCGTGCCGGCGGCGTCGTGACCAATTGGGAAGGCGGGGATCCGAAGGAAGGCGGTTGCATCGTCGCGGCGGGCGACCCGCGTCTCCACGCCGCCGCGGTGAGGCTGCTCTCGCGTTAGCTAGACTAGCCGGCCTTACTCAGAACCGCGCCGGGCACGAAGGCGTCGAAGGCAGCCCAAAATTGTTCGCGAATGGCATCGCGCTCTTGCAGGATCTCGTGCCGCGCGCCTTGCAGCACGATCTGCGAGCCGGCGCGCAGGCGCGCCGCAAGCGCCTCGGTCGCCTTGCTGTCCACGATCTTGTCCTCGCTCGCCGCGAGCATCAGCACAGGGATCCGCACCCGCGGCGCAAATTTTTCGTCCTTCACCCGCCGAATTGCGTCGAGCGCCGCCTTGAGCCAGCCGATCGTCGGAGCCTCGATGGCTAGTTCGGGAGCCGCTTGCAGCACCGAGAGATTGCGCATGAAACGCTCGCGATCGGAGGTGAGGGTGTTGCCTTCGAAGGGTTGATCCTGGCGAAATCTGCGGGCGTCCGCCGGCACCGGGCGCTTACCGAAGCCGAACATGGTGAGGCCGTCGGCGAGATTGCGGCAAAGCCGCTCCGGTATGGGCAGGCCGGCGATTTCGATCATCGGTGCCGTCATCACCATACGCGTAAACCAGCAGCCGCGTTTGGTCGCCGCGCTGAACAGCACCATCGCCGACATCGAATGGCCAAGAGCAAAATAGGGCGCGGGGCAGTCTGGAAGCACCACCGCCTTCATAAAATGCGAAAGGTCCTCCTCGTATTGCGCGAAATCTTCGATATGTCCCTTGAGCGGGTTGCGGGTGAGCCGGCTTGATCCGCCCTGCCCGCGCCAGTCGAGCACCGCTACGGCAAATCCCCTGCGGCGCAGCTCGCCCACCACCTCGAAATATTTCTCGATGAACTCCGCCCGGCCGGGGAAAATGCAGACCGTGCCCCGCCGCTCGCGAAGCACCGGCTGCCAGCTGGCAAAACGGAGCCGCAGCCCTTTGCGCACATCGATAAAGCCTGTCGAAGCGCCGAGGGGGATGGGATTCTTTGGTGTGGCGACGAGGTCCATCTTGCGCAGCTCTTCGCTTTTGTAGCTCCGTGACCGGCGCTTGTTATAGCAGCGGGCGCCCGCGCCGCCACGCCGCTTCGGCGGTTTGCGATTTCATCGGAGCGGTTCCTGCCAAGGCGCCGCATCGCGGTTTTCTTTAATTGATTCAGACTACTAGTCCACTTGACGCGGCGAAACCCCGCACCCATATCCACTGCTGGCGCGAAGGCCCTTTAAGGCTTTGCGCTCGATCGCCCGGCTCACTGAAAGAGCGGGCAGCCAACCATGTCGCTTCATAAGGAGGATATGTCATGAGGCACTTCGATCTTACCCCACTTTATCGTTCCACCATCGGCTTCGACCGCTTCGGCTCGTTGCTCGATCAGTTGATGTCGCTTGAGGGCGATGCCCCAAGCTATCCGCCCTACAACATCGAGCGCCTCGGTGAGAACGAGTATCGCATTTCCATGGCCGTGGCCGGTTTCGGCACCGACGATCTTTCGATCGAGGTGAAGGAAAACACGCTCTCAATCCGCGGCGAGAAGAAAGCCGAGCCGGAGAACACCACCTATCTCCATCGTGGCATTGCTTCGCGCAGCTTCGAGCGCAGGTTCCAGCTCGCCGACTATGTCATGGTGAAAGGCGCGCGCCTGGAGAACGGCTTGCTGCATGTCGATCTCGTGCGCGAGCTGCCGGAGGCCATGAAGCCGCGTGTCATCCCGATCGAGACCAAGGCCGAAACGGCCCCCAAGGTCATCGACAGCAAGGCCGCCTAATCGCCCGGCGATTGCGGATATTATGACCCGCAACTGCGGGGATTTGTGGCGATTTGCGCCCCACACCTCCGCATCGACAAGAAGGGCGCTCTCTCGTCGAGGGGGCGCCCTTCTCACGTCCAACAGGTGCTACGGGAGAGACCTGTTTTGCTCCCTGCACGCACGACAATCGTCGGGAGCCTGATGCGAAGTCTAAGGGTCGCAACTTGCGCGAAGCTTAACGCTCAGGCTTCCCCGGTAAGCCCGGTTAATTGGGTTCGGCCCGCAGCGCGGCGCGCCGCCGCATCGACGCAAGTCCCGATCCGCATGCCCCCGACGGAACGCGCGAATCCGGCTTGTGTGCCTGTTGGAAATCTGTCATTTTGAGGGCGAATAGGACAGGCTTACTGACCTTTGTCGCTCTGGCGCGGCGCAACGACAATCCGCCCTATGGACGGAACCAAGTGCCGGGCCTGCGTTTTGCACAAACGAAGGTGGAGGCCTCCTAAGGGAGCCGGTTCTTCTCATAGCCGGCCGGCGCTCCAAGCTGGTGGAAGATCCGGACCGTGGCCAATAGCTTTTTTGGCGCCGTTCGCGCGTGCGATGCGATGCGTCGCCTTAGGTTTTGTGTGACGATGGCATTCCGTGGCTCGCTCCCGCAGGTTCACACTCCGGCGCGACTCCCGCCGCCGGCGCAAGGACTCTACGATCCGGGGCGCGAGCACGACGCCTGCGGCGTCGGCTTCGTCGCCGACCTCAAGGGGCGCCCAAGCCGCAAGATCGTCGAGCACGGGCTGCAGATTCTCGAGAACCTGACCCATCGCGGCGCCGTGGGCGCCGACCCCAAGGCCGGCGACGGCGCCGGCATTCTGGTGCAGATCCCGCACGCCTTCCTGAAAGAGGTCTGCGCGCCGCTCGGCATCGAGCTGCCCGCGCCAGGCCATTATGGCGTCGGCTTCATGTTCATGCCGCAGAACCGCGCCCAGCGGATTTACTGCGAGCAGGTGATCGCCCGCGCGACCGAGGCGGAAGGCTTGAAGCTGCTCGGCTGGCGCGACGTCCCGGTCGACAATTCGTGTTTGTCCCAGCCGGTGATCGACACCGAGCCGGTGCACCGTCAGGTCTTTATCGGTCGCGGCCCCGGCATCGAGGACGAGACCGAGTTCGAGCGTAGGCTCTACATTCTGCGCAAGGTCATCTCCAATACCGTCCTCGGCGAGACCGGCGGCCGCGACATCGGTTTTTACACCGTGTCGCTGTCGTGCCGCACGCTCGTCTACAAGGGTATGTTCCTCGCTTATCAGCTTGGAGCCTATTACGCCGACCTGCATCATCCGAACTTCGCCTCGGCGCTCGCTCTCGTGCATCAGCGCTTCTCCACCAACACTTTCCCTTCGTGGAAGCTCGCGCACCCCTATCGCATGGTCGCGCATAACGGCGAGATCAATACGCTGCGCGGCAATCTTAACTGGATGGCGGCGCGCCAGGCGAGCGTGTCCTCGCCGCTGTTCGGGCCCGACATCGAAAAGCTGTGGCCGATTTCCTACGAGGGTCAGTCCGATACCGCCTGCTTCGACAACGCGCTCGAATTTCTCGTGCAGGGCGGCTACAGCCTCGCTCACGCTGCGATGATGCTGATCCCGGAGGCCTGGGCCGGCAATCCGCTCATGGATGCCAAGCGCCGCGCCTTCTATGAATACCACGCCTGCCTGATGGAGCCTTGGGACGGCCCCGCGGCCATGGCCTTTACCGATGGGCGGCAGATCGGCGCCACTCTCGACCGCAACGGCTTGCGTCCCGCCCGTTACCTCGTCACCGACGACGGCCTTGTCATCATGGCGTCGGAGACCGGCGTGCTGCCGATCGAAGAGAAACACATTGTCCAGAAATGGCGGCTCCAGCCCGGCAAGATGCTGCTGATCGATCTGGAGAAGGGCCGGATCATCTCCGACGAGGAGATCAAGGCCGAGCTCGCAAGCGCGCATCCTTATCAGCAATGGCTCGATCGCACCCAGATTCGCGTGCACGAGTTGCCGCGCGGCGCCTCTCCCGCCCCGCGCACCAATGTGAGCCTGCTCGATCGCCAACAGGCCTTCGGCTACACGCAGGAAAGCCTCAAATTCCTTCTGTCGCCGATGGCGCAGGTGGGCGAGGAAGCCGTCGGTTCCATGGGCACCGACACGCCGCTTTCGGCCCTGTCCGACAAGCCGAAGCTGCTTCACACCTATTTCAAGCAGAACTTCGCGCAAGTCACGAACCCGCCGATCGATCCGATCCGCGAGCAGCTCGTCATGTCGCTCGTCACCTTCATCGGGCCGCGTCCGAACCTGCTCGATCTCGAAGGCACATCCAAGCTCAAGCGTCTGGAAGCGGCGCATCCCATCCTCACCAACGAGGATCTCGAGCGCATTCGCGGCATTGGCGAGGTCGCCGACAATCAGTTTCGCACCGTCACGCTCGATATCACTTTCAGCGCCGATCAAGGCGCTCCCGGCATGGGGCGCGCATTGGACCGGCTTTGCCGCCGGGCCGAGGAAGCGGTTCGGGCGGGCGAAAACATCATTATCCTCTCCGATCGCGCGGTTAGCCCCGATCGCGTGCCGATTCCATCGTTGCTCGCCACGAGCGCGGTGCATCATCATCTGATCCGCTGCGGGCTGAGAACTTCGGTCGGCCTGGTCGTGGAGACGGGAGAGGCGCACGAGGTGCATCAGTTCTGCACGCTCGCGGGCTATGGCGCGGAAGCCATCAACCCCTATCTCGCCTTCGACACGATCGAGGCCATGCTGCCGGAGCTTGACGAGGAGCTGACCGCGGAGGAGGCGATCAAGCGCTACATCAAGGCGGTTAACAAGGGCATCCTTAAAGTGATGTCGAAGATGGGGATTTCGACCTATCAATCCTATTGCGGCGCGCAAATCTTCGATGCGGTCGGCCTGCGCAGTGACTTCGTCGCCAAATACTTTACCGGAACGCATACCGCGGTCGAGGGCGTTGGCCTCGATGAGATCGCCCGCGAAACGGTCGACCGGCACCAGCTCGCCTTCTCCGACGCCCCGGTATTGCGCGACGCGCTAGAGGTCGGCGGCGAATATGCCTTCCGCGTGCGCGGGGAAGCGCATATATGGCGCCCGTCGGTGGTCGCCGACCTGCAACACGGCGTGCGCGGCAATCTGCCGGAGAAGTACCGCTCCTACGCCAAGCAGATCAACGAGCAGTCCGAGCAACTCCTCACCTTGCGCGGCATGTTCCGCATCAAGTCGGCAGAGGAGATCGGCCGCACGCCGATCCCGCTCGACGAGGTTGAGCCCGCCAAGGAGATCGTCAAGCGCTTCTCGACCGGAGCCATGTCGTTCGGCTCGATCAGCCGCGAGGCGCACACCACGCTTGCCATCGCCATGAACCGTATCGGCGGCAAGTCCAACACCGGCGAAGGCGGCGAGGAGTCGGACCGCTTCAAGCCGCTACCGAACGGCGACTCGATGCGCTCGAAGATCAAGCAGGTCGCCTCCGGCCGCTTCGGCGTGACCACGGAATATTTGGTCAACTCCGACATGATGCAGATCAAGATGGCGCAAGGGGCGAAGCCGGGCGAAGGCGGCCAGCTCCCCGGCCATAAGGTCGACGCAACCATCGCCAAAGTACGCCATTCGACGCCGGGCGTGGGACTGATTTCCCCGCCCCCGCACCATGACATTTATTCGATCGAGGATTTGGCTCAACTGATCTTCGATTTGAAGAACGTCAATCCCGAGGGTGACGTCAGCGTTAAGCTGGTGAGCGAGATCGGCGTCGGCACGGTCGCCGCGGGCGTGTCGAAGGCACGAGCCGACCACGTCACCATCGCCGGTTTTGAGGGCGGCACCGGCGCCTCGCCGCTGACCTCGATCAAACATGCCGGCAGCCCCTGGGAAATCGGCCTCGCCGAAACCCAACAGACGTTGGTATTGAACCGCTTGCGCGGCCGCATCGCCGTGCAAGTGGACGGGGGCATTCGCACCGGCCGTGATGTGGTTGTCGGCGCCCTGCTCGGCGCCGACGAGTTCGGCTTCTCCACAGCCCCGCTCATCGCGATCGGCTGCATCATGATGCGCAAGTGCCATCTCAACACCTGTCCGGTTGGCGTCGCCACGCAAGACCCGGTGCTGCGGGCGAGGTTCCAAGGCAAGCCCGAGCACGTCATCAACTATTTCTTCTTCGTCGCCGAGGAGGTGCGCGAATATATGGCCGCGCTCGGTTTCCGCACCTTCGCCGAAATGATTGGCCGGACCGAAGTACTGGACAAGAGCCAGGCGATCGAGCACTGGAAGGCCAAGGGGCTCGACTTCACCCGGCTCTTCCATAAGCCCGAGGTGCCGCCGGAGGTCGCCATCTACAATTCCGAGCGGCAGGACCACGGGCTCGACAAGGTGCTCGACCGAAAACTGATCGAGCTTTGCCGCCCCGCCATTGAAGAGAAGAAGCCAGTCAAGCTCGAGCTTACGATCAAGAACACCGACCGCACCACGGGCGCCATGCTCTCCGGCGTGATCGCCAAACGTTATGGCCATGCAGGCCTGCCAGAGGACACAATCTGGATCGGCCTCAAAGGCTCGGCCGGACAGAGCTTCGGCGCTTGGCTTGCCCACGGCGTCACCCTCGATCTCGTCGGCGAAGCCAACGATTATGTGGGCAAGGGCCTGTCCGGCGGCCGCATCATCGTCCGCCCGCCGGAGGAATCCGGCATCGTTCCCGAGAAGTCGATCATCGTCGGCAACACCGTGCTGTACGGCGCCATCGCCGGCGAATGTTATTTCCGCGGTATTGCCGGCGAGCGCTTCGCCGTGCGCAACTCAGGCGCCATCGCCGTCGTCGAGGGCACCGGCGACCATGGCTGCGAATATATGACCGGAGGCGTCGTGGCGGTGATCGGGCCCACCGGACGCAATTTCGCCGCCGGCATGTCGGGCGGCATCGCCTATGTGCTCGACGAAGCGGGCGACTTCGAGCGCCGCTGCAATCTCGCCATGGTCGATCTCGAACCGATCCCGAGCGAGAACCATGTGATGGAGCATGCGCATCACCACACCGGCGATCTCGAAAGCCACGGTCTCGTCGATATTACCGACATGACCCGCTTCGACGAGGAGCGGCTGCGCGGGCTCATACGGAACCACCTCCACTACACGGGGTCGACGCGGGCGCGCGCGATCCTCGATAATTGGACCGAGTATCTGCCGAAATTCGTCAAGGTGATGCCGGTCGAATACCGCCGCGCGCTCGAAGAAATGGCGCGCCAGCAGTTGGCCGACAAGACGGGCCTCGGCGAGATCGAGATCGGCTTGCGCGGCAACGGCGGCAACGGCAGGTAAACTTTCAGCACAAGGAGCGACAATGCCCTTGGCGGGAGCTGGGCACCGATCTTGCCGCGCACGGATGCCACGCTTGACGGCAAAGCCAAGACGGTGACTACTCGACGGCAAAGCGTTTGCATGGCCACAGGCCAAAGAGCATGACTTTAATGGGCAAGATCACTGGTTTTCTGGAGATCGAGCGCGAGGACCGGGCCTATGAGCCAGCGGCCGACCGCGTCCGCCACTGGCGCGAATTCGTCATCGCCCCAAGCGAGGCCGATATTGCGCGCCAAGCCGCCCGCTGCATGGATTGCGGCATCCCCTATTGCCATACCGGCTGCCCGGTGAACAACCAGATCCCGGACTGGAACGACCTCGTCTATCACTCCGACTGGCAGGTCGCAGCCGAGAACCTGCACTCGACCAACAATTTCCCGGAGGTGACCGGCCGCGTCTGCCCGGCGCCCTGCGAGGCCGCTTGCACGCTCAACATCATCGACGTGCCGGTGACGATCAAATCGATCGAATGCGCCATCGCCGACAAAGCCTTCGCCGAAGGTTGGATCAGGCCCGAGCCTCCCGAGACCAAGACCGGCAAGCGCGTCGCCATCGTCGGCTCAGGCCCCGCCGGCCTTGCCGCGGCGCAGCAGCTCGCCCGCGCCGGACATGACGTGCATGTCTATGAGAAGTATGCCTATCCGGGCGGCCTTTTGCGCTACGGCATCCCCGACTTCAAGATGGAGAAATATATCGTCGAGCGTCGCGTGAAGCAGATGGAAGCCGAAGGCGTCACCTTCCATTGCAACGTCCATGTCGGCCGCGACCTGCCGGTTGCGAGGCTCGAGCGCGACTATGACGCGGTGCTGCTCGCGGGCGGCGCCGAGCAGCCGCGCGATCTTGCCGTCGAAGGTCGCGACCTTGCCGGCATCCACTTCGCCATGGACTTCCTGCCGCAGCAGAACCGACGCGTTTCCGGCGAGCCGCTCGGCGATGTCGAGCCGATCCTCGCCACCGGTAAGAAAGTCGTCGTGATCGGCGGCGGCGACACCGGCTCCGACTGCATCGGCACGTCCTTCCGCCAAGGCGCCGTCTCGGTGATGCAACTCGAAATCCTGCCCCAGCCGCCCGAAAAGGAGAACAAGGCGCTCACCTGGCCGCATTGGCCGCTCAAGCTGCGCACGTCTTCGAGTCAGGCCGAAGGGGCGCTTCGCGATTTCAGCGTGGCGACCAACCGCTTCCTCGGCAAGGACGGCAAGGTCGAGCAGCTCGAATGCATTCGCCTCGACAGCCAGATGAAGCCGATTCCCGGCTCCGAATTTCAGATTGCGGCCGATCTCGTTCTGCTCGCCATGGGCTTCCTCCACCCGGTGCACGAAGGCATGATCGAGGAATTGCGGCTCGACCTCGATCAGCGCGGCAACGTCAAGGCGAACGACCTCGACTACCGGACCTCGCGCCCGAAGATTTTCGCCGCCGGCGACATGCGCCGCGGTCAGTCGCTCGTGGTCTGGGCGATCCGCGAAGGCCGCCAAGCCGCGCACGCGATCGACAAATTCCTGATGGGCACGACCACCCTCCCCCGCTAGCCCCTAGTCTAGCTCGGCGGCCAGGAGAAATCGTCGGCGCGGCCGGCTTTCGGCTTGAGCTGCTCGCCCCTGATCAGCACCTTGTAATAAGGCCGCTGGTGCAGCGGCAGCCGCGGTCGGGAATTGAAGGAAAAATCGGTGACCGCCGAGAGCGTGGCGACCGCGGTAAGCCCGGTCGGCAGTTCGCTCGTGATCATCTCGACTTCCGGCACGGCGGCGGCCTGCGTTTGCGGGGCAAGACTCTGCGCCGTTTGCATCGCCTGGTCCATGGCCGGGCGCACCACGCTCACCTCGCCGACATTGCTCTCCTGCAACTGCGGATTCTGCGGCGGGGGCGCCGCTTCCGCCGTCGCTTCGCCCGGTACCGCCGGCGCGGCCGCCGGGGCGGCCGCCGGCTCGGGATCGGACCTGCCGGGAACCACCGGCCGCCCCATCACCCTCGCCTGCTCCTCCTCCGTTCCGGCCAGCGGGATGTTGCGCTCGATCTTGGCGAGGTTCAAATCGCGGCGCAGATCCTTCTCGACGAAATGCGCGAGCTTGACATAGCCGCGGGCGGTGAAATGGACGCCGTCATCGGCTCTGAGCCGCTTCACCTGGCCCGTCATGTCGGGACCATAGGCGCTATAGCGTCCCGACTCGTCGATGAAACCGTTCCAGGTGTCGATGAATTTGGCGCCGTTGATGAAGGCCTTTTCGCGGAAGAGATCGTTCATGGCCTCCGCGTCGGCGCTCTGCCCCGGGCTGCGCATGATGGGCAGGCCCACCCAATACACGGCGACATTGGCCGCACGCAGCTTCTTGATGAAGGTCTCGACCCGCTGGCCGTAAATCTCCCGCCAGCCTTCGCTGCCAACCTTCAGCCATTCCTTTCCGCTGCGCACCGGCTGCGCCTCGGCGCCGAACATGACCACTGCGATTTGAAAACTGTCGTTCTTGAGCAGCTGATCGAGCTCGTTATTCCAGTCGAAGGTGTCGGTGCGGGAGAAACCGGTCGACGGCTTCGATTTCTGGATGAACTCGATGGTCGGGTCGTCCTGGAAGGTGCGGTAAAGCCCCGACCACAACCCCTCGCCGAGCGAATCGCCGAGCACGACCACGCGATAACGGTCGCCGTTGGGGAAAGGATTGATATAGCTGCGCTGCACCGGGGGCGTGCCCTGCTGCGCGAGGGCAGGCGCCAAGCCGGCGAGCAGCAGCGCGCCGGTCGCCAGACCTTTGCGGGCTGCGGAAGCCAACGAGCGAAGCCGGAAGAAATGACGCGACATAGCTTCGGAGCCTTACGCGATGGAGCCCTCAGTCCACGCTGTTCGGGAGGCTTCCCGTCCCCTCGACGGGAAGGCCGCCGGTCCCTTCGGCCGGAACAATGGCCGTCTGCGCCTCGCTGCGCAAGCGCTTAAGCAGGGTTAGCGTCGGAAATCCGTCCACTTGAAGCTTGTTCGAGCGCTGATAGGTCTTGATGGCCTCGAGCGTGCCACGCCCGATCACCCCGTCAGGCTCCCCTTCCAAAAGCCCCCGCGCGATCAGGTGCTGTTGCAGCTCCATGCGCTGCTCGAGCGAAAGGCGATGCTCGTCGGTGGGCCATGGCTGCAAAAAGGGACCGTAACCCTTGAGCCGGTCGGAGAGATGGCCTACGGCGAGCGCATAGGATTTGGCCACGTTATAGCGGAGCAGCGACCGGAAATTGTTGAGCACGAGAAAGGAGGGGCCTTGAGTTCCCTCCGGCGAGAACAGCGAGGCCTTATCGGTGAGACGCGGAAACGGCTCGCCGTTGGCGCGCAGGATGCCGAGCTTCTGCCACTCGCCGAGCGTCTTAAGCGTGTTCTCGCTGACCTTCTTCGGGTTGAAGCCCTTCGGCAGCCGGACCTCATAGCCCCAGGTCTCGCCCCGGCGCCAATTCGAGACTTTGAGATAGCTCGCGGTCGATGCGAGCGCGTCTGGAACGTTGCCCCAAATGTCGCGCTTACCGTCGCCGTCATAATCGACGGCGTAGGCGCTATAGGTCGTGGGAATGAATTGGGTGTGGCCCATGGCGCCGGCCCACGACCCGTTCATCGCCTCGAACGAAATATCCCCTCGTTGTAGGATCTTCAGCGCGGAGACGAGTTGCGGCTTGGCGAACTTGGCTTTGGTGCCCGTGCAGTAGAGCGTGCCGAGCGACCGGATCACATTCTTGTCGCCGGGTTGCACGCCATAATTCGATTCCACGCCCCAGATCGCGACCAGGATGTGGCGGTCCACCCCGTAGCGGTTCTCGAGCGCGCCGAGCAGCGCCTGATGCTCTGCCAGCTTCTGCTGGCCGATCATGATGCGCTTATCGGAGACCGCACGGTCGATATATTCGCCGATCGGCTTCACATATTCGGGCTGATAGGTGGCAAGCTCGATCACTTCCGGGTCGATGCTGAAGCCTTGGAAGGCGCGATCGAAGGTCGCCCGCGACACGCCGGCACTCTTGGCCGCGGGCCAAAGCCCCTCAGCGCAAGCCTTGGCGTTGTCGGCATGAGCCGGAAGCGGCAGCGCCAACAATGCGGCGCAACCGGAGGCGATGAGTAAGAGTTTGGAAGTCCCCGTGATTCGCATGCCGCACTCTAGCAACTCTGACGGGCGAAACCTAGGCAAGTGAGGCCGTTGCTTCCGCATCACTGCACCGCCGCCGCGCTCGCATCCTTTAACACTGCGCCGACCAGCGCCTGACTCGGATAACAAGTCAGCTTCATCCCGAGCTTGCGCTCTTCGTACCCGATACTGCGCCGCGTCTTGAAGCCGGCCAGACCGTCAACCTTGCCGACATCGTGCCCCTTGGCAACCAACGCTTCCTGAAAGCGCTGGATTCGGTCGCGTGGCAGCCTCTCGACGGGCTGCCAAGTGCCGGCGAAATTGACGGGCTTGTCACTGACGATCATATCGGCGACATGGCCGACGAAAATCGCATAAACGTCCGAGTTGTTATAGAGCTTGAGCACCGAAAAATTGTTGGTGGCGAGAAATGCCGGTCCCTTCAGACCCGCAGGCAGAACCAGAAAGGCTTGATCGCCGAATCTGTCCTGCGGGAATGGCTGCCCTCCCACGCGCTTGACGCCAAGCTCGATCCACTCAGACATCGGACGCGCTCTGTCGGGCCCCTGCTCGGTGCAATCGAAATTCTTGGGCAAAGTCACCTCGTAGCCCCAGCTTTGTCTTCCGTCCCAACCGTGAGCGCGTAATGCATTCCCGGCCGAAGCGAGCGCGTCGGGAACCGAATTCCAAATATCGCGGCGCCCGTCGCCGTCGAAGTCGACTGCATATTTCTCGAAGTCGGAAGGCAGAAACTGCGTGTAGCCCATGGCACCGGCCCAGGAGCTCTTCATTTGGGCGCGCGTGGCATGCCCTTGCTCGATGATCTTCAAAGCCACAATGATTTCCTCTCGGAACACCTCGGGACGCCTGCCCATGAAAGCTTGGGTGGCGATCGCGGTCAGCGCGTCATACGGCAATTCCGCTTTGCCGAAGCCGGTCTCGCGCCCCCAGATGGAAAGCACGATGCTCGCCGGCACCCCGTATTGATTTTGAATGGCGCGGAGCTGCGGCGCCCATTGCTTCATCTTGCCGCGTCCCGTCTGCGCAAGCGCGAGAAGCGTGGTTTTGTTGAAATAGTTGGCGGGAATGTCGAACTCGGGCTGATGAATGGGCTTAGGCTTGAGCGACGCGGGCAGCGGCGGACCGTCGGGCCCGGCCGGATCGGGCAGAACCAGATGCGGCAGCGACCAATCGAGTTTCAATCCCTTGATCTGCGCCTCGAAGGTTTGGCGCGAGACGCCTTGCGCCTCCGCCTCCGGCCATAGCGACTGGAGCCAAGCGGTGAAGCGCTTCTCCACCGCCCGCTTATAGGTTGCGACGTCGTCCGGCTCCTCACAGGCCGCAGGCGAGGATAGCGCCACAGCCAGCATCGCGGCGAACATGGTCTTCCCGAGCTTCAGCGCCCTCATCCCACCCGTCCCGAAGAGCCGAGGCTTGAAGCGGAATAGTGAAGGCTCCTTTGCGGCACGGCAAAGGCAAAGTGCGGGATTACGACGCGGCGCGATACTCGATCAGCCGCTTTTCCCAAGAAAGGGCATGCTTGACGATCATGTCGAGATCGTCGAGCTGCGGTTTCCAACCGAGAACCTCGCCGATGCGGCTGGCCTTGGCCACGAGTGCCGCGGGATCGCCCACTCGTCGCGGACCCATCGACACGGGGAAATCCGTCTCCGCCACGCGCTTCACCGCGCCGATCACGTCGAGCACGGAAAACCCTTTGCCGTAGCCGCAATTTAGCACTTCGCTCTTGCCGCCCCCGCGCAAATAGCGCAGCGCGTCGAGATGGGCGCGGACAAGATCGGTGACGTGGATATAGTCGCGGACGCAGGTGCCGTCCGGGGTCGGATAGTCGGTGCCGAAAACTTCGAGATAGGGACGTTCCCCGAGCGCGGTTTCGCATGCCACCTTGATCAGATGCGTGGCCCGCGCGGTCGATTGTCCGCTGCGCCCCTTGGGATCGGCGCCGGCGACATTGAAATAGCGCAACGCCACATAGCGGAGCGCATGCGCCTTGGCCGTATCGCGCAGCATCCACTCAGTCATGAGCTTCGAAGTGCCGTAAGGCGAGATCGGCTCAAGCCGCGCATTTTCCCCCACCGGGTTCTCTTCCGGCATCCCGTACACCGCGGCGGTCGATGAGAAGATAAAGTGAGGCACCTTGGCCTCGGCCGCGGCCGCGATCAACGTGCGCGACTTGCAGGTATTGTTGAGATAATAGTCGAGCGGATGCGCGACCGATTCCGGAACGACGATCGAGCCCGCGAAATGGATGACGGTGTCGATCGAATTGCCGGCGAGCAGCCGCCGAAGGAGCGCCCGATCGCCAATGTCGCCCTCGACGAATTTTGCCTCGGCCGGAACCGCCCGGCGAAAGCCGGTGGAGAGATTGTCTATGACGGTGACGTCTTCGCCGGCATCGAGCAACTCAATCACCATATGGCTGCCGATATAGCCTGCGCCGCCTGTGACAAGAACACCCATGGAACACCCTTACCTTGCGGCCGTTTGCAATTCGCCGCTTGTTATCGGATAGAGGTTGAGGGACTTCTAATGCTTGGCGCGCTTCGGAATCGTCCCCGCATCGACTTAACCTTATCGAGGATTGCTTATGGTTCACCGCGTGCGCAAGGCCGTGTTCCCGGTCGCGGGGCTCGGCACCCGCTTCCTGCCGGCCACCAAGGCCATGCCCAAGGAGATGCTGACCGTGGTCGACCGGCCGCTGATCCAGCATGTGGTCGACGAGGCGGCCGCGGCGGGTATCGAACATTTCATCTTCGTGACCGGACGCAACAAGACCGTGATCGAGGATCATTTCGACCGCCAGTTCGAGCTTGAACGCACGCTCGCCGAGCGCGGCAAGAAGGCGGAACTCGAGGCGTTGATACGCGAACTTCCCGAGGCCGGCAGCACGAGCTACACGCGTCAACAGGAGCCGCTCGGGCTCGGGCACGCGGTCTGGTGCGCGCGCGAACTCGTCGGCAATGAACCTTTCGCCCTGCTCCTGCCCGATGTTCTCGTGCAGACGGAAGGCAAAGGCTGCCTTGCGCAAATGCTCGACGCTTATGCCAAGGTACCGGGCGCCAATATCCTCGCGGTCGACCCCGTGCCGGAGGATCAGACCAAGAATTACGGCGTCGTTAGTTTGAGCGGCGAAGGCGACGGCCGGCTTCTTCCTATCGACGGCATGGTGGAAAAGCCGAAGCCCGGCACGGCGCCCTCCAATCTCACCATTCTCGGCCGCTATATTCTTCAGCCTGAGATCTTCGAAATTCTTTCGGCGCAGGAAAAGGGCGCCGGCGGCGAGATCCAGCTCACCGACGCCATGCTGGTCCTGCTTAAGCGCCAACCCTTCTTCGCGCTGAAATATGAGGGACGGACCTTCGATTGCGGCTCGAAACTCGGATTCCTCGCCGCCAATATCGCCTACGCGCTCGCCAGGCCTGACTTACGCCACGCGCTTTCCACCGAGATCAAGAAGCTGCTCTGACTAACGCCGCAGCTTGATCCCGATCTTGATCTCGTCCTCGACGAAGTCGCCGGAGGGATCAGGAGTGCTGAAGAAGTCGGTGTGCTCGTAGCGCACATAGGCCGAGGTGATCGGGTTGAAGTAATATTCGCCGGTCGCCCCCACTTTCGTGCGCTGGTCAACCTGCTGGCTGCCGGCGTAATCGGCCCTTTCGTAGGACCCGTAGACGCCGAGCACGAGGTAACGCCAGACGGCCTTTTGCAGCGATAGCTGAAAGAAGTGATCGACAGCGCCGGCCGAATCCTCGAGCGT
>DATLXW010000085.1:0-3647 GCA_035575415.1 Methyloceanibacter sp. | reverse complement strand
CGACAAGCCGCGCATTGCCAAGGTCAACCGCGACTTGCGCTATTGGACCTCGCGCCGGGCCACCGCCCAGGTGGTCGAGCCGCCGGCCGACACTTCGGAGGTTCGCTTCGGTTCGACCGTCACCATCGAGCGCGAAGATGGCCGGCGCCAGACCTACCGTATCGTCGGCGAGGACGAAGCCGACCCTTCGCTCGGCACGATCTCCTACGTCTCGCCGGTAGCGCAGGCGCTCATGGGCAAGCAGGTGGGCGACGTGGTCGAGGCTGGCACCTCCGAAGTCACCATTATCGAGATATCGTAGCCTTTAAGCTTCGGGCGTTGCCGGCTTTTCCAGCATACGCCGGCCTTCCTCGCGCACCAGGTCCCGAGCCTTGCTGGCAAACAGCGAAAGCACCCAGGGAAGGTCGACTTCGACCCGCACCTGATCGTCGGAAACGTCGATTCTGCCTGTCGTGCTCTGCCCGAGCAGGCTGGCGTGGAAGTCGAGATGGCCGCCGGACCACTCGTCCTTGAGGATGACGAAGCTCTCGCCGAAGCTCGACCGCACTTTGCCGAAACCGGCCCTCAGGCGCCGGATCGCCTCGTCCCGGCCGAGGCTGTGGGGAATGGTGACGACCACGGGCCGCGACATCAAAGCTCCGGCCCTGGTAGGCCGCCCTAACGATGACCGCGAGCCGCCCGCTCAATCCAAAATTCGATCGGGCGAGGCGTTGCGGCTCTGTCCGGTACGATTGGGCCGGATCAGGCCGCCAAGTAGCGCGGCGAGGAAATAATACACGAATTTCATTGGTCCTGCCGTCCTTGTTGACGATCTCGGGCAACGGCCCTCGAGTCACGCCTCAGATGGTGCGTGCCGTCATCTGTCTGTGTGCGGTATCTCACACAGGAGCGCGCGAAAGTGCGGCGGTCCGTTCCGCTAGTGCGTATTGTCTTTTTTGTCGATGTGGCCGAGGTCGCGCTGTGGGGCGACCTCGTCGCGCACCAACTGCTTGAGCTCCTTGATCTCGGGGAAGCGCCCGTGCTCGGCGCGCGACCACAAGAGCTTGCCGTCGAGGGTCACCTCGAACACGCCCCCGGTGTCGTCCGGGATCAAGGTGACTGAGCCCAACTCCTCGGCAAAAGTGGAGAGGAGTTCCTGCCCCATCCAGGCCGCCCGGAGCAGCCAGTTGCAAAGCCGGCAATAGGTTATGGCGACATTTGGCTTTGGCGGAATGGCGTATCTCCTTGGCAGAGCCGGGAGCAAGACCGGCCAAACTCTAGTCCACGCCGGCGCGTGACCTCAAGATTTGTTGAGCTTGATCAAGGTCCCGGCCAACGGAACATGTGAAAAGCTTGATGAAAAAGAGTGTCATAATGTCTTGAAGGCTATGCGGCGGGGGCAAATGTGAAGGAGCCGATCCATGCAAAAGTCCGTTCCTCCCGGTGGTCACCCATTCCTCTGGAACCCTCTGCTTGATGCGACGATCGTCCTGCTGGAAGGAAATTTGAAGGCTTGGCAGGCCTACGAAGTTGAAAGCGCGCGCTTCATCGCCAAGCGCATGGGCGCCACTATCGAACATCTGCGCGCGCTTCGCCAATGCTGCGACGTCGAATCGGCAAACGAACGTCAGCGAACGTTTTTCAGCGAAGCCCAGAAGGACTACGCCGAGGAGTTCGGCCGACTGCTCGCCACAGGCTATGCTCTTAGCATTGGCCAGATTTCGGGCCTTACCAAGATATCGGAGCATCGCCACGTGGTCGCTTGCGATCCTGCGCCTCGATCGGATACCGAGGGGCCGGCGGGCCGTCCTATGCCTGAGGCGGCTTGACGCAGTTTTGATTTGACAGACGACACAAGCACACAACCCGCTCCTGCTGCACAATTTTAGGGCGTGGGTTTGGCTGTGGATCGCCCTTTTGTCATCATCGTGTAATCGCAATCTTGGCTTGTTCCTGAGCGCAAAGTGCGAGAAACAAAAGCCCATGCGATTCACGATTCGCCCAAGGCACTCCCGTCGCCACATCGCTGCCCTGGCCATGCTGGCGACTCTCGTCATGGCCCCCTGGCCCGTTCCAACCGCCGCGGCGGCCAATCCCTTCGATGTACTGCTTGGCTCTTGGCGCGGCAGCGGGCAGATCAAGCTGAGTGATGGCCGTACCGAGCGACTCAAATGCAACGCCTATTACACCGGCGGCGGCTCGCAGCTCGGCATGGCCATCCGCTGCCAAAGCGAAAGCTCCAATGTCGAGATCAGGAGCAAGCTCAGCCAGAGCGGCAGCCGGATCAGCGGCACCTGGGAAGAGCGCACCTTCAATGCCTCCGGAACCGCTTCCGGGCAGGCTTCGAGCGATCGGATTACGCTCCAAATCTCGGGCGGCGTGTCCGGCACCATGCGCGTTTCCTATAGCGGCTCCCGCCAGAGCGTCGCGATTTCGACGCAAGGAATTGCTCTGAAAAGCGTGACGATCGACCTCACCCGCAGCTAGCCGCTTGCCAACGCCTGGCACATTGGCCATCCGAGAGAGGGCGACGTCTCTTGGCGGAGCCCTTGGTTAGGGCCGGAGGTGCCGTGTCATGGGCGAGGTTTTGCTGACCAGCAAGTTGAAGGGCGAGAAGCTCGAACTCGCGGCGAGCGGGTCTTGGACCGCCGCGCATGCGCGCGAGCTCGAGCGTTTGATCGACACCGTGGCGGGCGAAGCCGCCCACGCCAAGAACGTGTCGATCGACATGCGCGACGTGCGCGAATTCGACACGTTCGGCGCCTGGCTGCTCGAGCGGCTTACACGCGCGTGGAGCGCCGAAGGACGCGAGGCGAAAATCATCGGCATGCCGCCGCATGACCGCGGCTTGCTCAAGGAGATGCATGGGGTCAATCGCGAGCCCGCGCCGTCGCCGCCGCGTGAGAATAGAATCGTCTCCGGCCTCGTCTCGGTGGGGCGTGCCTGCGCCGGCGTAGGACGCGATCTCACCTTATTCGCCGAAATGCTCGGCAGCGTCGGCGTCGCCGCCCTGCGGGTGCTCGTCCGTCCGCGCGAGTTCCGCTTCACCTCGACCGTCAATCAGCTCGACCGCGTCGCCTGGCAGGCGGTTCCCATCATCCTGCTCATCACCTTCCTGATCGGCGGCATCATCGCCCAGCAGGGGATTTTCCATTTCCGCAAGTTCGGCGCCGAAATGTACGCCGTCGATCTCGTCGGCATTCTGGTCCTGCGCGAGATCGGTGTCTTGATCGTCGCCATCATGGTGGCCGGCCGCTCCGGCAGTTCCTACACCGCCGAACTCGGCTCGATGAAGATGCGGGAGGAAATCGACGCCTTGCGCACCATGGGCTTCGACCCGGTCGAAGTTCTCATCCTGCCGCGTATTCTGGTTCTGGTCATCGCCCTTCCGGTGCTCACTTTCTTGGGGTGCATGGCGGCGCTCTACGGCGGCGGACTTGTCGCCTGGTTCTATGGCGGCATGAGTCCCGACATTTACATCGCGCGGCTGACCGAGGCGATCTCCCTCACCCACTTCAAGGTCGGCATCCTGAAAGCGCCCTTCATGGGCCTGGTCATCGGCCTCGTCGCCTGCGCCGAGGGGCTGCAAGTGAAGGGAAGCGCCGAATCGCTCGGACTGATGACGACCGCTTCCGTGGTAAAGTCGATCTTTCTCGTCATCGTGCTCG